>JAUHZF010000077.1 GCA_030426145.1 Polyangia bacterium
CACGGTGCCGTCGCACTCCTTGCCCGGGATGACCTCGCCGTCGAGACTGAAGACGCAGGTGCGCTGTCCGTTGATGATGTCGTTGAAGGCATCGATGAGGGCCTGCTTGGTCGTCGGCTCGTACGTGGGCGCGCAGTTGACCGGGTCCATGATGGCATCGCAGTTGGCCGCGGCCGGCACCGGCCGTCCCGAGCCGGCATTCGCCATATCCTGCTGATGCTGCTGACTGACTTGGTTGCCGACCGCGATGATCACCGTCTCGATCCCTTGCACGTAGGCTGCCGCAGCTGCGTCGGTCGCTTCGTCGCGTGAGATCTGGTCGTGGCCATCCGGGTCTTCGCACCGATCTGGCTCGCCGTCGGTGGCGAGGATGATGAGCTTCGGTCCCGGCTCGTTGAATGCAGCGAGCGCCGGCGTGATGGCAGAGATGCTGTCGCCGGTCGGCGTATTCGCGGAAGGTGTCTCGGGACTGTAGGTGGTGTCGATGGTCGCGTGGTTGTTCAGTGCCGGCGGGGTCACCTCGACCAGTTGGGGACACGTGGGCCCGCTCGCATAGGTGTAGAGCGCGAGGCCGAAGCGCACCTGACCTTCGAGCTGCTTCACCACCCCGTTCATCGGATCCATCAACGCGTCGTAGACGACGTTCCAACGCGAGCCCTGGTTGTTGAAGTCGTCGGTCATGCTGCCCGACTGGTCGATGAGAAGTACGACGGTGGGTGTCTGGGGCGCGAAGCTCACCTCGACGGAGCCGCACGAACCTCCCTGACCACCCGTCGTGCTGCCACCGCCAACCCCGGTGGCCGCGATGGTGAGGCCCGACTCGCCGCCCGCACCTCCGTCTCCGAGGGAGGTACAGCGACCGTTGCTGCTACAGGTCTGTCCGCTCCCGCATTGGCCACCATCCTGGGTGCACTCTGCGTAACAGCTTCCGCCATTGCAGAAGAGCCCAGCTGGGCAGTCCTCGGTGATCGTGCAGCTCTGACCGCACACATCCGCAAAGACGCCATCGCAGGGCGCGTTGTCGCCAAGGCTGCTTCCGAGGTTTCCCGTACAGTTGGCGGCCGCGGCCACGAGGACGGCCGCACCGAGGAGCGCCCAGGTTCGAGGGTTGGTCAGCGTTCTTCCGAGCATTGCGGTCTCCCTGGCGCCCTGAACGGCCAGACGCTGCCTACGTCCAGCCTCGAGACAAACTTCCGTTCACAGAAGAGACTATCGGACCCCCAGGCCGCCTGACCAGCAACTTTCCGACGCCGGGCGCGTGGCGTCCCGATGGGGCCCGCCGCTGCGCTAAGATGGGAGCATCATGGGTGAGCTGAGGCCGTGGTGGGCCCTGGTGGGGCTGGGGACTGGGTTCGGGTGCGTGGTCGGGGCGTGCTCGACCGACGAGGCCGTCATCCAGCGCCCGACCACCACCAGCAGCACCAGCAGCACGTCATCCGCAGGAGGCACCGGGGGTACACCGGGCGCGGGTGGCGAAGGGGCGGCGATGGCGAGCGGTGGCGCTGGGGGAACGGGCGGCAGCGGCACCGCCGGCGCTGGCGGCGAGGGCGGCAGCCTGCCCACGGCCCAGCCGCTCACCCCCCAGTGGGATCGGCATCTGTCCGGCCTCGGCCAAGCCTTCGTGCGCGCCATCGCGGTCAACACCGCAGGCGAGATCGCGGTGGCCGGTGTCTTCACGGGCACCATCGACTTCGGGGGCGGGCCGCTCGACAGCAACGGCAACGACATCTTCATCGTCAAGCTGAGCTCTACGGGTCAGTACCTCTGGGCCAAGCGTTTCGGCGACGCAGACCTCCAGGGCGTGAGCGGCATCGCCTTCGACGCCTCGAGCAACCTCGTGGTCACCGGAAGCTTCGTCGGCAACCTCGACTTCGGAGGCGGTGCACTCGACGCCACCGGCAGCCAGTTCACCGACGTCTACGTGGCCAAACTCGACGCCGCCGGCAACGAGATCTGGGCCCAACGCTACGGCGACATCAACGTCCAGGAAGCCGGTGGTCTGTCGATCGGGAGCAACGGCGCCATCTACGTCGTGGGTTCATTCCAGAACACGATCGACTTCGGGGGCGGGCCGCTCACGACCGCCGGCGATCGCGACGCCTTCCTCCTCGAGCTCGACGGCAGCGGCAACCACCAGCGCAGCGTCGCCTACGGCGACACCGCCAACCAGTATGGACTCGCAGTCACGGCGCTCGCCAATGGCTACGCTATCGCCGGCGTCACCGAAGGCACCATCAACCTCGGCGGTGGCGGCATTGGTAACCTCGACGGACCGCGCACGTTCTGGGGCCGCTACGACCTCTTCGGCAACCACGTCGCGTCCCAGGTGATCGCGGGTACGGGCGAGAACCGTCCCGTCGGGCTCGCCCCCGCGCTCGGCGGCGACCTCACCATCGCGGGCAACTTCAAGACGGGCATCGACCTCGGTGCCGGTCCCATCGCGGCCCAAGGCAACGATGACATCTACCTCGCACGCTTCGGTACGGGCGGTGCCCTGGTCGACAGCCAGGTCTTCGGCGACAACGGGGCTCAGCGCGCGCTCGGGCTCGCGCCGCTTCCCCTCGGGCCCTTGCTGGTCGGCCGCTACCAGAGCCAGATCGAGCTCGGCGCCACCACGCTCAACAGCGCCGGCAGCTACGACGGCTTCGCCATCGCGCCGTCCTACTATCGGTATGCGGCCTTCGGGGACGCGAGCTACCAAGCCATGACCGCCGTGGCCGTCGACGGCAATGGCCGAATCGTCGTCGCCGGGGATTATTCGGGCAGCATCGACCTCGGCAGCGGCTTCGTCACGGGCACCCTCGACGCCTTCGTGGTGACCTACGCCCCCCTTTGAGGGTGGTCAGAAGACGGGTGGCGCGTTGGCGACCACGAAGGCTTCGTCGGTCTCGCGAAGGATCAGGTCCGGCTCCGGATTGATGAGGTGCTGGTCATCGCGAATGATGCCGAGCACCGCGCACTGGAACTCGACCATGCGCTGCGCGTACTCGATGAACGAACGGTCGACGTACTCGCTCCACACCGGGATGCGGTAGATCTCGGCGCCCATCTCGCTTTCGACCAAATCGTCGAAGACGTCGCCCACGCCCTCGTCTTGCACGGCACGCACCAAGAGGTTGGCAATGGTTCGACGGGTGTCGATGAGCGCATCACAACCGGCGTACTCGAGGTGGTCTCGGTTCTCGGCGGAGACGAGCTCGACCGCGACCCGCAGGTTGGGGTTGATGCGCCGGAGGCTCATCACCACGAGCGCCGTCTCGTGGTCGCTACGTGGATCGGTGGGGTCGTCGGCGAGCACGATCGCCGCCCCTGCGTCCTCCGCCGATGCGCGCTCGAGTACCGGGACTTTGGCCGGCGAGCCCCGGACGAAACGCACGTCGGGATCGTCGACCGGCTTCTCGTCCTGGTTGGCGATGATCACCACGTCGGTCGAGTGATGGCGCGGGTCGTTGCGAAAGTTCTCGATCGCCTGCGCGCCTTTGGCGCTCCAGCCGAGCACGAGAAGGTGATCGCGGAGCACGTAGCTCCGGAGGCCCTTCTTTCCTCGATCGCGAAACTCGATGAAGGTCGTGGCCGTCGTCGCAGCCACACCGCCGAGAAGACCGATGCCGAGCACCATCGTGAGCACGGCGATGCCGCGGCCCTCGCTGGTCACGGGGTACAGGTCGCCATAGCCGACGGTGGACAAGGTCGTCATGCTCCACCAGAGGGCGTCTCCCGCCGACAACTCGGGCTGCTCTAGCTTCTCGAACCGGTAGAACGAAAAGGCCGAGACGAGCCAGATCACCACCGTGGTGAGACCGAGGTTGGTGAGGGCCCCGGTGGGCATCGGGAATTCGTAGCGACGGGACAAGCGGCGCCACACCATGAAGAAGCGGGTGACCCGCAACAGACGAATGAGCCGTACGATGCGGGCGCTGCGCAGGGCATCCACCGCCGGCACGGCGCCGAGCAAGTCGATCCAGTTGCGGCGGAAGAACTCGAGCTTGCGAGGCGCGAGACGAAGCCGAAAACCGAACTCGGCGATGAAGATGGCGCAGACCACGTTGTCGGCCCAGCGCATGAAGGTCGATACCGCGTGCGGCAGGTCGAACATGGCCTCGATGAGGAGGCCGGCCAGCGTCACCACCGTGAGCACGATGACGATGACGTCCCACCAGATGGGCAGCTGTGGCTCGACGTAGAGCTGTGAGTGCCGCTTCTTCTTCCGGCCGAGCTTAGGGATGGGGAGCGAGTCGAGCATGAGCTAGAACGGCAACCACCCCCGACGGTGTGCGAGGAGAACGGCGCCGACGTGCACGCCGTGAAACATCTGACCGTCGTCGATGGCCAATAGCAGCGCTTCGGGGCGGAGGGTGCAGACGGTGAGGTCCTCCGAATCATCGAGCTCGGGGGCGCCGACGTACCGAGCCCGGGGCGCGTAGTAGACGTGTGCGGTAGCCGTGCCTCGTGCAGGCTCCGGAGATACCCGGAGCAACAACCGTAGCTCTTCGGCCTCGTAGCCCGTCTCTTCACGCAGTTCGCGGAGGCCAGCCTGTTCTGGCGTCTCACCGGCATCGATGACGCCCGCCGGCAGCTCCAGGCCCACGCGTGCGGCGCCGTGGCGGTACTGCCGCACGAGCACCAGCGCGCCGTCTTCCCTCTGGGCGAGTACGGCGACCCAGTCCGGCGATTCGACGAGGTGGAATTCGTCGATGACGGCGCCCGTGGGGAGCCGCACCCGCTGCTCGCGCAGGGTCAGCCAACGGCGCTCGAGGAGCGTCTGGCTCTCTTCCACCTCCCAGGGCTTCACGGGCCGAACGTCCCCCGTTGCCCCCCTGCGCGTCAAGCGGCGATGCTCAGCGGCGACCGTCGCGAACGGCCTCGTCGCTCATGGTGTGGGTTGCGAGGTCGTGCGCCTCGGTCATCGCCGCCCGAGCGCCGTGCACATCCCCCTTCATGTGTAGCTCGATCGCCTCCGCCGCGCGCTGCACCGCACGTTGCATGGAGTCGGCGCGCTCGCCCTCGTCGCGCGCGCGTCGCGCGGCGGCCTCTGCCACCCGTGCCGCTCCAGATGCCTCCTCCGCAGCCGACCGTGAACGACGACTCGCTTCCACGGCCTGCTCGTGGATGGCTTCGAGTGAACGCCGAAAGTCGGGCGAGAGCGGCTGCTGGGTGGTGATCGACTCGCCCGAGGCCGGCTGAGCGCTCGGCTCCACGGAGCCTGCAGGCAGCATGGCCGCCCCTTCGGCGCCGAGGGGCATCATGTCCCGCGGACGGTGTGCGACCACGGTGGCCGTCTCGGCCCGGGCGCGACGCGGTCGAGGGGGGCTCGCGGGCGCGGGCTTTTTTGCGTGCTGGGCTTCGGGCCGTCTCGGTCCCGTCCCGTGAGAGGAGCTCGAGCCCGCAGGGGGCGGGACAACGTCCCGGTTGCCCTGAGGGTGGGGCGCGGGTCCCGCGCCTGGACTGGGTGCCGTGGAAGGAACGGCCGTCGCCGGCGGTCGGGCTCGCGCGACGGGCGCGCGCGTGGTCTGGGCGTCGCTCGGGCGAGGGGCCGGCGTATTGGACGGCGTGTGAGAGGGGTGAGGCTGGCTCGGACTATAACCAGCCGGCGCCAGGCTCGTGGGTGGGATGGCCGATGGCGGGTGGCTCGTGCGCGGAGGCGGCAACTCGGTCGAGCTCGCTCCCTGCGGGCTCTCGATCGAGGTGGCCGAGCGCTCCAAGTCGGATACGCGCGGGGGCACCCGTGGTGGCGACCCCTCGTGCTCGTAGGAGCCGCCGTCGTCGTCCTGCTGGTCGTATGGCCCCGAGCGCTGGTCGGCCTTGAGGTCACCGCGAAGCGCACGGTCGAGCCAACGCATCTGCCGCATGGCGTTGCGGCGCACGAAGCGCGCGAGGTGATCCGCGGTGTCGATGTAGCCGTGCAGCTCGAGCCACTTGTCGAGGTCGGCCTGAAGCAGGTGCACGTTTTCGTAGCGCTGCTCCGGCGGCTTCTTGAGACAGCGATTGATGAGCGCGATGAGGGCCTTGTCGATGCGCGGACAGTGCTCGGCGATGTCGGGGTCTGGGCCCTTGACGATCTTCATCAAGGCGTCCTTCACCGTGCGCACCTCGAAGGGCAGTCGCTGCGCGAAGAGCTCGTACATCACCATGCCGAGCGCGAAGACGTCGGAGCGACCATCGAGCGGCTTGCCGAGGACCTGCTCGGGCGACATGTAAGCCGGCGTTCCCTTGGTGAAGCCGACCTGGGTGTGGGTGATGCGCTGCTTGGCCTTCGCGAGGCCGAAGTCGGTGATCTTCACCGTGCCGTCGAAGCCGACGAGGATGTTGCCCGGCGTGAGATCGCGGTGCACGAGGTTGAGGAACTCGCCGTTGGGTCCCCGCAAGGCGTGGGCCGAAGCGAGACCGGCCGAGACTTGGGCCGCGAGGTAGACGGTGAGCCGCTCACTGAAGGCTTCGCCGGTGGTGAAGACGGTCCGCATGAGGCGGGACAAGGCGACCCCCTGCACGAACTCCGACACCAGGTAGGGGCCCCGATCGTCCGCCCCCCAGGAGAGAACCCGCGCGACGTTGCGATGGGCGAGCGCGGCCGCCATCCAGATCTCGTCGCGGAACATGTTGCGCCGCTCTTCGTCGTCGATGAGGTCTTCGGGCAGACGCTTGACGGCCACGAGCTGGCCCTTGGGCTCGCCTTCCACGACGCGGCACAGCCGCTCGAAACGTAGCTCGGAGCGCGAGAAGCTCTCGAAACCTGTGGGGGTGGCCATGCGGAACCTACAGGCTAGCTCAAACGCGGGCGGCCCCGAACCCCCTTAGGGCGGCCAAACGTGCGTAACCACAACCCCCTTCATGTGGCCAGGTTGTGAGACAGAGGTAGCCAAGACGACCGGTCGACCTTAGGTTTGCGCCCGTGAGCCGCTTGCTCCTCCTCTTCATCCTCGTCCCGCTGCTGGACCTCTTCCTGCTGACGAAGCTCAGCGCGGTGATGGGTTTCGCGGCGACGGTGGGTCTCGTCATCCTCACCGGCATGCTCGGCGCGAGCCTGTTCAAGCGCGCCTGGGCCGACGCATGGACGGGCTGGCAGCGTGCGTTGTCTGAGGGGCGCATGCCCGAAGAAGGCGTGCTCGGCGCCGCCATGCTGCTCGTGGGTGGAGCCCTGCTCATCACCCCGGGCGTCGTCA
Organism: Polyangia bacterium; assembly: GCA_030426145.1. Classification (GTDB taxonomy): domain Bacteria; phylum Myxococcota_A; class Polyangia; order Polyangiales; family Polyangiaceae; genus JAPYTK01. Next base: position 7,161 of record JAUHZF010000077.1, read on the forward strand.
CCGACGTCATCGGGCTCACGCTGCTTCTCGGCCCCTCCCGACGCTGGCTCGCCACCAAGCTGAAGCCTTACCTTCTGAAGAAGGTGCAAGAGGGCAAGCGCTCGGGTCGCGTGCGCGTCATCCACATGGACGGCTTCGGTGGCCCCATGCCCGACGGCCCCTTCGCCGAGGACCTCTTCTCCGATCCGCCTCGAGTGGCGAGCACGCCCAAGCGCGTGGAGATGGAGGTGGAGACCGTCGAGACCGAAGCCGAGCTCGTGGGTCGACGCGTCCGCGTAGAGCGACGACCGCAGCCCCGCAAGCAGGTGCTCGACGCCGACTTCGTCGTCGAGGACTGATCAAAGATGACATGGCCTCGCGGTCGCACGCCCACCACGGTGGTCGTCCCGTTGACGTCGATCAGTCCTCGACGAGCTCGTACTCGCCGATCTCTTCACAGTCGAGGCGGTCCCCATCATCGTTGAGCTCGCAGTCGAACCGACCGTCTGTGGCGAATGCACAGTCGAGTCCTCCCTCGTACTCGACGTCGGCGATCCAGTCGCCGTCGTCGCGCTGCTCGAAAGCGATGTCGAAGTCACAAGCGCACGCTTCCCCCTGGCCCGTGAGGTCCGCACCGATCTCGAACTCGATGCGCCCGCACACCAACGAACTGTTCTCTGATTCCCACTTCCCGACGGGACTGGGACCACCGCATGAGGCGAGCATGAAGAGGGGGATCAGTTTTGCGAGGCGCATGCTGGCGACGCTAGCAGCCTATTGAACATCATTCAACAAGGCGTCGGACGGGTTCGAGGTTCGAGGTTCGAGGTTCGAGGTTCGAGGTTCCGGGTTCGAGGTTCCGGGTTCGAGGTTCCGGGTTCGAGGTTCCGGGTTCGAGGTTCCGGGTTCGAGGTTCGAGGTTCGAGGTTCCGGGCCGAGGCCGAGACCGAGCTACGCTGCGCCTAGGTGGAAGGCTGCTAGCGCCCCGAAGGCGAGCACGACCACCAGCGGCGTGAAGACGGCGTCATCGGCACGGGCGAAAGCCGATGCGTGGCTCGCCTTGCTGAAGCCGACGTAGCGACCGTCGCCCACCGCTCGAAGCGCGAGCACGGCCGCGGCGACCGCGAGCGCAGCGCGAGCCCACCAGGCCGACGCCCCATCGGCCACGTCGAGCATCAGCGCGGCGAAGACACCGAGCGCGAGCGCGACCAGCGTGCACGCCAACCATCCGGGCGCGAACAGGGGCTTTCCGTCCCCGCTCGTCGGAATCGCACGTGTGAATCCGGCTCGTCCCCCTAGCGCCCAGTAGAGGTGGGCTGCCGCCGCAACCGTCGCCACGACACCTCCGGCTCCGAGCAGGGTCTGGGGTACGACCTCAGGAAGCCAACCACCTGCCTCCAAGCTTGCGAGACCACCCAGCAGGAAGAGAGGCCACGAGAGGTGGCCGCGGAGCTTCACGAGAACCACGGCCGCTGCCACGAGGCAGGCCCCAGCCGTGGCGAGGCTGACGGGTGCGCCCAGGAGCGCGGCGGCCAGTCCGACCCAGAAGAGACTCGTCAGATGCCAGGCACCGCGAAAAACGGCCTCGGCGGGGCCGCGCGGGATGCCTTCACATGACCAACGGGGATCCGCGAAGAGGGGGCGAAGCAGCGCCGCTTCGCCCAGGATCGAGTGCGCGAGGGCGAGAAGGACCAAACAAGCGGCGGCCACCCACCCGCCGATGCCAACGTTCTGAAGCACGCTCATGACGACCTCTACTTCCATACGGACGCGTATGGTCGAACCCTAACCATACGCACCCGTATGGTCAAGCGGTGCGCGTGCTAAGTAGCTGAGCGTGTCACGTCTCGGACCCGAGGACTGGATCCAGGCCGCCTGTACGACCATCGGTCGGCGCGGGGTCGAAGGCATGCGGGTGGAGGCGCTGGCCCGTGACCTCGGGGTCTCCAAGGGAAGCTTCTACTGGCACTTCGAGAACCGTGCCGCGCTGCTCTCCGCGGTGCTCGCCTACTGGGAGGCAGAAGGGACCGACGCGATCATCTCCCGCGTGGAAGAGCGCGCGGGCACACCACGCGATCGTCTCTGGGCCCTCATCGGGCTGAGCTTCTACAACGACGTGCCCTTCGAGAACTTCGAGCTCAACGTGCGAGCCTGGGCTCGAGGCGCAGAGGAGGCCGAGAAGGTCGTTCGTCGGGTCGACCGGCGCCGCTTGGCCTTCGTGGCGAATCTCCTCGAAGAAGCGGGCGTGAGCCGCGCCGATGCTCGGCTTCGGGCGGCCCTCCTCTACCGGGCCCTCGTGGGGGAGATGGCGCTTCAGGCCTATGGCAACAAGCGACTGCCAGAAGCGAGCGTGCGCTTTCTGTGGGAGGCCGTGCTCGACCCCTGAGTCGAACCCGCGGGGGCGTCACGGCGCTTCGGGCGGGAGGCGGCCTCGGCTGCGCGATGGGCGCAAGCCGAAGAACTTCTGCCGGCCGCCGGTGTCAGCCTCGCATGGAGTCTGTCCAGCCGCCGGACCTGTTGCACCCCAGACCTCACCTGCGCATCGACTCCGTGGCGGTAGATGCCAGTCTTTTCATGGCCTTCGCGGGCAGCAACACCGGGGGCCTCTTCGCCGACGCGCTAGCCCAGGCGCAGTGCAGCCCCTCCAGCTGGGACCCGAGCGGGTTCGCCGACGACCTCTTCGTGGCGTCCCTCGTCCGCAGCTGTTTCACCCCCTCTCGCGAGGGGCGAACCCGTCCCTTGGTGGCGACCACCCATCTGGTCCAGACGTTGATTCGTCCGCCCGCGGAAAAGGCGACCATCGCGTTTCGCCGCGCCATCGTGAAAGAGCTGCTCGATCGCCCCGAGCTCTGCGCGAGTCTCGAGGCGGTTCACCTGGCCCACGGCCGGTTCCGCGTCGCCATCGAAGGAACCTCGTCGGCGGATCGTCTCGACCCCAACCGGCGCCAGCTCGACGTGCTGGCGCGCTACCGCGACCTCGTGCTCGCCCTCGACCGGGGCTTCGCCAGTGCCACGTCGGGGCTACAACGGCTCGCGGAGTTCGGCCGAGCCATCCGGGAAGACGAAGCCTTCGAATCGCTGGAGTCGCTGCTGAGCTTCGACGACCAGCTCGCCACCGTGAGCTTCAAGGTGCGCATCGGTGCCGATGGTCGCGTGCGCGCGCTCCAGCTGCTCGAGGTCGAAGAAGCCGAAGCGAATCCGTTCGTCAGCTCGCCATGGCAGCGGTGGAAGGCCAAGCTCGAGCTGCTCGCACGGGGCTACCGGTTCAGCGACGGCGAGGTGATGTCGCGCCTGCTCGACGCCGTCTACGAGGGGATCCGCCCCTCCCTGGTCCCCATCGTGCAGCTGCTCGGCGACCTCGAATTCTACCTCGGCGCCATGGGTTTCGCAGACCGCGCCGCGGCGGCCGGACTCGAGGTCTGTCTGCCCGAGCTCGTCGAACCGGGCGACGCTCGTTTGCTCGACGGACTGTTCAACCCGCTCCTGCTCGCGAGCGGCGTCACCCCGGTCCCATGTCGGATCGAAACCGACCGGCACGACGCCACGATGCTCATCACCGGCCCCAACTCCGGCGGCAAGACACGACTCCTCCAAGCGGTGGGGCTCTCGCAACTCATGGCTCAGTCCGGGCTCTTCGTGCCTGCTCGCGAGGCGCGCATGACGCTCGCCTCCGGCCTCCTGGTCTCCCTCATCCAGCAGACGACGGTCGACCAGAGCGAAGGACGCCTCGGCACCGAGCTCATGCGGATCCGCTTCCTCTTCGAGCGCCTGCCGCCGGGCGCCATGGTCCTGCTCGATGAGCTCTGCTCCGGCACCAACCCCTCGGAGGGAGAGGAGATCTTCGAGCTCGTGTTGCGCATGCTGAGCCGCCTGCGCCCGCAAGCCTTCATCACGACCCACTTTCTGCGGTTCGCTTCACGGCTCTCGCAGGATGGCACCATCGCCGAGCTTCGCTTCCTGCAGGTGGCCCTCGACGAGGGCCATCGGCCCACCTACCAGTTCGCGCCCGGGGTAGCCGAGACGTCTCTCGCGGCACAGGCCGCGGCGCGGCTCGGGGTCACGGGGGAGCAACTCATCGCCCTCATCGAAGCGCAGGGGGCGTGATGGGCACCTATCTCACCAACGACAAGATGAACCCCGCGCTGCGGGCTCGCGTCGAGGCCAGCGTCACGGGTCGCCGCATCCCTATCAGCCGGAGGGCCAAGACCAGCGTGCGACGGCTGGCCGTCGCATGCGCCATCGGCGCCACCCTCGCACTGATGTGGCAGTGGCGCGTGCAACGGGCATCACTCGCGCGCGAGCGCGCTGTCACCCGCGACCGCCTGATGCTGGTGACGACGCCGCTGAAGGAGGTCGAGAACCGTGTGAAGCGCATTCGCGAGCACCTCGGCGCCGTTCACCAAGAGCGGCGCCACGAGAGCCTCGACACACCCGAGGGTTGGCAGCGGCTGCTGTCCCGCCCGATCATCTACGTGCGCGGACCTCAAGCCGACTTGTCGACGCGGCTCGCCATGGCAGCCTCGGAGTCGCAGCCCGACGCTTTCGTCGGCTGCCTGCTCGAGCCGCCCTCCTCCCGGGATGAAACCAAGCTCGCCCCGCGGGTCTCCCACATCTACCGGGAGGGGGTCACCAAGGCCCGCGACGATCTCTTTCGACTGCAGGCCCTGTTCGAGGTTCGCCCCCTGCTCGAGCCTGCCATGGCGGAGGCGGTCGAGCTCGCCAAGACCCATTCCGCGCTCGCGGCGATCACCGATGCCCTCGAGGCGCCGTCGGTGCGGCGCGCCGAGGCCGCCGCGAAAGCGAGCCTGCTCCTCTACGTGATCGACGAGCCCAAGGCGCCCGGGGCCGTCTCGGAGCTCGATGGCGCCTGCGACCACCACGTTCGCGTCGGTCTCGTCGACCTCGACAGCGGGCACGTGTGGCTGCGCGCGCGACGCCGGGTCGACCCAGCTTGGGTGTCGGAGCGCCGACGCCTGACCTTGGCCAAAGGGCTCGTCGACTGCCGACTCGCGGTCGACCTTCGGGACGGGTAGGCTGCGACTTCTGGGACCAGGTGGCCGCGTCACCCTGACGACGTGTTCTGCTCAGCCCTTCGAGGCGGTCGTGCCTCAGTCGGAGTTCGTGTAGGTGTATTGCGCGCTCGACACGGTGACGGTGTCCGTCGACGTGATGGTGAACACGAGGTCGTAGTATCCAAAGACCACCCCATCGTCGAACCGCACGGTGACCTCCGTATCTGCGGGAAGGTCGGTCACGGCTGCGATCGTGCTCGCGTTGTCGATGGTCCCGTGGGACGTGGTCAAGAGCTGTCCTCCGACTCGCACCTCGAGTCTGCGACTGCCCGCGTCGTTCCAGAACTCGACGAGTCGTTCCGTGGGCGAACCTTCGACGACGGTGCATGTCGGTGCTCCATCGAGGGGATCGCTGAACGTGAGACTGGCGATGAGGATGCTTCCGGTGTCGACCATGTTGGCCGTGCCGGGCAGGCCGCTGCACTCGAAGAGCGAGGGTCCGCCTCCTTGTCCGCCGGCCCCACCAGCTGCGCCGGACCCACTGGTCGAGGAGCCGGTCGTGGTCGCTCCGCCGCTACCCGAGGTCGAGGTCGAGGTGTCCTCGCCCTCGTCGTCTCCGCAGGCGGCGGCGAGGAGAAGAACGGCGCCTCCGAAGAGGCTCAGGAAGCGAGACGCGGTGAGAAGTCGAGCATTCATCGATGACATCCAATCGTTTGAGGTGCGGTTCAAGGGCCGGCGAAGAGCTTGGTGATGACGAAGGGCTGAAGTTGATCGGCCGGGATGGCGGTGTTGAATGCAGCGAGGCGGTGCTCCTGGTCTGAGACCACGACGACGGGTGAGACGCCGAAACGCGGAGGCAGAAACTGCGCGGCGACGGGAAAGTTGAAGAGCGTGGCGCTCTGAACCAGGGGTTCGCGCGCCCCAGTGCCGACATCGATGCGAAGCGCGCCCAAACCGAGGGCATCCAAGGCGAAGAGGCGGTCGTCGGAGGGGTCGGCGCTGAAGGCCAAGCCCTTGAGGATCTCGAAGGGTTGGTTTTGCGCGCGAGGCGTGACCACCTCGATGTCGTCGCCCCGGTCGTGAGGCGCTCGGTTCGCATCGCTCAGGCTCGCGATGGGAATGCGTCGCACGCCCCCGAGGCAGCTGTTGCCGAAGTAGAGCCAGCCGTCCCGCGCGGCGAGCGAGCCCACCCCGGGGGCGAAGAGCCCCGGGGGCTCGAAGGGGATGCCGTCCACCACGAGGCCGGAGGGGAGGCCACAGGGGTTGAGGCCAGGCACGGCGTCAGCCGGGTCCAAGGAGCTGGGGAACACGCCCATCTCGATGCTGTCGTCAGGGTTGACGACCCAGAGGGCCCCGATGACGGACTCGGACACCACGTATCGACCGTCGTCGAGAACTTCGAGGTCCTCGACGAAGCCGATGGGCAATCCCGCGAAGCTCACGCTGCGGACGAGGGTGGCCGTGAGGGCGCCTCCGGGGCCGCGCTGATAGGCGTACTCGTGCACGACGGGGATCGCGGGTTGGGTGGGGCTGGGAAAGCCACCCGCGTCGAGCACGACCAAGGTTCCGAGCTCGGGGACGCGCACGGCAAAGGGAAGCAGGAACCCGCCGGCCGGAGGGGGGATGTCCGCCATGAGGTGACCGCTGATTCGACGGCGTACGGAGACGCGCGGAGGGATCGCCTCTGCCACGAAGATGTGCTTGCGATCGCCCGCCACGCCGTGGGGTAGGCCATCCGCTTCGCTGAAGTCGTAGGCGATGGCCGCTGGGCCGAGCGCTACCTCGAGCGCGCTGCTCGCGACGGCGAGCTGTTCCTCGGAAGAACTCGGGTCGGGCGCGCATCCCGCAAGGAGGAACGTGGCCAAGCTGGTGGTGAGGAGCCACGGCATCGCTGCCGCCTTCTTCGCGTCGACCGACATGGGAACACCATGGTTTCCCAGATCTTACGAACCTCTTACAGGGCCGAAAAACGGCCCCCGAGCGACGCTCGGAGCCGCTCTGCGGCGTCGCCGGGCCCGAGTCGTTCGAGGGCGAGCGCCCACACGTCTTCGTCGACGCCGCTGACGTCACGCTCGGCCACCGCCGAGAGCGCTCGCCCCAGCGCGAGGGCGAGCTTGCCGCGGTAGGCGGCCGCCCACGGCTCATCGAGGTGTGGGAGGAACGGGCCGCGATAGAGCGTGACCAGCGGCCGAACGCCACGAGGCGAAGGGTTGGCCGCCAGCCGCGAGGCCGCCTTCTCGAACGCGTAGGCATCGACGGCACAGCGCTCGGAGGCGATGCCGATGAGCCCCCGGTCCAGCGCTACCGCATCGCGGCCCAGTGCGCGTCGCAGCCGATGAAGGGTGGTGTCGAGCGACCTTCTGGCGGCGTCCCCCTCGGCGTCTGGCCACAGGTCGTCCGCGATGCGCTCATGCCGCACCTCACACGAGCCCGCGGCGACGAGCGCCTGGAGCAAACGAGCCGGGCCTCCGCTGACACCCGCCGGCTGTTCGTCGCGAAGGACATCGAAGCCCCCGAGTGTTCTCACCTCGATGGGCCGAGGCCAACCATAGGGGGCTCCAGGCGGCGGAGGCAGCCCGAGCGCTCGAATCGCACGAGCGACGTGGGCCACCTCGATGTCCAGCTCGAGCGCCCGTCCGAAGAGTCCGCTCAGGACTCGCGTCGAAGGAAAGATGAGCTGCGGGGTGCCCATTCGGGCCGCCGCCTGCAGGGCGCGGCTGAGACCTCGAACCTCCCCCTCGGGGTCGCCGGTCTCCCCCGCCAGGTGTGCGCTGAGGAGGCTCGCCCAATGGTCGATCGTGACCATCTTCGAGTGCGTCGCCAGGGCCTCGAGCTCTCGGACCAGCTCACCGGCTTCCGCAAACCTCGAGAGCTGGATCAGCAGGTGACCATTGCCGGACATCGCCAATGCTCGCCCGGTGGGGTCAGCACCCAGAGACCGCATGCCGGCCAATGCGGCGGCGACCGCACGCTCGGCCTCAACCAGAGCACCGCGATGCTCGGCCAACATGCCGGTGGCGAGATGACGGTTGATGTCGAGCACCGCCCCGCGCAGTGGAAGGGCGTGAATCTCCTCGACCAGCGCTTCGCAGGCGTCTTGATCGTCGAGCACGAAGGACGCGAAGAGACCATAGGTGCAGACCGCATCTCGCCAGACCAGAATCCCCTGCTGCTTGCCGACCTCGATGGCTTCGAGCGCCGTGTCCTTGGCGACCTGGTAGTGACCGGCCAGGTACTCGTAGAGCGATCGGCCGGCGCCGAGCGCGAGCGTGGCATGGGGCTCGAAGCGGGGACCGTGGGCAAGCTGTTCCAGGCGGCCCAACGCTCGTGCCGCGCCGGGGAGATCGCCTCCAACACCGAAGTGCAATGAAGCGATGGCCCCCGCCATCACTTCCAGGTCGGTATCTTCGGCGCGTCGGGCTTCGCACAACGCGCGGTCGGCCCACCGCGCGGCCTCGTGGTCACCGAGCATGCGCAGCAACAACGTCATGGCGATGGAAACATGAGCCACGACGGCGGTGGGAACGTCACCCAGACGCGACTCTACGGCCGACGTCGTCCAAGCATCGAGCCAGTGCTCCAGGCTCGCCGCGGAGATGGCCGAGGTCGATGCGACTTGGGCCCCCTCCGCCCATGCGAGGCACACGCCGACATGGTCGCCCCCTTCGGTGTGGAGCCCCAACACGATAACGAGCTCGTCGGACATCGCGGCCGGTGCATAGGCCCCCGTGGTCACCGCGCGCCAATACCGCAGCCACCCGTCCTCATCGACCTGCTCGCGTGGGAGCGCACTGACCCAACGAGCGACGGTCGCTCGGCGGCCGGCGGCGGCCATCACAGGTGCGTGGGCGCGGCAGATGGCAGCCAAGCGGTCCCAGCGTTCGAGCTCTTTGGCGAGCTCAGCCGCGGCCTCCAGATCACCATCCTCCTCGAGAGCATCGATGCTGCGGAGACCCAGCAGGCTCTCGTCTTCGGGCGACAATCGGGTGCGAAGGAAGGCAGCCCAAAGAGGATGAAGCCGGTGGGTCAGAATCTCAGACCCGATCTCGTTGACGCATAGACCGAGTCGCGTCGCACGCCGGAGGTGTCGTGGCGCATCCTCGTCGCCGGTAACGGTCTGCGCAGCCTTGGCCGTGATGGTCGGGAGCAGACACGTCTGCTTCAACACCAGCTGCATGGGGACGTCCAAGCTGCCGAAGACCTCCGTCGACAGGAAGTCGAAGAGGGGCTGACCGGGCTCCAGCGAGAGCTGGCTCGGAAGGGCGGGCATGGCGCCGCCGACCCACATCGCGAGTCCCGCCGGCCACCCGCCAGTCCAGTCGTGAATTTGGTCGGCCTTCACGGCGTCGGTGCCATGGCGCTCGAGGAGCGCTTCCGTCTCGCTCCGCGTGAAGCTGAGCTCGGACCAACCGAGCATGGAGACGAGGCCCCTCGGCACGAGTCCCGAAACCGTCGGGGGTGGCTCGCGCCGGCTCAGCATCAGCAGACGAGCGTCGGGCGGGAGCGCGAGCACGGCAGCCCGCAGCAGCTCGCCGAACCCCTCGGGACCCGCGTCGAGCGCGACCTGACAGTCGTCGATGACGAGCATGTCGATCTGTTGGAAGAGGGCTTCGAAGAAGCGCCCCGCAAAGACGCCGAGGGCACCACCACTGGTGGGTCGCGGCAGCGAGCGCATCCGCACCATGCGTCGCAGATAGTGGAAGATGGTCCACGGGTCTGCGTCGGTCATGTCGGCGCGGTACCAGAGGCTGCGTCGGCCAGACTGGCCGGCGTAGGATGCCGCGAGGGTGCTCTTCCCTGCCCCAGCCGGGCCGAGCATCCAGACGGCGCCCGATGACCCGTCCAAGCCATCGATCAGTCGCTGCCGCGGAAGCCCTTGAATGCGGGGTGCACTCGTCTTGGCAGCGGACCGGTCCACGGGCGCGGAGTATACCTCCAGGCGCGCCTGCGTGCAGGTTGCGCTAGGATGTGCGGCGTGACGCAAACAGGCAGCGTCTTTGGCGACGACTTCCGCATCATCGAGCCACTCGATGAAGGAGGGATGGGCCAGCTCTTCGTCGCGGAGCAGCTGAGCACCGGACATCGTCGGGCGCTCAAGGTCATGCACCAGCGGCTCTCGGGCGACGAGAAGCTGAGGGAGCGTTTCGTGCGGGAGGCCCGCATGGGCTCCCTCGTGGACAGCGCACACATCGCCGAGGTCGTGGCCGCCGGTGTGGCGGCCGACGGCATGCCCTGGATCGCCATGGAGCTGCTCGAGGGGCGCGACCTGCACGAGCACCTCGAGGCGTGTGGCCCGATGTCCCTCGACGAGGTCGCGCGGGTGCTGCGGCAGGTCTGCCACGCGCTCGACGCTGCGCATCGAGCCGGCGTCGTTCACCGCGACCTGAAGCCTAGGAACATCTTCGTGGTCACGGTTCAGGGCCCGCACGAGCACCTCGAGGTGAAGGTTCTCGACTTCGGTATCGCCAAACTCCTGACGAAGACCGCGATGACGGGGACGGAGACCCTCGGTTCGCCGGGCTGGATGGCGCCCGAACAGAGCGACCCCTCGGCGCGCATCGGTCCCGCCACCGATGTGTGGTCGCTCGGACTGTTGGTCTTCGCGATGTTGACTGGACGTCCGTTCTGGCTCGCCCTCAACAACGACGAGGCCGCACTGGAGATGCTCCTCCGCGAAGTCATCCTCGATCCCATCCCGGTCGCCCATGAACGCGCCGCGGCGCTCGGCGCGAGCCTTCCGCCCGGGCTCGACCCCTGGTTGGCGCGCTGCCTGGAGCGCGATCCGCAACGTCGCTTCGAGAGCGCCGAACACGCCTTCGAAGCCTTCGAAACCATCCGCTCGGACGACGGCCTGCTCGCAGGCGATGGGAGCACGACGCCGGTCGAGGCGAAGCCCGAGGTGCCGTTGCCCTCGCCCACGCCCACCGACACGCCGTCCCCAGTCACGCGTGATGGACGGGCGTCGTCAGTGCCCATAGCTGCCCAGGGCCGCCGTCGGTGGGTGTTCGGCGCGGGGTTCGCAGTAGCACTGGGTTTGGGAGCTGCGATGGCCACGCAGCGCCAACCGGCCCCGGGTCCCTCAGCATCCGGCTCTCCGTCGACCAGCGCGGTGACCGTGACGCCAACGACGTCGGCCGGACCCAAGCCGCCCCCCACCGCATCGGCCACGACCAAGCCGCCACCCAGCCCATCGGCGTCGGCATCCTCCACGAGCGTGGCATCGGCCGAGCGGACGCCCGTGCCTGCCAACGTCGCGCCGCGACCACAGCCGCCGGCAGCGCCCGATCCCGCAGAATGGTCCCGGGAAGCCATGAGCATCATTCGTCAGCAGGCCATGGTGGCCGCTCGTGAGTGTGGTCGCGGCTACGGCAAGGCTGCCGTGCAATACCAGGTGGCCGCCGACGGCAGCGTCGCGCTCGTCGCGGTCACCGTCACTCGCCATGGCGCCGCCGCGGCGGAAGCGTGCGTGCGCGGGGCGATGTCGATTCGGTCCTTTCCCCCCCCTGGCGTACCTAGGTCGATCGGCACGTGGGTCTTCCCCCAGCCGTGATGTCGTTCAGCGCCCTGCGGAGCCCGCGTCGTAGTCGTGGGTCGAGGGTAACGGCGCTGACGGCCTCGATCTCCCGTCGGCTGGTCGCGTCCGTCGCGGCGAGCTGAGCGGCCATGGTCCGGCACGCGCCGGCCACGGCGGGATGCAGGGCCAGTGCGAGCAGCTCCTCGTGGCGAGCCCAGGCCCCGCGGTACATCGCCGCCTTGGTCCCCTCGCGCTCTCGCTCCTCGAGCTGGCGCGCCACCCGGGACAGGGCCTCGCTCACGGGCCCCACCGAGAGGAGGTCGTCGTCGAGCCCACTGAGCACCGCGCTCCCCGACCACTCGGTAACACAGAAGCCAGGCCCACCATCGTGGCGCGTCAGCCGCAGCCGCCGTCCGTCGAGGATCTCCAGCTCGCCATCGCGAAAGGCGGCATACTGTCTCCACAAGCCGGCGTCGAAGAGCACCCCCTCGTGGCCGAGCGTGAGCTTCGCCGGTCGAATGACGAGCCAGATGGCGCTGAGCTCGAGCACCGACAACACCAGCCGCCCCAGACTCTCGAGTGGTGCGCCCCAGGTGGAAGGAAGCTCGACGAGGGCCGGCTCCAGCACCGCAATGGTGCTCGGCAAGGTGACCCAGAGGCCGAGCCAGGCCAGCCCGAGGACCCACCAGGCCGCAGGCCACTGCGCCACGATGGGCGCCACCGGAACCACGACCGGTTGCCGACTGCGATCGGGTGCGACCGCGTGGAGGAAGGCGATCGGATCCGGCGACGTCACCGCGATGTGTCGTCCCCGACCATCGGTGAGGATGACCCGGTCGTCCACGAGGAATGCACCCGTGACCTCGGCTCGTGTCAGCAGCACGCGGCCTGCGCGCTCGAGACGCCAATCTTCGCCCACGACCCGGGCCGCTGCGCCCTCAGCCCGTCGCGGACCGCTACGGACCAGGAAGTAGAGCCATGCCGCCGCGGCCGGAACCGCGACGAACAGACACCACACACGCGTGCGCTCGACGAAGAGCTCCGGCGACAGCGCCAAGCGGGTGCGACTGAAGACACCGTCGGGAAGCACCGCCCCCTGCACCGCATTCATCGCCTCCAACAAGTGCCGTGACGAGGCGGGCAGCCAGTCCACGGGGTGGTAGATGGTGTGGGAGATCGCCCGGTGCACGAAGAACCACACCGACGGGAAGACGAGCGCCGTCACCGCCAACGCAAAGCTGACGCGTCGCCAGCGCCGTGTGTAACCCACCACGACCCGAAGGCCACCCCATTCCGCTCGCTCCGACAAAGGATACGAAACTAAGTCCGCCTCGGGGCTCCGCAAGGCGAGGTCAGGATTCCGACGCTACGACCAGCGGTGGGCGAGGCCGGAGGTGCGGGAGACCTGGGCGCGCACCGCCGCTCGCAGCACGGCCTCGTCGCCGAAGATGTCGACCCGCCGTCGTGCGCGGGTGACCGCGGTGTAGACCAACTCGCGGGTCAGGATCGGCGAGGCGGCAGGTGGCATGACCAGGGCCAGTCGGTCGAACTCAGACCCCTGGCTCTTGTGCACCGTCATCGCAAAGACGGTCTCGTGGGCGGGAAGACGAGCGGCTGGGAGTCGGCGGACCCCAGCCGCGGTGGCGAAGGCCACCATCATGCGCTCGCCTTCACGCACCATGAGGCCGATGTCGCCATTGAAGAGCTCGAGCTGGTAGTCGTTGCGGGTCACGATGACCGGGCGCCCGTGGAAGTAGGGGCCCGTGGCACGCTCGAGCAGCCCGGCCCGGCGCAGATGCTGGGCGATGGCGAGGTTGAGCAGCTCGACGCCGCCGGGCCCGCGGCGATGGGCGCAAAGCACCCTGAACTTGGCGAGCGCCTCGAGCCGCGCCTCGAGCGGCCGGTCCTCGAGGCACCCGCGATAGCCGTCGAGGATGACGCGGCCGAGGGCCCCCGCGCTCTGTCCACCGAGGGGGTCTTTCGGATCGACGGCGGCGATCGCCACTTCCCCGTAGGGCATGGTGCGGTCGCCGCGAAGCACCTCCATCGTGCGGTCGGCGTCGCCCCGATTGATGGCCCGAGCGAGCGCCCCGATGCCGCTGTCTTCGCCGTAGCGGTACGACCGGCTGAGCTGCGCCGTGCAATCGTCGAGAGGCCCCGCCTCGGTCGCGACGGGCACGGCAGCGTCACCGGTGAGACGCTCGAGCTGCTCCGCAAGCCCCACCGAGTAGCCTCCGGCCTCACCGTAGAGGTCCCCGAAGATCGCTCCTGCCTCCACACTCACGAGCTGATCCTTGTCGCCGAGCAGAATGAGGCGACCATGCTGCGGCACCGCCTCCACGAGCTTCGTCATGAGGGCGAGATCGATCATCGAGGCCTCGTCGGCGAGCACCACATCGGCGTCGAGGGGGCGATCCCGACCGAAGGTGAACCGGGTGGGCGTGCGTGACCGGTAGCCGAGCGTGCGGTGCAGGGTGGAGGCAGTGCGCGGCACGGCCGCCCTCACCTCGGGCAGCGTGTCGAGCTTGTCGATGCTGGCCCCGATCGATTCGCCGAGGCGCTGGGCCGCCTTACCGGTGGGCGCCGCGAGCAGGATGCGAAGGGGCGTACCGGTGGCGGCGAGGGCTTGCTCCTGCAGCAGCGTGAGGATCTTCGCCACCGTGGTCGTCTTTCCCGTACCCGGCCCACCGCTGATGATGGCGAGGCGGCGAAGGTTGGCGAGGGCTGCCGCCCGACGCTGCTCGTCTCCGGGGGCCGCGCCCGAGAAGAGTCGCGCGAGACCATCGCGCAGGCGGTCCTCGTCGACCTCGACCGTGCTCTGCGCGCGCGCCGTGAGCCCCGCTGCGAGCCGACCTTCGTAGCCGTGATAGCGCGCGAGGTAGAGACGACCACCTGCGAGCACGAGTGGAGCCACGGTCGTGCCGTCGCCCACCAGCTCGCTCTGCTCGAGCGCGCCGAGAAACGTGGCCAGCCCGGGCAAGGGCGTATCCACGGCGCGCCCGTCATCGTCGACGAGAGCACGGCCCGCCACCGTGGCGAGGTCGAGGCACACGTGGCCGCGCTGCACCGCTCGGCTCGCCAGCGCCGCCGCCATGATGACGTGTGGATCGGCACGGGGTGACAGTCGCCGCATGGCCTCGGCGAAGGTCACGTCGATGGGGGCGAAGACGCCTGCCTCGAGCAGGGTTTGCAGCTCGCTCACGTGCCCCCCGGTCGGTCGAGAAGCTCGCCCAAACGCTCGAGGCGGCCCGCCGGCGGCCGCTCGTAGAACACGCCGTAGTCCTTGCCCCCCTTGGGGGTCATGCCCTTGAGAAAGAGATAATAGACCCCACCGAAATGGCGCGCGTAGTCGTAGTCGGGCAGGCGCTGCCGAAGCCAGCGATGCACCGCCAACGAGTAGAGGTGATACTGGAGGTAATAGTGGCCACGGGCCATGGCATCGGGCAATGCGGCGGCCGCATAATCTTCGATGGTGTCGCCGAGGTGATTGCTCTTGTAGTCGACCACGTAGAAGCGACCGTCGTGGCGATAGACCAGATCGATGTATCCCTTGAGGAAGCCCACCAATGGCAAGAACGACAGCCGCGCCACGCGGTCCGCGTAGCTCTTGGGCACCGCGTCGGAGGGAAAATCGCTGAACACCGACGCCAGGCGCCGCGCGGTCAGGCGGCCAAGCCGCAGGCCTTCCCGAGAGACGGGCGCCGCCGCTTCGGCGCCATAGAAGAGGGCGAGCTGCGTTCCCTGGGCCACTGCGACCCGGGCGGGATCGGAGGCCGCCCCGACGGGCAAGACGAAAGGCAGCTCATCACGCCGCTCGCCCTTGGAGAGCATGCGTAGCGCGAAGCCCTTCTTTCCTCCCGCGAGCGGGGTCGCGAGCACATCGGCGAGCGCACGTTCCACCGGGGCCGCCCAGCGCGCCTCGAAACCGTAGTCTGCGAGGCGCTCGCGAATGCGCGGGCCGAGGGCATCCGCGTCGTCGAAGGCGAGGTCTTCGAGCACCTCGTGAAAGAAGTTGCCCGCCTTGGCTCCACGGGGAAAGTCGAGCAGCGCAATGGGCGTCTCGGCGACCCGGAAGCTGATGGTGGGCGAGACCTCCTCGTCGTGGTCGCGACCATCGCTGGGCGCAGGGCCGTGGTGCCCTCCCGCGAGCTGCGAGAAGCTCGCGGTACGCCAAGCGACGACGGAATTCGGCGGGCGTCGCACCGACAGAACCCGCGCCGGCTCCGCCTCGCCCATGAAGCCTTCGGGGGGCGGCGCCGCCCAGCTCACCACCTCGATGGCCTCCGGGCGCTCGGCGGCCAAACGGTCGAGGTCGCGCTTCAGGTCATCGGGCTTCCGCCCTTTGAGCTGCTTGTCGATCTGCTCGGGGTCGCGCAGGCCGACGAAAGCTTGGCCGTGCAGCAGGTAGGCGAGCGCAGAGGCGCCATAACCGCGGCTCGGGCGACACACCACGTAGAGCCGATGGGCGGCGCGCGTGAGCGCCACGTAAAGCAGCCGAAGGTTCTCGGCCAAACGCTCGGTGCGCGCTCGCTCGAAGGCCTCGTCGCCCGGCGCGAGATCGAGACACAGCTCCTTGTCGTCGTCGTGGTAGCTCGGGCGCTTGGCGTCGTCGCCCATCAAGAGCTGTCCCCCCCAGAGGTAGGGACAGATCACGACCCCGTACTCGAGCCCCTTACTTCGGTGCACGGTGTTGATACGCACGGCGGGGCGGTCGCTCTCGAGTCGACGTAGGGACGCTTCGTCTTTCGGGCCCTCCTGTCGCTGCGTGACCAGCCAATGATAGAGGCCCGCGGGCCCTAGGTGGCCGTCGCGCTCGGCCGTGTGGAGGCGCTCGGCGAGATGAGCGAGGTCGGACACCCAGCGTTCGCCGTCCGGGCGCCGGAGCAACCGCGGGAAGACCTCCATCTCACGCCACGCCGCACGCAGCATCACGTTGACCCCGCGCTGAACCCAGAGGGCGTGCCAGCTGCGAAAGCACTCGACCCAGTCCTCGTAGGTCCTCGTCCCCGTGGCGCCGAGGTCGTTGTCATTGGCCGGCGCCGGCTCGTCGGTCTCGTCTCGCTCGGTCGCCATGCGGTGAAGAGCCTCGGGCGCCACGCCGAAGAGTGGCGTGAGGAGCGAGGCGCGAAGGCGTCGGTCGTCGGCCGGTTCGAGCGCCGCGGCCATGAGCTGGAGAAGAGCCTCGGCCGGCTCTTCCGCGAACACCGACGCGTCACCCATGACCACGCTTGGGATCCCCGCCGCCCGCAATGCGCCCTGCACATCGAAGGCCTGCCCATTGGTACGCGTCAACACCGCGACGTCTTCGGCCATGACGCGTCGCCCCGCGATGCGATGGTCCTCGGAAAGGAGCTTGGCGATGAGACCCGCCGTCCCCTCGGCGAGGTCGACCTCCTTGTCGGGGCACCACAACAGTTGCAGCGGTGCCCTGCCCTCGCCCGTCTGTAGAGCCGGGGCAAACACGTCCCGCGCCGCGGGCTGGGCCTCCACGTCGACGAATGCGACGTCGTCCATGGCGAAGGGCGTGGGTCGGGCAAAGAGGGCATTGACGGCCTTCACGAGCGTGGGGTCGCTGCGCCAGTTGGTGGCCATCGAGAAGCGCCGCTCGGCGGGCACGCGGGAGGCCGCGTCGAGGTAAGCGTAGATGTCGGCGCCGCGAAAGGCGTAGATGGCCTGCTTGGGGTCGCCGATGAGCATGAGGCCATCGTCGGGCCAGATGTGCCGAAAGATCCCGTACTGCACGGGATCGGTGTCCTGAAACTCGTCGACGAGAGCCACGGGGTAGCGACGCCTCACCATCGCCGCGAGGGCAGCCCCGCGAGGCCCCTTCAGAGCGTCGTAGACTTCGCGCAGCAAGCCGTCGAAGCTGAGCCGCCCGGCCGCACGAAGTCGCCGCGGTAGCTCCTTTCGCCCTTCTTCGACCAGGGCACGCAGCTCGCAGCGGAGGCGCCATGCGAGATGCTCCTCCAGCCCCTCGTAGCCGGCGAAGAAAGCCTCGACGGCGTCGAAGAAGGGGTCCTCAGGGGGCGTCTTGCCCTTCTTGCAACGACTCGCGATGACCTCGGGCACGAAGCGCTCGAGGATCTTGGTCGGCACATCGCCCCCCTCGCGGAAGAACCCATCGAGCTGCGCCATCCAGTCGTCGACGAACTTGAAGTGATTCAGCCGCGAAGGATCGACGAGAGGTCGAATGCGCGAGCGATCCCAATGGGCGGCGAGCTGCTCTACGAGCACCTCGAGCTCAACCGAGGGCGGCGGCTCCGGGTCGGCTTCGGGTTTGGGCTCGACGCGAAGCTCGGGGCGACTGGCCGTCTTGTCGAGCAAGGCCCCCAAAGGGGTGGGCTTGAAACCTCGCGCCTGGAGCTGTCGGTGCTCATCGAGGCTGAGCTCGCGAAAGCGACGCGCGAGATGGTCGTGAAGGATGTCGGCCGTTACGCCCTCGGTATCCGCCGAGAGCTCGAGGTCGAAGCGCCGGCCGCTCTCGAAGGCGCCATCGGAGAGCACGCGCTGGCAGAAGCCGTGAATGGTGAACACCGCGGCCTCGTCGAGCTGAAGCAATGCTGCCCGCACCCGCGCCCGCTCCATGTCGCTCCTGACGAGCGCGGGCTCGAGGTCGTCGGCCGCGCGCTGCAATCGGCTGCGCATTCGTCGGCGGAGCTCGGCTGTGGCCGCCTCGGTGAAGGTCACGACCAAGATCTGGTCGAGACGCAGGTCGTGCTGGGCGATGAGCCGAACCAGCAGTGTCGTGATGGCATAGGTCTTCCCCGTCCCTGCGCTGGCCTCGACCAGCATCGATGCGGGCAGACTGACCTTCTCGGAAGAGAAGAGCTTCATCCTTTCACCTCGAGGACGGAGACGAGGGGGCCGAAGACGCGGTAGGCCGTCTCGCGGAACGACGGCCCCTGTCTTGGGTGGCCGAAGGGCTGGGCGTCGTCGTTCAAGGCCCCATCGCCCGGAAACACCCAGGCCACGTGCGGGTCGCGGCTCTGCACGGTGTCGCGCCAGAGCGTCTTCACCTTTCCGACGTCTTCCTCTTGCTTGCGCACGAGGGCGAAACCAGCCCGCGGAAAGAGCAGCAGAGGCTCGCGCTGCCCGAGGCGGTAGAGCTCCACCAGCTCTTCGAGCCGCGCGAGGGGTTCGCCGACGGGACCGAGGTCGTAGGCGTGCGAGGGGCTCACCACGGCGCCGTCGGCTTCGGTTTGATAGCGCCGATCGGGACGACCCACCAGGTGGCTCGATCGCGGCCGCAGCGCATTGAGCCATAGATGGCGAAGCCATAGGCCCACGAGCTGCTTTCCACTCACCTTGGCGTATTGCGCGCCGACGACCGCTTCGCCCCAGGTCTCCACCTCGCCGGTGACGATGGTGCCCCCCGGCAGTCGGACCTCGCCCGACTCACGTCGAGGTGTCATGGCGTCGCCGCGAAGCGACAACGTGCGTTCGCGGAGCGGCTCGACACTTCGCAAGAGCGTCTCGAGGTCGCGTTGCCCTCCGGTGCCCGGGGGGAGCTCCCCGCGGGCCCGGGCGAGCTCGGGCAAAGCCTCGATGGGGGTGTTGGCGAGGCGCAGATCGAGCAGGACCTGGCCGAGCTGGTGCGATTCGAGGTGGTCGAGCCCCACCGAGTCACGATCGGGCACGTCCCAGCGCTCCTCGCGGAGCTGCACCCCGAGCTGATGCTCGAAGAGGTAGCGCACCGGCGTCTGGAAGAACCGCACGAGCTCCTCGAGGCCCAATCGCTCGACCTCTTGGGGTGACGAGAGCAGCTGCACGAAGGGACGCTGCGGGCGACGCTTGGCCCCGATGAGCGCAATGGCCGCATCGCGTTGGGCGTCGTCGAAGCTGAACCGCCGCGGGTCGACGCCGTCGAAGTAGCTGGGGTGAAAGGGGTGCAGATGATGATGCAGGGTCATCGCCTGTCGGGCGACGGCGGGTTCCTCGGGGTCGACCTGGGCCGCCACCACGTCGAACAGCTCTTCGACCACCGTCGCCGGTGGGAGGATCTCATCGTTCCGAGGATTGCGGCCTACGTAGCTGACCCAGAGGGCGCGACGCGCAGAGACGATCGCTTCGAGGAAGAGGTAACGATCGTCGTCACGACGGGCGCGATCGCCAGCCCGTGGGTGTCGTGCGCAGAGGTCGAAAGAGGGCGCAGTGGCGAGCCGGGGAAAGCTGCCGTCGTTCATGCCGAGCAGACACACCACCTCGAAGGGGATGGCGCGCATCGGAACCATGGCGCAGAAGGTGACGCCCTGTGAGAGGTAGCCCCGAGCCACGCCCTGTCGCTCGACCCAGCCCTCGAGCGAAGCGGCCACCGCTTCGACGCCGAGCTCGACGTCGGTATCCCCCGCTGCCTCGACCCAATCCGCCACGCCGCGCTGAAGCTGCGCAATGGCGGCCCCGTGGGGATCGCGGTCGTCGAGCAGGGCGTCGACGACGGCCACGAGCTCAGCGCGCCAGTCGGCGGGGCGATGGGCCACCTGCAACCGCTCCACCACGGTGAAGACCTGCTCTACGAAGAGGGCCAGCTTGCCGAGCAGCACTGCGTCGCGGCCCTCGAGCTCGTCGTAGGGCAGCCTGCCCCCGAAGAGGGCTCGACCCTCGGTGGGGAGGGCGTAGCCGAGCAGGAGTCTCTCGAGACCGAAGCGCCAGGTGTTGCGGTGATCCTCGGGCTGGCCGTGCTCGGCACGATGTGCGGCGTCGCGGCCCCATCGCACGCCGCTCTCGACGGTCCATTGCCGCAGCTGCTCGAGCTCGTCTGCGCCGACCCCGAACCGCTGCCGAACGGCTTCGAGGGAGAGCAGATCGAGCAGCTCCGAAGCGCGAAGCCGTGAGCCAGCCAGGGACAGCACCCGGAAGAAGGCGTCGATGGCCGAGCTCTCCGTGCGCAGCGACCGATCCGCGAGGCCATAGGGGATGTAGCGTGGGTCGTCGGGTGGGCGGTCGAAGACCCCTTCGATGAGGGGACCGTAGGTCTCGAGGTCGGGGCACATGACGACGACCTCGTGGGGCTCGACCTCACCTTCGGAGAGCAGCTGGAGCAGTTGGTCTTGCAGCACCTCCACCTCGCGGTGAGGGCCGTGGCAGACGTGCAGGCGCAAGCTGCCGTCGTGGGGATCGGCGTCTTCCCAGTCGTCGCTGGCGAGGGCTTGGCGCAGGTCGCGCTGCAGGCGCGATAGGCAAGACGGTCCCGGAGGAGAAGGGTTTGGCTCGTGCTCTTGCAAGGGCACCTGCATGGCCTCGAGCGTCTCCTGGTAGAGGCGTTGCTGGTCGGCCCCGAGGCGCCCGAGGGAAGCGAGCAGAGGATGCCCTTCACCGAAGCCGAGCGCGTCGGGGTCGAGGCCGCGACGCGTGAGCTCGGCCCGCTTTCGAGGGGACAGATCGTCGGCGTAGTAGCCGCGCGAGGGTGCGGGCCAGAACCAAGACACGTCGTGCACGGTGGAGAGGTGGGCGAGCACCCGCAGGTAGAGCGGGGGAAGCACGCCGAAGCCGAACACGAAGATCGCAGGCGGCGCGCCGGGGCCGAGCTCGGGGGGCGTCGAAAGGAACTCGGCTTCGAGGGCGGCGATGTGGTCGCACCCGAGGTCCGCCTCGAGCCAGCGCCAGAGGGCGGGTTGCCAAGGCGCGTCCTCTGCGCCGGTCGCATCACCGGCGGACCACGCGCGGAGAAGATCGGGGCGGTAGAGGAGGTACCGGTCGAACACTTCGCCGAGACGCTCCGCGAGCTGGAGCGAGCCCACGCCCGTGGCGAGCGGCGATGGGTCTGCGGCCTCGAGATAACGACGCAGCGGAGCCTGGGACGGATCGTCGTCGACGACGATGCTGCGCATGCCGGCCAACACGGCCCACGGCAGTCGCGCCCGTTGGTAGCGTTCGAGGGCTTCGGGTGCGCGACCGAGCGAGAGCTCCATCACACGGCGGAGAAAGGCGTCGGGGTAGAGCAGTCCGTCCGAGACGAAGACGCCGAGCCGTCGGCTCAACTCACGCCCGAGCCACACCCCCATGCCGCGGCCCGGCACGATGATCCACGGCGGCGTGAAGACGTCGCCTCCCGCGTCGCGGTAGCGCTCGGCGAGGGCCTCGACGAGGTCCTCGGTGCGCTCGCTGCGATGGACGTGCAGGGCCGGCATGAGCCGGCCACCATCGCCGATCTCGGGCTACTGGTGAACCTCGAAACTGTAGTCGGCGCAGAAGTCTTCCACGGAGAAGGCCGTGGACTGCACGCTGATGTGCACGGCGAGGTCCTCGTGCCACGTCCCGGTGCAGTTGACGCTCTCGATGACGAAGCCACCCGAGTTGCTGCAGCAGCCCACGCGACCATCGGCGGTCTGGTCGGGCGCACTACCGAAGGGGCACTCGAACTCGGGCACGGTGGAGCTCGCGTTCTCGTGCACGCACTCGAAGTACTGACACACCATGAGCCCCGGAACCGCCTCGTGGATGATGGTGGGGTTGGTGTCGCAGCCGTTGGTGTCGTCGGCGGTGTAGACGTACCAGTCGACGTCGTCGGTGGAGGTGATCCTGCCGGTGATCACGT
>JAUHZF010000078.1 GCA_030426145.1 Polyangia bacterium
CAGGAGTCGGAGTCCGACTCTTCGCGGCGTGTCGCGAAGCGCAGCCAGTGGGTGGTCATGCAGCGACGGACCTCGGGCGAATCGGCGAGGGTGCGAGCCAACGCCACCGGGCTATCGTAGGTCCCGGTCAATCCACCGGCGGAGTTGAGCTGCACCTCGGGGGCGGCGCCTGAGGCGTATTGTCCCACGGCATCGTAGTCATCGAACCCGATGCCGATCGGGTCGATGAGGGTGTGACAGCCCTTGCACTCCGGGTTCGTTAGCCGGTCGGGGTCGTTGCTCATGTTCATGTCGACCCCGGGAGGGGGTGGCGGCAGCATGGTGCAGAGCAGCTGTTGCCGGACGAAGAGACCACGCTCGACCCAGGAGGGATCCTCGGCGTGGGCGTGGCTTGCGAGGAAGCTGGGCATGGTGAGCAAACCCGCACGCTCCTCGGGGTCCAGCTCGACGCGTGCGAAGGGTTCGCTCGGCGTTTGGACGCCGTAGAGGTTGGCGAGCCGAGCGTCCACGAACGAGTAGCTGGCGCCCAACAGGTCGCGGAGATCTCCGCCTTCGCGCACGACGTCATCGACGAAGGCGTAGGTCTCGAGCTGCATCGACGCGGCGAGCTCGGGCGACCAGTCAGGGTAGCGCTGGTCATCGCGAATGGCCGCCTCGAGGTGCTCGATGTCGAGGTACTGACCAAAGAAGGATGCCGTGGCGCGTCGCGCCTTGTCATCCCGAAGCATGCGTTCTGCCTCTGCTGCCACCCCTTGTGCACTGTCGAGGTCGCCGCGCTCTGCTGCGGCGATGAGCTCATCGTCGGGGACCGACTGCCATAAGAAGAGTGCGAGACGACCGGCCACCTCATGGCCGGTCAATGGCACGACCTTCTCGTCGCTCTGGCCCTTGGTGAGCTCGACTTGATAGATGAAGGCCGGATCCATCAGCATCGCCTGCACCATGAGCTCGAGCGCCTTTTGTTCTCCCCACTGCTGTCCGTGGTCGTAGACGCTGAGGAATGTCGCTCTGGCCTCATCGGAGAGAGGTCCGCGAAACATGCGAGGTGCTATTCGGTCGAGGAAGGCAACCGCGCAGTCCCGTTCGGCCACGTCGCAGCCAACAGCTTCTGGACGGTCCTCGACGAGACTCGCCGCGACGGTCTCAGCAGCGCGCTGATAGTCCGAGACTTGGAGCTTGGTGACGGGCGCGACAGCGTTGGCCGCGAAGCCAGCAACCTCCTCGTCGGGAATGAACGCGTCGGCGGGCTTGGTGTCGTCGCCGAAGAGGTCGAGCACGGCGAAGTTGTACTCCCGCTGGGTGAGTCGACGAATGGGGGTGAAGCCGACGTCAGGAGGCGCGGTGGCGCAGTCGAGGGGCTGCTGCTCCGTACCAGGCGTACCGTCGTCTCCGATCGTGCCGACGCACGCGGCCAGACACAGGGAGATGACACAGGAGACAGAGAAGGTTCGTCGCATGTCCCCGCTCACTACAAGTTGCGGGCCAGGACCCGGTCCGCGCGCAAGTGTTGGATTGTTGGTGCTGTGCCTCGGACGGGGGACACGACGCGTCCTAGCGCGGCGGACCTGAGGAGACCGGTGCGCGCAGCCAGACGCCGCTGGGGCCGCCGCTCGCTGGAGTTGCACGATGGGGTGCAACATGGATAAGAAGGGAGGGAAGTGAGCCAGGATGAGTCTACGACGGTGCCGCGACAGCGGTCATCGATGCCGAGCGCCGAACGTTTCGTGGTCACCGTGGTCGAGGGGCCAGACGTTGGAGGCCAGTGGACCGTCGATGCAACGCAGCCCGCACCGCTTCGCATCGGTACGGGGACCGGGTGCGAGGTCCAGCTCCGAGATCGTATGGTCTCGCGCCGGCATGCGTCCGTCTGCGTAGAAGACACACGACTTCGACTGCTAGACCTGGGCTCGACGAACGGGACCTTCGTCGACGGCATGAACGTGAAGGACGTCTCCATCGCCACGACTCGCGTGATCCAGCTCGGCTCGACCAAGCTGCGGATCGAACGGGCCGGGCCCATGGCTCTCCGTCTGTCGACAGTCTCCCGTTTCGGTCGCGTGATCGGGGCAAGCCCTCGAATGCGGCGCCTGTTTCCGCTCTGCGAACGGTTGGCGCAGACCGAGGTCCCGCTGGTGATCGAGGGTGAGACAGGGGTTGGCAAGGAGCAGCTCGCGGAGGCGATCCACGAGATGGGGGGACGGTCCGAGGGGCCCTTCGTGGTGTTCGATTGCACCGCCGTGGCGCCCACCCTCATCGAGTCTGAGCTGTTCGGGCACGAGGCGGGTTCATTCAGCGGGGCAACCCACCGGCATCTCGGCGTCTTCGAGCGCGCTGCCGGAGGTACCTTGCTCATCGACGAGATCGGTGACCTGCCGCTCGCGCAGCAACCCAAGCTCCTGCGCGCCATCGAGCGGCGCTCCGTACGCCGTGTCGGCGGCGAAGCCGACCTTCGCGTCGATGTTCGTCTGCTCGCGGCCACACGCCGCGACCTGGATCACGAGGTCCATGCCGGGCGATTCCGCGACGACCTGTACCATCGCATCGCCGTCGCGCGGGTCGCGCTGCCCCCCCTGCGTGAGCGTATGGGTGACGTCTCGCGCCTCGCTCGCCACTTCTGGATCGAGCTCGGGGGCGATCCGGCTCGCCTCCCCAGTGATGTGCTCGCGCGCTGGGAGGACGACCCCTGGCCGGGCAACGTGCGACAGCTTCGAAATGCCGTGCTCCGACGGCTCGCACTGGGCGATCTCGCCGAGCACCAAGCCGAGGCCACTCCCCGCGAGCACCAGGGGGCACGACATCGCGTGGCTCCCGGCGGCGACGCGGTCGAAGCCGTACTCGCACTCGATCTTCCGTTGGCCGAAGCTCGCCAGAAGATCGTCGATGAGTTCGAGCAACGCTACGTCGAGCGACTGCTCGACGAGCATGGTGGCAACATGGCGAGGGCCGCAGCGGCCGCGGGCGTCGCCCGCCGTCACTTTCGGCGTATCAAGGCAAAATCACGCAAGGGCTGAACGTTGCCCTGGCTCAGAAGCGCGCCCCCAGCGTCGCGCCGCGAGGCGTGAGCACGATGGAGGCAGCTGGGGTCGGCTCGCCGGGACGCGTGAGGAATACGATCAGTCCCGCCGCGCCGAGCACCGCGCCCGCGGCGAACGCGACGTTGGTCGCCGTGCGCAGGGCGAGTGCTTCGTCTTCGAGCGTCGTGTCGACGTAGTCGGTGGCTTCGTAGTCGTCGAGGACCCCGAGAAAGCGCGCTCCCAGCGCGCTGGCTACGATACCACCTACCCCCCCCAGGCTCATGAGCGTGATGCCCGTGATCGCCTGCGGGCCAAGCGAAGTTGGCGGGAGGGCAGGTGACGGGACGGGCGTCGGTGGTGGCGGCTCGACGGCCACGTCGAGATGGGTGATCTGACCGGGTTCCACGACGATGCGCCGCTGAGCCCTGACGCGACCGGGGAAGGTCAACGTGACGTGGTAGTGGCCTGCGGCGAGGTGACGCGTGAGGGGAGCCTGCCCACGGAGATGAGCGACCTCGATCTCCGTGCCCTCGGGGGCCAGGATACGAACCTGCCCCACGTCGTCCTCGAGATCGGCGAGCTTCCGTTCCGCGATGTCGTGGTTGCTACCCTCGAGACCGAGGGTGAGCGCGTCGCGGTAGCAGTCGGCGGCGCGTGCCGGCTGGCCTGCTCGGCGGCGGCTCTGCGCCTCGTTGAAACGTTTGTTGGCGCTAGGCGCGAGGGCGTGAGCTCGACCGAAGAGATCGGCGGCGGCTTCGAAGTCGCCACGACGATAAGCTTCGCTCGCGCGGGAGAAGAGCACGTCGGCTTCGTCGGCCGAGGCGTCGCCGGTCGTGAAGCACAGGGCTAGAATGAGAGAGACTTGGGCGAGGAGGCGCGTCATGGGTCGGGCGCAAGGCGGTCATCGTTCGGCACCGGGCTCGGTGTGAACCGCGGTGTTGGCCGCGCGGGGAAGGTCAACTCGGTGGGGCCGGTTACCCGTACCTTGATGCGGCGGCCATCTCTCGCGAAGAAGGTCACGATCTTTCCCCTCGTGCTCGCGGGGAGCTGGAGCTCGCGACCCGGCACCGGGAGGACGAGCGGCGCATCGCTCCCGACTTGGATCTGAGCCACCACCGCGTCTGCGCGAATGGCGAAGCTGGTGGCTACGGGTGGCGGTTCTGTGGTCGCGGTCGCCGACACACTCGGCACCTCGAAGCCCGGGAATGAGGACTCGAGCATCGCGGGGCTCGGCTCGTCGAAGGGCAGCAGAACCAGGGTTGCGAGGGCGCCTGCGCCGAGGCCCACGCCTGCCAGCACCCTCGGACGGGGTCGATTCCTCTCTTCCGATGCTGCGGTCACGGCGGTGAGGGTCTGGGTTGCAGCCTCCAGCTCGCGCTCGCGCGCTTCCAAGGAGCTCCCTACGACATCGGAGATGAGTGCGCCCACGACCTCGGGCTGAGCCAGGTCGCCTGCCCATGCCTCGTGCAGTCGCTCGAGGGCCTCGTCGGCGGAAGCGATGCGCTGATCGACGTCGCGTTGCAGCATTGCGGCGAGGAGCTCGTCGATATCGGGGGATACCCGACGGTACAGCGACGGGGGGTCGGGCTCGGGGCCTGAGATGAGCTCGAGAAGAACCTGAGCGTCCCCGTCACCCGAGAGCATGGGACATCCTGCCAGCATCTCCCAGAGTACGGCCCCTGCTGCCCACAGGTCGCAGCGACCGTCGAGGGGGGCCCCATGCGCTTGCTCCGGAGCCATGTATCGCAGCTTGCCCTTGACGAGGCCGGTCTGGGTGACTTGGCGCCGGCTCGCCGCACGGGCAATGCCGAAGTCAGCCAGTCGGGTCACGCCGTCGCAGCCGATGAGCAGGTTCTGCGGAGAGAAGTCACGGTGCACGATGTGAAGTGGCCGACCCTGATCATCACACGCGCGGTGTGCTGCTGCGAGGCCCCGGAGAGCGTCGGCCATGATACGCCCTGCGACGGGGAGAGGTATCGGATCGGCCGCGCTGGCACGCTTGAGGAGGTCGCGAAGCGTCCCCCCTTCCACGTACTCCATCGCCAAGTACACCTGGCCGTCGCTCTGACCAGCCTCGACGATCTGCACCACGTTGGGATGCCTGACGTGAGCACCGACGCGTGCTTCCTCGAGGAGCTCGGAGGCGCCGACGCTGGTGGCGTCGTGGTCGTGCACGAGTTTGACCGCATAGAGACGACTCACGTCACCCACCACGCTTCGCCGAGCGAGGTGCACCGTGCCCATGCCTCCGGACCCGATGGGTACCAGTAGTTCAAAGCCGGCCAGCCGTCTTGCCACGAGGCGAGCTTAGCAGAGCCGCCCCCCATCTCGATCCTGTCCGAGGGGCGTACTCGCTCAGGTCGATGCGGTTTCGCCATGGCGGCTGCCAGCTGCTAGCCTGCGCCAGTGCTACGGGGGGGCGAACGAGTAGCGAGTCCATGGCGAGCCTTCGCCGCCGTGCTCATTCTAGGCGGTTCGAGCTGTGACTGTCGCGGGGGCGACATCGTCGCGTCCACGAATCCCCCCAAGAGCACGGAGCAGGATGGCTCACTCACCTTCTCGGCGGAGGCCGGGAACGAGTACGTTGTTTGGTCGGATTACTCCATCAAGGATTGGTCGCTCAGCTTCCGAGACGAGCAACGGTATTGTTACGACCTCGTGGTCGAAGTCAGTCAAGGCGGCAAGGTCGTCTCGGAGCAGACTTGTCGCGCGCTGGCGTACAGCGGGGTCTGTCAGAGTGGCTCGTCTCTCGGGAACGACTGCCCTACGGACTGCCGCTTCAAGGTCGAAGCATCGTCCGAAGCGACTCTCCGCACCAAGTTCCGTCGGGCGGAACCCTGCCGCGCAGCCAAGTTCGGCATGTACGATATCGGTGACCTCACACGCTACCGACTCTACGTCGTCGAGCGGAAGTAGGGAGGACGCTCGAGGCCCAGGTCGAGCCTGCGGCGCGGCGAAAGCGATCATCGATCGCTTTGCATGTCTTTGCGTCGACGGTGGCGACCGGAAAGCGATCGATGATCGCTTTCCGGCTCAGTCGAGCAGCCTGTCGCCGGGGCCGACGTCACCCGAGCATCGACCTCGCATGAACACGGCGACTTGTTGCCCCGGGGCCACAAGGGCGCTCTTGGCACGTCGAGGCGGGAGGACGGCGCACCGTCGGCACCCGCCGATCCCGCGACCGTGGTGCTCACGGGCGGGGTGGTTGTTTGGGGACGTACTTGCACGTCTTCACGCCGGGCGGCATGTCGGCGTCCCGCAGGCATCCCTTCAGCTGGTAGCCGGGGCCGAGGGAGCTGTTGTACCGGGGGCAGTCGGGTGCCGCGTTGCAGATCACCGTGCCCTGCCAGCCGCCGGAGCCGGTGCACCAGAACCAAGGCCCCCCGCCGGAAAGACTCTCGCAGCCATAGGGCGCACATTGCCGTGGGTTGGTGCAATGGAAGTTGCCCTCCCCATCGGCACAGGCCTCGGCGCAGTCGCCCTTCTTGGTCTCGAAGTTCCAGCAGCACTTCTCGCCGAGCTTGCACCGTTTCGCGCCGCAGACCGCCGGCCGATGCTGCAGGGGGCACTCCAGGGCCTTCGGGCGGGCGAAGACGTCACGCTGGTCTTCGAAGTCGGGGTCCGTCTCGGCGCAGGCGGTCCCGTTGAGACAGCTCGACCCGGGGAGGCAAGCTTCACCCGCCTCGCAGCTTCGGCCGCACGTCACCCGGGTGAAGTCACCCTCGCTCAGCGCACTGCCGATGCAGCATCGCTGGCCCGGACAGTCGGCGGCCTCGTCGCAGGTCTTCACCGTGTCGAACTCGGCGGTCGGGCAGGGGTTGCGCGACAGGTCTTTCGGCTTGGGTACGCAGACGCCGACCGGCTGCCCGTGCCACACGCCACGCTCGCAGCAGACCTCCAGCTTCTGGTTGCAGGTCTCTCCGGCGCACCAGATCTTGCCGGGCGTAGAGGCAGGGGCCGGGGGGAGTACGACCACGGGGGGCTCGACCGGCTTCGACGACGTCGTGGTCGGCGCCGTGCTCGAGGCTAGGGGCGCGGTGGCGGTCTCGGTCGGGCGAACGGTGGGAGCCGGTGGCAGGGGTGCAGGGCGCTCGTGGGCTGGCGCCGAGGACGCATCGGCGCGAACGACGGGTGCAGGTTGCTCCTGGGATGGGCCGCACGTGGTAGCGGCGCCGAGGATGACCACGGCGAGGAAGATGCGACGGAGCATCGGCGGAGGCTAGATGGGTGAGCATGCATTCGCTACAGGTAGCGACGATGCGACGCCGCGATCTTCGAAGACGCAGCGACCGAAGTCATCATCATCCACGGGTAGCCGATGCGTCTGGCACCCTTGCCGAGGCAGCGCACAGGGGCGCAGGCACCGAGGGCCAATGTCGGCGCCGGCTGAGTCGTCAGGGGGCGAGCGCGCCCTCGTTCATGCACACGTGACGCTCGGGGCTCGTTCGGCCGAAGCGCGTCATGGGCACGCAACGCTGGCCATCCAGGCATTGTGGTGCTTCGGGGTCGCAGGTGACGACGCAGCCTCCCACCTCTCCTGCGCCCGGGTCGAGGTCGACGCAGAACGTGGCGGCCATGCCGTCGCGATCGGGACAGAATGGGCGCGCTTTGGTGCAGGCGGTCGTGCATGAGCCGCCGTCGGTGCAGGAGCCTCCGTCGAAGGGGCAATCGCTGTCGTAGCCGGGCGTGCATTGCCCGCCGATCCACCCGTC
Source organism: Polyangia bacterium (assembly GCA_030426145.1). Lineage (GTDB taxonomy): Bacteria > Myxococcota_A > Polyangia > Polyangiales > Polyangiaceae > JAPYTK01. The sequence continues at coordinate 7,727 of JAUHZF010000078.1, forward strand.
GTTGAGGCCGGGGGAGAGCTTGGGCAATGCCGCGATCAATGCGCGCACCGTCTCCGCGGCGGCCTCGCCCTGGGTTTGGCTGTCCCAGGGACGGTCGAGCGGAGGCATCGAGGCTTCACCGACCGGGGTGAGCTTGGTGTAGAGCGCGCTCGCGTCCGGATCGCCGGGGGCGATCCAGCTGCCGAGCGTGAGCAGGTAGCGGAGCTCCGGATAGCGAGACGTGTCGCCTTCGAGAGCGAAGTCGTCGTGGCAGCCGCTGCACTGGTTGGAGCGGAGCACCTGCTCGACGACCGCTTCGTACTTGGCGCGAATGTCGTCGTCCTGATCGAGGAGACGACGGTAGGCCGGGTAGAGGTTCTCGCGCTGCAATGGCGGGAGGCTTCCCTCGGCGCGGTCGAAACGCAGGATGGCCGCGTTCTTGTCGTCGGCGATCCAGATCGAGCCGTCGGACGCCACGTACGGAGCCACGGGGGCGCCCTTGGGGCGGAAGCCGCCGACCTTGAACCATGCCTCGACGAGGTGGGTGGCCGGCGCTGCGAAGTGGCCGTGTTCGCTCACGGGGTAGGGCATCTCGACGGAGGCGGAGCCCTCGGTCGGGTTCTGCAGGTAGGATGCACTCTCTGCGCGCAGGGGGAGGCCATCTTCGCCCACCTCGAACGCGAGCACGCGCTGACCCGCGGGGCGGTAGCCGTGCAGGGGCACGATGAGCTGGCCGTCGAGCTCGGGGAAGAGGTCGCCTCGGTAGTAGGCGATGCCGAGTGGCGCGCCGTGGGGGGGCAGCAGTAGATGAGGCGGGCGGTAGTCGGGGTTGTCCGGGCTGCAGCGGAAGCCTTCGTAACCGATCCACTCGTCACTGGTCTCGTAGGCGTCGTAGCAGTAGGGCCAGCCGTAGTGTTTGGCCGGAGCTTCGCCGTAGAGCTCCTCACGAGGAATGACGTTCAGCTCCTCGAAGGGCCGACCACCATCTTCGAAGTCGCGCCCGTTCTCCACCTGGAGCATGTCGCCCGACGGGGTGAAGATGAGGCCCATCGAGTTGCGCAGACCCATGGCCACCACCTCGTACTCGGACGAGAAGCTGTGGTCGCCGGTGCGATCGTAGCGGCGGATCACACCCCCCCAGTCGTGGGGATCGGCGCTCTCGCCAATGGAGATGTCGGCCTCGTGGCATTCGCGACCGACGTAGTCGCTGCAATGGTCGGTGAAGGCGCCGATGTTCACGAACATGTGCCCCGCTTCGTCGAACGCGAAGTGACTAATGGGGTGCATGCTGTTGCGCGTCGTGCCTTCGGATGTGTGCACGTCCATGGCCGGGAGCTGATCGAGCACGACCTCGATGCGGTTCTCGTCGAGCGTGCCGTCGGCGCCGACGGCGTCGACGGGGAAGGCCGAGATGCGCTGGTCCTCGCCGAAGTAGATCCAGCCTCCCGGACCTTCAATGAGCTGGTGCGGCACCGTGAGACCGCCGAGGACGGCACGCAGCGACACCGCGTTGGGGTCGCGGCCGTCGAGGTACCAGATGCGGCCCTTGCCCGGGGCCCAACCCTTGTTGAGGTCGGTCACCAGGAACTCGCCGGGGCGACCGGGGAGCTCGAGCAGCACGCGCGGTTTGAACTGGCTGTCGCCCGACGCCGCGACGAGGCCGAGGCAGGTGCCGTCTGCCGTGTCGACCGCCACCCGCGGGAAGCCTCCGCACGACAACCCGGTCGAGCCGTAGCCGTTGCGCGTCTCGCTCTGGAAGCTCTCGTCTTGCTCCGCGTCGATGGCGCAGCCCGCGCCGACCGCGCTCAGCGCGAGCCCGATCCCGAGAACCCGGGTGAGGCTCCGGTGGTCCATTCGTGGTGCCATGTAGGATAGGAGAGCATGTTGTGTGCCACTGCCGGATTTCACGGCTCTGGCTCAAGCGCCTGAAATTACATTGTCGTCGTTTGGTTCCGGTGGCGCCGTATGGATCGGGGGTCGTCCATCCGGGGGGCGCCCGCCCCGGGTGATGTGCCCCGTATCGAGCGGACCGATAGGCTCGACAAGGCCCTCAGGCTCGCGGCCGTTTGTCGGGCGCGCGGGATCCCAGCCCGTCTGCACTTCGCGGAGCGCTGACGTCGGAGCCATGGAGTGCATCCACCCGGGGTTGTTCGAGTGTTCGATCGGACCCATGTTGACGATGTGTCCGCGACGCAGGCGAAGGCGCCTCGTGAGGCCGGACCCCAGAGAGCAACGACATGACCGCCTATCGATGTGCCAGCTGTGGCGCCCTCAACCGGATGAAGTCCAAACCCCCTGAGGGAAAGCGCCCCATTTGCGGCAAGTGCAAAGACAAGCTCGATACCAGTGGCTACCCGCAAGAGGTCGACGGGGCCCAGCTCGCCAAGCTGCTCAAGAGCTCACCCGTTCCCGTTCTGGTCGACTTCTGGGCCCCGTGGTGCGGTCCCTGCCGCATGGCGGCACCCATCCTCGAGCGGCTCGGGAAGCGCTTCGCTGGCGACATGATGGTGGTCAAGCTCAACACCGACGACCATCAGATGGCAGCGGCCTCTCACGACGTTTCGGCCCTGCCTACCTTTGCCGTCTTCCAGAACGGCAAGGAGATCGATCGCCAGCGTGGACTGATGCCCGAAGCGCAGTTCCGGAAATGGCTGGCGCCCCACCTCGCCGCTTGATGGCGAGCGCTCGACCCGAACGGCTGAGGGGTCAGCCGCCGTTGCGACAGCAGATCGTCACCGGTTTCTCGCCGGTGACGGCGCCGTTCGGCTGACCGCCGCCGGCCGTGCACGTTCCCTGGCCACTGACCACGCCCGCATTGAGACGGTAGGATCCCGAGAGTAGGTCGATGGCACCCGAGGTCTCCGAGCAGCTCGCACCGATCGTCTGAGCGAAGTCGTTGCAGTTGTCGCTATCGTAGATGTCGACGTCACCAGGCGTGCAGCTGAGGCCCTGGGGGGCACCGCACGTGCAGGCGTCGCAGCCGCGGTCGTCGAGGGTCGTCGCGTAGCCCACGGCTACGGGGGACCACTCGGCGGGGCAGCTGTCTTCTCCCTCACGCACCGCGCAGATCCGGGCGTCGAACGCGCCGACCGCCTTCGTTACGCAGACCTGGCCGCTGTCGCATCCACCGCCGTACTCGGTGAGTCGGCACAGGTCGCGTTGGGTGTTCCAGGCGGGGGGAAGGGTGGGAATCCCCCCCGATGCGGGGCAGTCCCCCATCGGGAGCGACGGCACGCTTCGTACACACGAGTCGTCGACGGCTCCGAACAGCGACCCCGGGAAGTTGTGGCAGTTGTTGTCGTTCTGGTTGCTAGCGAAGTCGACGTTGCCGCCGCACGAGCTCGAGCCCTTGTAACAAGCCAAAACGGGGGCGGCGCAGCCCACGTTCTGGGCCCCGGCGCAGCTGCAGCTCGTGCAGGTAGCAGGGCCACCGGGATCGCTCATGAGCGACTGTGCGCCGTTGCCATCGTCGCAAAGCAGCGGGTCGGACGGAAAAGACCGGAGCGCGAAGCGGGCGAGGGCCATGTCGGCCGGTGCCGCCGGCACGCACTCGTATCCAGGCTGGCAAGCGGGGTCTTGGCAGTCGACGAGCCCGTCGCCATTGTTGTCGATGCCATCGAGGCAGTCCTCGTAGCCGGTCGAGCCGCCGGTGTTCGCGGTGGTGACCATGCCGCCGCTGGTCGCAGAGCCCCCCGTGCCCACGCCGGCCGTCTCACCACCAGCGCCACTCGAAGACGTCGTCGCCGGCGCCGTGCCGTCCGTCGCGAGCACACAGGCCCCGAGGCCAACGACCGTGGCCACAGCGAGCACGGAGCGCATGGTGGCGGAGCGAGACATCTTCATGGGTTCACTGCCGGGAGATGATCTATTGAACCGCATTCAGTAGCGGTGTCAAGGCGGTCTGGCTCGCTACTGCCGCTGGAAGACGTAGGGCCCGTCGGTGGCGCCCCAGACCTGGGTGTCCATGGCGTCGAAGCCGCGGTCCCACGTCTCGACGCGGTCCGCGTAGAGGCCCAATGCGTTGGTGGCGTAGCTCGCGCCCATGAGGCTGCTGGGACAATCCGTCCCCTCGGTGCCACCCTCGAAGTGGTCGGTCATCCAGGTGAGGGTCACCGCGCAGCCGGGGCGCGCCGTGACGTCCGAGCCGAGCACTGGCGTGCTGCCGCTGTTGCAGCGGCCGACGTAGCTCTGGGGGTTGCTCAGCTCGTAAACGTCCACCACCACCTGCGTGTCGGCATCGGGTCCCGGGGTGATGGAGTAGATCCGTTGCCGGTAGGGAGAGGTCGGCGTGGTGACGGCCGCTTGCTCCACATAGAGAACCGTGTCGCCGATCATGAGCGCCGGCACCTCGCAGCCAACGAGTTGATGCGCCTGTGCCGACGCGCTGAAGCGACCCACCAGCCACTCCGCCGCCGTCTCCGACGGCGTGGGCGCCTCCATGCCCCCCACGCCCGAGCTCGAGGTGCTGCTGGCGCCCCCCGTGCCCGAGCTCGTGGTGGCGTCGTCGTCACCACAGGCCACCAACACCGTCAAAGCCACCGCAGCCACCGCAACTCCACGCATGCACGTTGCGTATCGGATACGGAGCCAAAGCGCTACCAGACAGAACGCCGAGTCTGCACGTCGCGCGCGCGAAGTGCTTAGATGCGCCCATGATGCGTGGAAGGATGTGGCTCGCCCTGGTGATGGTCGTCGGTTGTGGGGGCACGCCGCCGCCCAAGTCGACCGACGCGGCACCCGAGGCGACGGCCGATGCGGCCCCGGCGCCCGACCCCGAGCCGGCGGGGCCGACACCGGGTCAAAAGTGCCTGAAGGATGCCAACGCCGACATCCCCAAGCCCATCGCCATCCCCTCCGACATCACGGTGTCTCACATCCTGGTGAAACACACCGACGCCAAGCAGTCCGAGGGGATCGAGCGCACGCGTGAGGAGGCGTGCCTACGGGCCCAGGCCGCGCTCGAGGCCATGAAGGAAGGCAAGGGCTTCGAGGAGCTCGTGGCCGAATTCAGCGACTCCAAGGGAGCCGAGACCACCGGCGGGCTCATCGGCAAGGTGAAGCCCGGTGAGCTCGGGGACGACCGTCTCAACGAGGCCGCCTTCGCCCTGAGCGTCAATCAGGTGAGCAACGTGGTGGAGTCGTCCTTTGGCTTCCACATCATCCTGCGCACCCGCTGAGAGTGACGACGACGCTTCAGCCGATGTGCACGGCCGTCACCCCCGAGGCGCCCATCTCCTGCGGCGCCTTTCTCCGAGCTCAATGCGCTCGCCGGCCGCCAACGTGACCAGGTCCTCGTTCACCATCGCTCTTGGCCTGTGACTGGCCTCGGAAGCGTTGGAGCCTGCCCTGGCAAGCCTGTCTCCGGGACCATCGATGTGCTCGAGCTCCGGTGACGCACGTCCCCCGAGCGTCGGGACGGGTGAAGGGGCTTGGTGGCGCGTCCGCTCAGATGTGGCCGTTCCAGTCGCTTCCATGATGGCGAAACGCCGCCCTCAGGGCCTGCAGCACGTCGTCGGAGAGGGGGCCGGCCTTCACCGCGCGCACGTTCTCCTCGAGGTGGGCGATGCTCGATGTACCGGTGAGGGCGACGCCGACGCCGGGTGCATACACGCTGAAGCGAAGGGCCAGCTCTGCCCAGGACAGGTCTCCACGCTCGAGCTTCATCGTGGTGAACCGCTGCCAATAGGTCTCGGCGTCGTGTCCCACAGGGCACGTCTCGAAGCGCCAGGGGGCATTGGCCGTCGAACGTTTGGCGATCACACCAAGCCCCTGCTCTGTGGCTGCGGGAAGGACGTCGTCCATGGAGCCCTGATCGCAGAGGTTCACCGAGAGCTGCAGCACCCCGAAGTCTCCGCTTGCGAGGGCCCAGCGTAGGGCATCGTTCTCCCCCGCGTAGCCGGCGCGGATCACCTTGCCTGCAGCCACACCGTCCTGAAGCGCTCGGCGTACGTCGTCACGCTGGAGCACGTCGAGCGGACACGAGTGCAGGTGCACGACGTCGATGCGATCCGTCGCCAGCTCTCGCAGGGCGCGGTCGATGCCCGCGCGAATGCAGTCGCCGGTCCAGTCGTCCTGGCCCTCCACGCCGTATCCCACCTTGGTCGAGAGCAGCACACGGTCACGGATCGGCGCCAGGTGGCGTCCGAGGCGGGCCTCGCTCTCGCCGTAGGAACGGGCGGTGTCGAAGAGCTCGATCCCGAGCTCGACCGCTCTGCGCAGCAGACGCTCCGCATCCTTCTCGTCGAGCTCGGGGTCCCCAATGGCGCCGGCGCCAAAGCCGAGGGCGGTGACCGGCGGACCGCCGCGCCAGAAGACGCGGCGCGGGAGGCCGTGGGTTGGGTCAGGCATCGGGGTCGACTACAGCGCCGTCACGCCGAGAGGACAATGCGGCTCAGGGCGTTTTACGCTTTGCCGCCTTCTTTTGCTTCTTGGCGAGGAGCCGGTCGTAGGTGTCGGCGGCGTGGTCGGCCACGCTCTTGACGTAGATCTCCCGTGGGACGCCGAGCGCGACCGCTTCCTTGGCGTGCTTCTCGAGGGCATCGAGCAGCTTCTTGGCGCGTTTGACCGTCTTGTCGTCGGAGCTCATGACCTCCGCGCTAGCACGGTGCTCGCGGAGGGGGCCGCCGAAGTTCGCCTCGCGCGAGAGGGCGCGGACCACGACGCCGCCACCTGCTCGCAGCAACGCCTCGGCGTTTGCGAGGTGTTCGGAGGGATACCGACGCGTTTCCACCTTGTGAGCATTGCGACTGAAGGAACCTCTATTGCACGAGGATCCAGCGATAGTCCCCGGTCTCCATTCCCGCATCGTGATTCGCATACACGAACTCCACGCCCGGTGACTGGTCGGTGCGCTCGGCGAAGAACAGTGGAGCGTTCTCCTGCGTGCCTGGGGCCCAGGGCTGCGGGAGCTTCTCGATGAAAGTCTCGGGCGGACGAGGGTGTGGTTTGGCGAATTCTGGCACGCTGCAGCGGAGCCCCCGAACGGTGGATCGCGTCGGGGGGATCCACCTCGCGTCGTACTGGTTCTCCCGTTGCAACGGGAGGTAGGCCAAGTGCGCCCCCTGCGGTCGTACGAGAATCGCCGCCGTTTCACAGACGAACGTGAGGTGTTTCGGCATTATTCCGCAGGAGGGCGCTCCCGCTCCGAGCTCGTGACTCCGCGCACTCTCGCGAAATGAGTGAAGCTCGAAGCGCGACTTGCTCACTGTCGTCTGTTCGGGACTTGGTCCTGATGGGGCGACGTACACGCTCGTCGCCGGCGCCGCCCACCACAGATCGCGACGGTTGGCTTCGCCGAGGAGAAAGGGAGTGCGCTCGCTGCCGGGCACGTGTGCTTTCTTTGGCTTGCCGGGACCGCGGAAGAAGCGCTCGCAGAACACAGTGAGACGAGCTTCGTCGCCGCCGCGTTCGAGCACCCACGTGATGCGGCTGGTGTGGAGGCGGCCACCGAGATCGTGAAGCGCCCCCACGAAGAGATGGCGGAAGACCTGCCCCTTGACCATGGTTGCGTCCATCTGCCTGATCGACTCCGTGTCGGCGAGCGGTGGCAGTGACGCCGGACCATCATCGGCACCCGTACTCGAAGGCGAAGCGGCGGCGGAGCTTGGTGCTGGCGGAGGAGCAAGCGGGGTAGAGCCCACGGATACCGATGGGCGCGCTAGCGGCGGAGCTTGCGCTTCGCAAGCCATCGCGGCGGCCATCAGCCCGTGTGCCCAGTGAGCTCTCAAATTCGCGTCACCTTGCGCAAGTCATTCTCCAGAGAGTCGCCAAGACCTCCCTCCGCTTCACTATGGGGCGGGCTGCGGGAAGTCCACAACGCTTTCCCCGGCAGCTCGGTCCTCTTCATCGAGCCGAAGTGCATCTTCAGTCGTTGGGCTCAGGCGGCCTGACCTGGGCCGACGCGATGCAAGGCGAGCCGAGCGCAAACCGTGCGCAACGCAGTCGAGCGGACATCAGGGGTCTTCAAAAACACCGGGTGAGCCTTGCCCGCCGTTGGCGGCCAACCTAGCAGTGGGAACATGTTCGAGACGACGCCCCAGACGGTTGCCGACCTCATGAGCCGCAAGCTGCTCACGGTCGGTGAGGATGACACCATCGCTCATCTTCTGGAGAAGATGGACGAGCTTCGCTTCCGCCATCTGCCGGTGGTGGAGGGGACCAAGCTCGTAGGTCTCGTCACCCAGCGCGATCTGCTGCACGCGAGCTCGTCGTTCCTGTCCGACGTTGCCGAACAACGCGACAAGGTCATCGGCAAGGTGAAGGTCGGCAAGATCATGCAGCGTGAGCTCGTCACGGCGAAGCCGACCGACAGCCTCGCCGAAACTGCACGCATGATGTTCGAGGGCAAGTTCGGCTGCTTGCCCGTCGCCGACGACGACGGCAACCTCGTCGGCATCATCACCGACACCGACTTCATCCGCCTCTCCGCCTACTTCCTCGCGAAGAAGGGCTGACTTCGGAACGAGCGCAAAACCGGCCCCGGGGATCACGACGGTCCGCGGGGCCGTTTCGTTTCAGAAGCCGCGCGGGTCGCTGGTCTCCCGCTCGACGTCTTCTAGGAAGAGGTTGAGCAGCAGGTTGAGCGTGCGTGCGGCGTCGACGTTCTGGCCATTGGGCGATAGCGCCCATGCCAGATGGTCGTCGGTGTACCGAAAGACGTCGAGGGCGGTCTCCAGAACGGCATGCCGCCGATCGTGAACCACGCCCTCGTAGTGCTTGCTCAGGTCGACGGTCTCGCCCTTGTTCCAATGGGTCACGGTGATGTCGCCGGCCCCGGTGATGCGGTAGGTCCGGATGTGGTCTTTTCTCATGGCACGCCTCCTATCGCCTGAGTGAGCTTCAAGTTCCGGGCCAAGCCGTGAGGGCGCGAAATGCCTAGGCGCTCGTTCTGCGTGACGCGCAAGGCTTGCCCAGCACCCGTCCCGCGTGCACGCGTTGCGTGAGGTCAGATGCAGACGCGGTCTTCGCGCCGGGCCGGTCCGCAGCGCCTCGGGGCTGTCGGCTTCGAGGAACATGCGTGCCGCATGGCGGCATCGGCGATGAGGTCACCCACGGCGGGTGACCATCCTTCTCTTGGCGTGACGGGCTTCCTTGGAGGGCTATAAGTGTGAGAAATTCTTGAGAATATTCGTTCGTATTCTCTTGACGACCACCCCGCGAAGACGGAACGCTCTGGGTGGGTGGAACGGTCCGGGCTCTGACTTCTGAAGCTCGGCAGCGCGACAGGCGTGCGCGCGATCGGAGATGCGTATGGATGCGGCGAAGGGTTCGATGGGAGGCCTCGCGTTCGGCGAGGAAGGTGGGTGTTCTTCCTGGGGAGCGGGTCGATGACCGCAAAGGGAAACGCAGCGGTAGTCCGGTTGCCTCGGGTACCGCGCCCCGTTCGGCGCGCGAGCGCCGTGGGGCGTCGTGACCCACGCCTTGGGCACACCGAGCTCGAAGCCTTCAAACTAACCCGCGTCCTCGGCAGAGGGACCTTCGGCACGGCCTACCTCGCCGAGCAGCTCGGCACCGAGCGGCGCGCGGTGGTGAAGATCGCGCACGCCGACTTGGTCGAAGGTGAGACGGGCACCGAGGTTCGCGCTCGCTTCGACAGCGAGGTGAGGGCGGCCACACGCGTGTCCCACCCCAACCTCGTGACCATTTACACGAGCGGCGAGACCGATGACGGGTTGCCCGCCATCGCGATGGAGTACGTCGAAGGGGAGACCCTCGGCCGCGTACTGTCACGCGAGGAGACACTGGGTGACGAGCTGTTCGAGGTGTTCGACCAGGTTGGCTCTGCGCTCTACGCCATCCACGAGGAAGGTGTACTTCATCGGGATGTCGCGCCCGGGAACGTGATGATCAGTCGCGACCACAGCGGTGACGTTCGGGCGGTCTTGCTCGACTTCGGCATGGCTCGCCTCGCGGACCTCCCCGGGACCTCGCTCTCTCCGGTCGGTACGCCGCACTTCGTGGCCCCCGAGCAGCTCATCTCACGGCCCGAACCGGCGTCCGACGTGTTCAGCCTCGGAGCCCTCCTGTGGTGGGCACTCTGCGGAAGCCGCATGCGGACCGACCGTCGAGGGTGCCCCCTTGGGTCGCCCGTGGTCAACCCTGCCTACGATGCCCAGCTCGAGCCGCTGCTGCGAAGCATGGTCGAGCCCGAGCCCGAGCGACGACCCGCCATCGGCGAGTTCCTCGACCATTGGCGCGCGATCTTCCTCCGGGAGCTTCCACGTCCGAGCAGCTTGGCGCCGATGACCATCGCTCCGACGACGCAGCGCATACCCAAGGCGCTCGTGGTGGAGCCCAATGTCGTGCTTCGCCGAATGCTGGGAAAGGTGGCCAAGCGCGCGGGGTTCAGCGCTCGGCTGTGGGAAGAGGCGCAGGCGAGCGAAAACATTTCGCAGTTCAGCGTCATCATCGCGTCGAGCCGCTGCGGTGCGGCGGAGATGAATGAGCTGCTCGAGTGCCGTCGCATCTTCGCGCCGCACGCCACCCTGATCGTGGCCGACCACGGAGATGACGTGCCGTGGGCCGACGAGGCCGACACCGAGGTGCAGGTTCCCGGAGAGCTGCGGGCGCTCGAAGAGCACCTCGCGAGTATGGTCGCCGATGGCAGTGTTCATCGGCAGGCGCGACAGAACCACGAGGCGGCCGAGGTGCAGCTGTCGAGCCGGCAGGCGTCTTCGGCTCAGCCCGAGGGGTCGTTCTCGCGTGCGAGTTTCATCGGCATGATTCCGGAGCTCCTCTTCGAGCTGCGGGCGGCTGCTGATCAGAATGACGACAACGAAGCCGCGTTGCTGTGCGACGCGATCTCGATGCAGGCCATCGGAGCGGGAGCCAAAGAGCTTCACGGATTGGCCCGCATGTACCGCGAGCTTCTGCTCGCGAGCATCGAAACCGATATCGGCAGCATCGCCGACGAGCTCGAAGACGCCTATCGCGAGGCCTTTTCGAGCCTGCTTCCCTAGTCATCAGGAGTCACGATCATGAGCAGCAACGCACCCGCAACCACTGTTGATTGCCGCGGACTCCAGTGCCCGGCTCCCATTCTCGAGACGGCCAAGGCCGCGAGGAAGCTCGCCAATGGCGGCGTTCTGAGGATTCTCGCCGACGATGATGCCTTCCCCCTCGACATCAAGAGCTGGTGTCGTTCGTCGAAGGCGACCCTCCTCGAGGTCGGTCACGAACAGGGCAGTCATTGCGCCTTTGTTCGCGTGTCGCCCAAGGGAGGAAGGGCGAAGCCAAGGGCGGCTGCTTCGCAGCTGAGGGCCGTGCCCGAGGTTGTCGAGCGCAAGCAGATCGATTGCATCGGGCAGCAGTGCCCCCAGCCCATCCTCACCCTCGCCAAAGCCGTTCGCGGCCTCGAGCCGGGGACAGAGGTCGAGGTCGTCGCCGATGACCCGGCCTTCCCGCTCGACGTCTCGAGCTGGGTGAGGAGCGCGAAGGCGGAGGTGCTGGAGATGCACGACGCCACCGCGCCCTACCGCGCCGTCATTCGTGTGGGTGGTGGCGCCGCGGGCAAGACGAACGGCGCTGCGGCCAAACCCGCGGCTCCGGTCGAGCGCGTGGCTCCGGTGGCTCCGGCGCTCGCGCCGGTGGCTCCGGCGCCTCCGGCTTCGATGCCTCTTGTGGTCGACGCCGTCACCATCCCAGCCCCGAAGAAGGCGGCCGAGGGCGGTGACCTTCACATCGATCTCTCGTACTACGCCGCGAGTGAACGCATGGCCGAGCTCACGCGCGCCATCCGGGAAGCCGGCGCGGTGCGAAGCGTGACCATCGTCACGCCCGACCGTTCGTTCAACAACGAGATGCTGCAGTGGTGCACCCGTGAGGGACATACGCTGCGGTCACTGAACGGCTATGGCCCGGTCACGGCCGTGGTCGACCTCCGAAGCGGAGGGGTCGTGGTGGTGCCGTCGCCCATGACCGACCTCGCGCGGGTCGAGGAGATGGCGCCCTCGAACGCGCTCGCCCTCGTCCCTGACAACCGGTGCTCGCTTCTCGTGTTGCACAACGATCACGAGGCGCTCCTCGCTGCGATGCTCATCGCCACCGGTGCGGCTGCGTCGGGGATGGACGTGAGCATCTTCTTCACCTTCTGGGGGCTCAATCTCCTCCGAGGAGACCGTCCCAATCCGGCTGAGAAGCCTCAGAAGGTGAGCTTCATCCAGCGCCTCTTCAAGCTGATGATGCCCAGCGGTACCAAGAAGCAGAAGCTCGGGCAGATGAACTTCGGCGGTGCCGGCAAGGGCATGCTCAACATGATCATGAAGGATCAGAACCTCATGCTCCTCCCCGACCTCATCGACTCGGCACAGGACCAGGGGGTGCGCTTCATCGCATGTACGATGAGCATGAGCGTGATGGGGATCACCAAGCGCGACCTCCACCCCTACGAGACGCTGGAGTACGGCGGTGTGGCCACTTTTGTCGAGCAGGCTCGCGGCTCGGCGATGCATCTTGTATTCTAAAGTGCTGTGCGGGCGATCACTGTAGAAGAGGCGTTGGAAGCTCGGTGGGTGGGCTTGGCCGACATGCGAACCCACGAGGAGCGACAGGTCCTGGGCTGGATCCCTGGTTCGGTCTGTCTCGCCTCCGAGCTCGTAGGCCCGGCCACGGGCCTGCTCGACACAGCGGTGGTGGCCTTGGTGTGCAACTCGGGCCGGCGCGCGCGCATCGTGGCCGAAGAGATGGAGGGCAAAACGGAGGTCGAGATCAGCTGGCTCGAGGGCGGCATTCTCGCTTGGGCTGAAGCTGGCCTCCCGCTCATCTCTCCCGACCGGGAGGCCGGTGGTTTCGAAGACATCGACGCGTCGACCCCCGATGCGGTGCTTCGAACCCTACGCTCGTGCTTCGTGGCGGAGCTCATCGAAGGGCCGCTGCGCGACGACGACGACTGCGACCCCATCGCCCTGTTCGACCGAGCCGTCGAGCGCGCGGGGTTCTCGCCGACCCAGGCTCAGCCCGAAGACCTCGAGCGCTTGGTCGAGTTGCTCGCGGCGGCCAGCCGTCGCCTCGGTGGGTCGCACGACCGCATCGCCGACAACGTGACGGCGGTGACGGCCGTGATCGAGCGCCTCAAGGCCTGAGCCCGAGGGGAGACGCCCAGCTCAGGGGAGGGCGTAGACGACGAGCGCGACCGCGGCGAAGAGCTGGAGGTTGATGATGCCGACGGAGAGGCCGATGAGCCCGGCGCCGAGGGGGTTGGCGATGAGGAGGACTTTGGTGGTCGAGGTGAAGGCTTCGTGCACGTCGTCGAAGAGGTTCTTCACCACGAGCAGTCGTTTGGCCCCCTCGTAGATGCGACGCAAGAGGCCGGGCCGCTTCTCCAGGCTCGCCTCCGTCCGTTCGGTCTCCGCGAGGGCCTCGAGCTCGGCCTTCTCTTCGGCGTCGAGCAGGTCGGCACCCCCATCGAGCACGTCGCACAGGGTGTCGGGGAGGCCGACCACCCCAGCGAGCAGACTCGCCACGAGCGCGAGGAACACCGCAGGCAAGCTCGCGAGGAACCCGACGACGATCCCGACGATCCCGGTGGACATGTGCGCCGCCGTGATGCCGAGCGCGAGCGTAGCGAGCGCGCCGGCGGCGGACACCCGAAGCAGGAAACTTCGCACCGATTGGGCGAGCCCCACGGGCCGCTTCAACACCGCGACGACCAGCTTCTTCACGCGCTCCTTTTCCGCCCGGAGGTCACGAGGCGTCTTGGTGGCGCCATCGAGCTCCGCGAGCCCGGTCTCTGCGGCTTTCGGGTCGGCTTCGGGCACGGGGGCGGAATCGGGCGCGGGCGACATCGCACCATGCTCATACTCGCGTCTCCGGCCGAGCTACAGGGGCGTGAAGGGGAGCTGCGGGCTACCGAATCGTCTGCGCGAGCGCTTCCGACCCAGCCTTGCTAGGGTCGGGCCATGACCGAGATCCCCGCCCGCGTCGCCGAACGTGCCGACGCTGCCTTCGAGAAAACCGTGGCTCGCCTCGTCGAGTACCTCCGCATCCCCGCCATCAGCTGTGAACCGGAGCATGCTGAGGACGTGAGGAAGCTCGCGGGGCAGATCCGAGGCGATCTGGAGGCCCTCGGTTTCGAGAAGGCGCGCGTGCTCGAGCTCGAGGATGCGCTGCCGAGCGTGGCCGCCGAGCGCTGTCACAAGCCTGGGGCACCCACCATCCTCATCTATGGTCACCTCGACCTCCAGCCGGTGGCAGGTGAGCCTTGGAGCACGCCGCCGCACGAGGCCGTCGAGCGAGAGGGGCGCCTCTTCGCCCGTGGCTCGGCCGACGACATGGGCGGTTGGGTTTCGCATCTCGCCGCCATCGAGGCCTGGCTCGAGGAGGTCGGTGAGCTTCCGTGCAACGTGAAGCTGTTCATCGAAGGCGAAGAGGAGATCGGCTCCCCCAACCTCGAGCGTTTCATGGACGCCTACCCGGATGCGTTCGCATCCGACGTCATGGTCCTCACCGACTGCGAGAACCCCTCGGTCGACATCCCCGGACTCACGATCTCGCTGCGGGGACTCCTCGAGCTCGAGGTCACGTGTGAGGCCCTCGCATCCGACGTGCACAGCGGTCTCTGGGGCAATGCCGTGCCCGACCCTCAGGTGGCCCTCATCAAGCTCATCGCTCGCCTGGTCGACGACGACGGCCGGCTCCGGCTCGGGCGCCAAGAGGTCGACCCGGCGTGGCGTGAGGCCTCACGCGAGGTGCCCCTCTCCGATGCGATCATCAGCGAGGGGGCTCGGTTGGTGGAGGGTGTGAAGCCGCTCCCACCGCACGAGCGGTCGATGGCGGAGTGGATGTGGCGGCAGCCAGCCATGACCATACTCAGCACGACCATGCCTGCCCCGGGGCGCGAGAAGAATGCCATCCGCGGGAAGGCGTCCGCGAAGCTATCCTTCCGGGTGGCGCCGGGTCAGACCCCCGACGAGCTCTACGCACTCGTCGAAGCCGAGCTGACGCGCGACGCGCCCGGTGGCGTGAAGGTCACGCTCGTGCGCCAGACCGAAGCCGAGTCGTGGCTCTACGAGCCGAAGGGGCCGGCGTTTCCCGCTGCTGATCGCGCCTACGAAAAGGCGTGGGGCAAGCCCCTGCTCCCCATCGGCGTGGGCGGCACCATCCCCTTCGTGGCCATGTTTGGCCGCCGGTTTGGTGACCTACCGCTCATCCTCAACGGGGTCATGGATCCCAAGACGGGCGCCCACGGGCCCGACGAGTCGATGGACCTGGAGGTCTTCCGCAAGGCCATCCGCGCCAACGTCTACCTCCTCGACGAGCTCGCCCGCCTCGACGCCGGCTAGGTGGCGCGGAGTCGCTGGGCGAGTTGCTCCGCGCTCATCGAGACGAACCACACCGGTTCGCTCGTGCCCTCGACGTGCACGCCCACCAGGCGCTGTCCCTCGCACGTCACCTCGTCGATGGTCTCGAGCGGGGTGCTCCACGTCTGCAGCTGTACGTTGAAACGGTGGGGGCGGAAGCCGAGGCGGCGGTTGGTGATGAGGAGCCGTCCGCCTCGCGACTCGCCGCCGAGCCAATGATTGGCCGCCTCTTCGTGCACGACGGTCTCCCCCGACGCGAGCGCGAGCTCGGGTTTTGGGGCGAAGGCTCGCATCACCATGAAGACGGGCCCGACCACGAGAGCTGCCACCCCAAAGCCACACAACAACGAGATGGCGGTGAGGGTGGCCATGGTGCCGACGTCGTCGTTGCCCCGCGCCATGGCCCCCGGAAGGAGCAGCGCCGCCCAGCCGAGGGTGCCGGCCAGGGCCACGCCGAGCACGGGACCCCTAGTGACGAGAAAAACGAGCGGCGCGATGGTCAACTTCGGTGCGAGGCGTCCCGCAGCTCGACGCAACCAGGCCGCCAGGAAGCTCAGCACAGTGGCCAAGACGGCCAGTCGCACGAGGGTCGGGTCCATGAGGTTGGGCTACCATCCAGCGATCGGGCCGTCGACGTCTCGGCCGATTTCGGGCGCGCTTCGGCAGTCGGCGCTCGCGACCCCAGTCGTGTCAGAATGCGCCGTGGCCGACGACGTGCCCCTCAAGCTCTCCGCCATCGACCTCAACTTGTTGGTGGTGCTCGACGCCCTCCTCCGCGAGCCCAGCGTGACGAAGGCCGGCAAACGCGTGGGCCTCAGCCAACCGGCGACGTCGCATGCGTTGGGGCGGCTTCGTGAGCTCTTCGGGGATCCGTTGCTCGTCCGCGAAGGCCGGCGCATGCATCACACCGAGCTCGCGCAACGCCTCGCGCCACGCGTACGACGGGTGCTGAGCGAGGTGGAGGCTACACTCGCGGCGGGTCGGTCCTTCGACCCAGCAACGAGCCAGCGCGCCTTCCGCATCGCCACCAACGACTACTGCGGCACCCTGCTGCTGCCCTCGCTGGTGGCTCGTTTCGCCGAAGCGGCCCCCGGCTGCAGCATCGACGTGCACCCGCTGCACGGCGGGCTTCCCGCCGGTCCACTCGAGCGAGGTGAGCTCGATATGGTGCTCGGTACCTACATCCAAGCCTCGGAAGACGTTCGGGTGGAGACGCTGTTCGAAGAGACCTTCTCGTGTTTGGTCCCCCGGGGCTTCGGAGCACGACTCTCCCTCCAGGCCTTCGCCGAGGCCCGACACTTGCTGGTGGCCAACCCGGGCTACGGGCCAGGGGTGGTCGACATCGCCCTCGCCGAGCGCGGGCTGCGACGTCACGTGGCGGCCCGTGTTCCCCACTTCATGGTCGCGCCCGCGATCGCGGCTCGCTCGGGGCTCGTGCTCACCCTGCCAACCCGGATCGCAAAGGCGCTGCGGGGCGACGCCTTGAGGCTCCGTCGCCCGCCCCTGCCGCTGCAGGGCTTCGAGGTGCAGATGCTTTGGCCTGCGTCGCGCGAGCTCGATCCCGGCGCGACGTGGCTGCGGCAGCTCCTGCGTGAGCTCGACGTGTGACGAGCGATGCACGGCGCGAATAGCAGCATGCGATCGTTGGATTGGCCGCCCCACGACCGGAGCACGATGCTGAGGGCAGAACCAAGGAGATGAGTCATGCGGGTAACGTTCGAATCCGAGGGAACGTCGGTGGTGGGTGAGCTGATGCTGCCGGAGGGCGAGGGGCCTTTCCCCGCCGTGGTGCTGCTCGGGCCACTCACGTCGGTGAAGGAGCAAGCCACGGGCAGCTACGCCGCTGCGTTGGCCAAGCGTGGCTTCGCCGCATTGAGCTTCGACCCCCGCTACTTCGGTGAGAGCGGCGGCGAGCCACGCCAGTACGAAGATCCCGAGGCCAAGATCGCCGACGTGCGTGCAGCCCTCGGATTTCTCGGCGAGCACGAGGCCATCGACGCCGCACGGCTCACTGCCGTCGGGGTCTGCGCTGGGGCGGGCTACATGGCTGGGGCCGTCGCTGCCGACCCCCGGATCAAGGCCTTCGGCACCGTCGCGGGCTTCTTCCACAGCGCCGACATGCAGCGACAATGGATGGGCGCCGACAAGCTCGAGGCTTCGATCGCGAGAGCCAAACAGTCGCGCGAGGCCTTCGAGAAGGACGGCGAGGTCGAAACGATTCCGGCCGTGGGCAAGGAGGGCGAGGTCGCCATGCCGCTGGCCGAAGCCTTCGAGTACTACGGTACCCAACGCGGCCAGCTCGGTGGCTACATCAATCGTTTTGCCCTGATGTCGCGAGAGAAGACCCTGCCCTACGACGCCATGGGGTTCGCGCAGCGTATCGAAGTGCCAGTGGTGATGGTGCACAGCGAGAAGGCGCTTGCGCCTGCCCTGGCGCGAAGCTTCCACGATGCGCTCGGCTCGAGCGACAAGGCCATTCATTGGCTCGAGTCAGAAGGTCAGATCGACTTTTACGACGACCCCCAGCGCATCGAGCCCGCGCTCGACCACATCACGACGGCTTTCCGCCGCGTGGTGTGAGCCACTACGCCAACGCGGCCTCCAGCGTCTTGCCCAGGTTCAGCGTGGCGTCCAGCGGCGTGTGACAGGGCCCGTCAGCAGGCGCGAGGACCTCCTCAGCACGCTTGGGCCCAACCGCGCTGAAGTGACATGGGTGTTTCTCGATCGGACTCACCAAACCAGCGTGGCGCTGTTAGGATGCGTGCCTCCGATGTCCGACGACACCGACGATCTGACGCTTCTAGCCGCCTGGCGCGACGGTGACGAGCGGGCGGGAAGTGCACTGTTCGAGCGTCACTTCGACGCGGTCTACCGGTTCTTCCGCAACAAGCTCGAGGACGGGGTCGAAGACCTCGTGCAGCAAACCTTTCTCGCGTGCGTCCGTAACCGAGACGCGTTCCGAGGGAACGCGAGCTTCCGCACCTACCTGTACTGCGTAGCGAGAAGCAAGCTGTTCGATGTCCTGCGCACGCGGACCCGCAACGGCGCGGACGTCTCATTGTGTTCGATGGTCGATCTCAGGGACTCGCCATCCACCTGGTTCGCAAGAAACGAGCAGGCGCAGCTGCTCCACCTTGCCCTCGAGCGGCTACCGCTCGAGCTTCAGCTCGTTCTCGAGCTGTTCTACTTCGAAGAACAGCCCGCCCGAGCGGTGGCGGAGATCCTCGCGATACCGGAAGGGACCGTAAGAAGCCGGCTCCGGCGCGGGCTCGAGCTGCTGCGGGGTCACGTTTCGCAGGTCTCCCCGAGCGCCGAGAAGAGTCAGGAAGCGCTCCACAGTCTTGACGAGATGGTGGCCACACGACGGTGATGGTGTCGTGAGAACCAACTGGTGCTATCAGGTGCCATGCGCGAGATTGGGCTGTACAAGCCTGAGCCCCACGAGCTGAGTTCCCTGCCCAGTGTTGGAGGCCCCGCGCCATCCGGACCGCCGCTGGACGCGCTCCGCGGGATGCCCGGCCTCGTGGCATTCCTGCGTCACCCGGGGTGTCCATGTGCCGAGCGAAGCGTTCGCGCCCTGCGCCGCCTGGCTTCGCGCACGGTGATCGTGTTGCACGGCGAGCCCGACCATGCAGACAGCTGGCTGGCGTCGATCGGCGGCGCGGGCGCGCTCGCGGTCGTGCATGACCGAGACCGGCTGGAGTACGCCCGCTGGGGGATCGGGCTCACCGATACACGGCACTTCCTTTCGATGGCGCCTCTGCTCTCGGTCGTGCGTGGTTGGTCCGACGGTGTGCGCAATCGCGACGCGACCGGCACCCGGTATCAGCAGGCCGCTACCTTTGCCGTCGACGAGCACTCCATCGTGCGCTGGCGACAGCTGGCATCTCATGGCGGGGAGCTGCCGGACTTCGGGGTGGGGCTCTCCGCACTCCTGGCTGCGGAGCAAGACCCCCCACCAAGCCCGGCCACGTGAAACGAGGCCCCTCGTCTATGCTCGAGCGTGACGGGGGGTGAAAGAGAAACGCTCGGCCGCGCCAAGAAGCGCGGTCGACGGCTCCCCCAGAAGGTTGGCGACGGTTCGCCGAACCGCGGGATGCTCTACCCCGCATCCAAGAAAGACGTCTTCGTAGGAGCGCCTCTGAACGTCGATCCACTCCGCCTGCTCCTCATCGGAGAGTCGGCGTAGAGTCCACTCGAAAGCGGTCAGGTCGAGCCGCACCTGCTCGTGTAACGAGACAGCGAGGACGTCCAGCATGGCGAGGTACTGTTCGAATGCTCGCTCCCTCTCATGCCGGGAGGCTTCGTTCGTGAGCTCGCCGAGGACCAGCTCGAAGAGACGGGCGGTCTGGCTTTCTTCCCTCCAATGCAGTTGCAAGAAGCGGCGGAAGGGCTCGTTGATGGGCTCGGTGCAGCGCATGGCGCGCAGGCTGTGAGCCTGCGCCGCGGTCTCGACATGCAGGGCGAGCAATCCCACGGCGAGTGTGTCCCGCGTGAGCAACGGCGCAATGGCCTCTGCTGCGGGGCCGAGAAGCCCGAGCTCCGTCTCGAAGCCTCGCTCACAGGCCGAGCCCAGACGAGCGAAGGCCACAATGTGTTTGGCGGCCCGATGGCTGGCACCCATGAGCGCCAGGAATTCCTCTTCGTCGCGATGGTGGGTCCTCGACGCCTGGGATAGTATGAACGGCAGGACGAACCTCTCCCCTATGGCCGAGATCCCGAGGTAGGCGTGACCGCGGATCTGATTGAGGACCAACCGCTCGCTGTCGTCGAGGAAGCTGATGCCGTTTGCGTGAACCAAGGCTTCCGGCATGAACGGCCGGCTGAAATCGAGGTCGATCAGCCCGGTCGTGACTTCGTCGAGGGACCAGTACGCCTCCTCGGAGTCCCGCAGGATCGCAGAAACGCTCGAACCCATTTCCGGATGACGGATAGCACACGATGCAGGTGAAACGCAGCTCCTACTCCCCCGAGCTCACAACGAAGCTCGCGCGCCACGTCGGGGCCCAACGAGACGATGGGCTCGAGCTCGAAGCCAGCCGAAGCACCGTCGCTTCGGCGCTGTTTCCGTCCCTCGAGGCCCGCAGAGTGACGGTCGGTCGCTACGAGCTCTTGCGTCGGCTCGGCTCGGGCGGCATGGGCATCGTCTTCGAGGCGTATGATCCGACCCTCCGGCGCGAGGTCGCGTTGAAGTTGCTGCGGCCGGGGCGGGGTGCGGGCCAGCACGCCGATCGAGTGCTGCTCGAGGAGGCGCAGAACGCTGCTCGCCTCGTGCATCCGAGCGTGGTCACGGTATTCGACGCGGGGCAGCACGAGGGACGGGTGTTCGTCGCGATGGAGCTGATCCGCGGCCCATCCATGGCACGGTGGTTCACCAAGCGCCCGCCCTGGCGGCAAGCCGTCGCCGCACTTGCCCGCGCCGCCCGTGGTGTCGAGGCCGCACACACCGAGGGCCTCATCCATCGCGACTTCAAACCCGCAAACGTTCTGCTCGGCCCGGACGGTCGTGTGTGCGTCGTAGACTTCGGCCTGGCGAGGCAGCTCGACGGCCTTGGCCGCGGCTCGCGTGTCGAAGACGATGCACCCGCCGACGCCAGCGCCAGGCATCACACGGCGACCGGCGAAATTGCGGGGACGCCCGCCTACATGGCGCCGGAGCAATACCTGGGTAGCGTGCAAGATGAACGCACCGACCAGTTCGCGTTCTGTGTCACGCTCTACGAGGCCCTGTGGGGCCGAAGGCCGTTCGTCGCCCCCACCCTCGGAGAGCTGAGGGACTCCGTGCTGAAGACGGACCCGCCCACCCCGATGTCGGGTGACCTCCCGCGGGAGCTCGTCAACGCGGTGTCGCGCGGACTGAGCAAGCGCCGCCACGAGCGTTTCGCGAGCATGGGAGAGCTGGCGAGTCTGCTCGAATCGCTCACCGCAGACATCGACTTGCAGGTCGGGTGGAGCGACCCGGCGCCGGTCGCCGAGTCGTCGTCGCGACCTTCGGCGTACGACGCCTATCTCCGACCGCTGCCCGACGGCCTCGAAACAGCTCCCGAGGCGCTCATCCCGAGTCGCGTTACTCGGCTCATCCTTGCGCAGAAGCCGCTCGAGAACCCACCCGCCGCTCTCATTCCCGTCCTCCGTGAGCTCCATGCAAAGGATTCGTTGT
>JAUHZF010000079.1 GCA_030426145.1 Polyangia bacterium
CGGTGATGACGTGGAAGTGCTTCGAGAGAGGAAGCAGGTTCGCGAAGATCATCACGAGGGTGGCGTGGGTCCAGAACCCCGCGTGGCCGATGCCGACCAGCACCTCGGGCGGCAGGCCCTGAAGGAGGATGGCGAAGATGGAGCCGCCCGGGGCGTGCGCTACGAAACTGACGCTGTCGGCTGCCTCGAGTGGCTTGGCCCCGAGATGCGCCACCACGGTGGTGACGCGATCGCAGAGGTCGACGCTGGCGCCGGGGGCACAGACGGGCACCGAGTACTTCTGGTGCAAGGCGATGGCCGCGCCGTCGTAGGCCATGTCGGCGATCATCATCGTGATGATGATGACGAGGATGAGCACGGCCTCGGACGACTTCGTCATCCGGGCTTCCTGCTTGTAGACGCGCAGGTAGACGAAGACGGCGGCTCCCCCGAGGACGAGGAAGGCGACGACGTCCTTCAAGAAGTCGTAGAGGTGGCCGAGCGGCAGCCCCATGAACCCCTCGGGGCCGAGGATGAAGAGGTTGAACGTCGGGTCGAAGCCGCGGCCCCACAGGATGAGGGTGCGCGCCAGCAGGACCATGAAGCCGCCGAAGATGAAGCGGTGCGCCCAGCCCGCGCTCTTGTAATTCGGCATTCGCTTCTGCAGGAACGCGAACTCGATCACGCTGTCGACCCGCGCCTTGAGCTGGTCGAAGGGGGCGGCGGGGCGACCCACCGTCATCAGTTGCGCGCGCTTGCTCGCGGTCACCAAGAAGACCGCGGTCAGGACGAGCAGCATCACCGCCATGAAAGCTGGACCCATGCTTCTCCTTTGTGGCGCTCCCTGGAAAAAGAGAGTGGCCGGGGCGTTCAGCCCGTCGGCGCGAGGGAACGCCCTTTTGTCAGCGTCTTACGGGCAGACAGAGCGTCCGTCAATCTTGCGGGGCTCGCCATTCTGACGGCCATGACGCAACGCGTTGAATTCCTTCGTGTGCGAATGGAACAAAGTTACGCCCGAGGGTGCAGCCACCTCGGGCGCACCATGGTGGCCGCTCAGCTCAGCGCGACGCCTGGAGGGTGAGCCCGTGGAAGGAGAAGGCCGCGTCGGTGATCACGTGGTCGGGTTCGACCGGGATGTAGAGCACCCCACCGTCGACGTGGTCGTAGCCGTAGAAGGTGCCGCGCTGCGCAACGGTCTCTCCGTCGATCGTCACGTCGACCTCTACGTCTTCGAGCCCTTCGGCCTCGTAGCGAAGTGTGAGATCCGATAGCCAGCTCGTGCTTCCGTCGGGGTGGATCTTGAGCCGCGCGTAGCGCTTGTCCTGCGCCGGCAGGAGCATCTTGGCCATGCCGACCGTGGCGGGGTTGGTGGTCTGCGACTGCGCGAAGAGCTTCTGCCACACGTAGTCGGACACCCACTCGGGGCCGCAGTAGCTCATGAAGTCGCGCCGCTCGCCTTCCGGGTCGTAGAGCGTGCCCGAGCTCGCCGAGTAGCCCCAGGTGCCGAGGCTGGCTTCGTCTTCCATGCGCGGCCACTCCATGTCGGCGCCGTCGGCGCCACAGCCGGGGGAGTGCGGGCGCTGGTGCTCGTGGCCCACCTCGTGGACCGCGGTGTTGACCGAGCTGTTTCCGGTCGTGCCGAGGCCGACCCCGACCCGGCTGTCGGGGCTGCCCCCGAGCGACGCGAGACCGGCGATGCCGTCGGTGCCGCCGGGATCGAAGATGCCGTAGAAGTACTCGTAGGGCTTGGCGTTGGCCGTTTGGCGGTACGCCTGCAAAGCATCGAGGAGTTGTGAGAAGCCACCGCTGGTGTTGGCGGGGATGTCGGAGGGCCAGACCTCGTCGACGGTGATGATGACCTCCGGGATGGGGTACATCTCTTCGAACGCCGTCTTGTAGCGCGCGAGCTGAGCGTCGCTGGTGTCGGGCAGGCGGCCCGAGCCGTCGGCGTTGTACTGAATCGGCACCAGGCGGAGATGCAGCGGACCCACCGTCTGCACGCGGAGGCGCGCCGGCATGTCGTCGGGGGCGGGGAAGGCGGCGGCGTCGTTGTCGCCGGAGGCTTCCTCGCGGTCCTGGAGGATCTCCACCCGGAACTCGGTATTGGGGAGCATGCGCTCGGCCGGGATCACCACGTTGATGGTGCTGCCAAGCGTGCCTTCAGCGCTCTGAGGCCCGATGGGAGAGGTGATGTCGATGGGCTCTTGCTCGGCCTCCGGATCGTCGGCCGGCGGCGTCCAGTCGGTGGACTCGAGGTGCACGCGCACGGTCACCGTCTTGGGCTCACTCGATCCGTCGGTGCGCTCGTAGAACACCCGGAGGAGGCTCTTTCGGTTCGCCACCATGGGGATGTCGGAGTTGACGATCGCGCCGTCCTCCATGAGGGGTGTCTTGAGCGCCTGGTAGACCGCGAGCCCCGTGAGCTCGACCCCATCCGCCAAGACCAGCGGATCTGGCGTTGGGCCCGCCGTGCCGGGACCGACCTCGAGGTCGCCCGCGCCCGTGAACGTGTTGCATCCGGTGGTCGCGGTCCCCAACGCGATCACCCCCAAGGTCATAACCGAAAAGCGTTTCATCACCGTTTCAAGCTGGGGAAGCATACCAGGCTTCCGTACTGCCTACGGGCGGGACCGCAACTGGTTTCGTGGCCGTTTACGAGGGGACAGCTACACTGTGGGTCAGCGTGCGACACTCGCTTCCGTCCCTCGTCTTTGCCTGGTTGGCTGCATGGCTCGCCACGGGCTGTGACGTCACGGCGAAAAATTGCGCCAAGGGCGGACTCGACGCCTGTGCGCGATCGTGTGCACGGGGCGAAGGACCCGCAGCGGCGGAGGGCTGCGAGCGGCTCGGCCAGGGACACCTCGCCGGCGACGGCGTCGCCGCCGATCCGGGGCGAGCGGGTCAGCTCTTCGCGCTCGCCTGCGAGGCCGGACGCACCTCTGCCTGCGTCGCGCTCGCCGACCTGTACCGCCGCGGCGAGGGCGTGGTTCGCGACCTAGACCGTGCCTTCTCCCTCTATGGCGAGGCCTGCGCGGCGGGGGAGTCCAAGGGCTGTGCCGGCCGAGGCGAGATGCACCGACGTGGGGAGGCGACCTCGGTGTCCCCCGAGGAGGCGGCTCGCTTGCTCGGCCAGGCGTGCCGTGACGGCGCCGCGTCGGCATGTACGTCTCGTGGCCAGATGATCATGCATGGCGAGGGCGAGGCGGCCGACCCCGCGGCCGCCGCTTGGTACTTCAAGCAAGCTTGCGCGCGACGCGACGCCGAGGGCTGCGCCGCCCTCGGGCGACTCTACTTGGACGGACACGGGGTGACCGCCGATCCGACCCACGCGGTGAAGCTCTTCGACGAAGCCTGTGAACGGGGGGCTGCGGTTGCGTGCGCCGAGCTGGCGGCGGTGCTCACCGCGGGCGAAGTGGTGCCGCGCGACGACGAGCGTGCCGGCGAGATGCGAGAGCGCGCGTGTGAAGGTGGGCATCCAGGGAGCTGTGCATGGCTGGCCGAACACCTCGCTCGCATCAGTGACGATCCCCGAGACCGCGTGCGTGCTGCCGCGCTGCTGCGGCGCGCCTGCGATGGGAACCACGTCGACAGTTGTCGAGCCCTGGCGCAGCGCTATCTCGATGGGGCCGGCGTGATGGCCAGTCCCGTGCGCGCGCTCTCGCTCTACCGTCGCGCCTGCGACCGAGGTGCGGCGGCGGCATGCACCGAGGCGGGCACGATGTACCGCGAGGGCCGAGCCGGTGTGGTCGATGGTCCAGAGGCGGTGAAGCGCTTTCAGCAGGCGTGCGCGGCCCATGACGCCGCGGGGTGCCACGCCCTCGCACAGTGCCACGCGGAGGGTTTCCACCTCGACGTGAGTCTCCCCGCCGCCGCCAAGCTCTGGGAGCGCGCATGCGACGGTGGCCACGGTGCTGCATGCCGAGCCTGGGCCCGAGCCCTGCTCGAGCATCCTTCGCTGAAGGCGGAGCCGCGCCAGGCGGCGAGCGTCTTGGAGAAGAGCTGCCAGCGAGGGGACGGCGAAGCTTGCGCGGCCCTCGGCGACCTGAGCGCCGAGGGGCGAGCGGGCATCGCCCAGGACCTCACCGCGGCGGCGGGTTGGTACGACCAGGGCTGCCTTCGCGACAGCGCCACTGCCTGCGTGGCGCTCGGCCTCATGCACCGCCATGGCCGTGGGACGCGACGCGACACCAACCGCGCTTTCGCCCTGTTCGAGAAAGGGTGTGAAGGCAAGGTGGTCACAGGCTGCGCACGCCAGGGTTGGATGCTGGCACGTGGCGTCGGCACCACGTCCAACCGGGCGCGAGGGGTCGCGCTTCTCAAGCAGGCATGTGAGAACGCCGAGCCCTTCGCCTGCGAGAAGCTCGACTACCTCGGCGTCTCCGTCGACTGAGTGAGTCACGCGAGCCGCCGGCTCACGCTGCGGCGTGCGCCTCATCGCCACGCTGCTGCTCGGACTCCGGTGCCGGAGCCGGTGGCGGCGCGTCGTCGATCAAGGCGCGCTCGAGGTGATGGATGGCGCGCCAGGTGTGGTAGCCGAGCCGGTCGACCCAGCGCATCGCTTCGAGCTGTGCTTCGGCCGCCTCTCCATCGAGCTCTCCTCGCGCCACGGCAGCGATGACGTCGGGCCGCGCTTCGCGACGTGCGATGGCCACCTCACGGGACAGGTCTTCCACCCGCGGGCGAGGACCCTGGTCGTCCGGGAGCCAAAGCACCAGCTGCTCGAAGCCTGGGATCACCATCGCGGCCATCGTCGCGGGCGGCCCGCCGCCTCGCGTCGTCTCGAGCCGTTCGGTCTCGCTCATGGCTTCGAGCAGACGCGCGAGGTGATCGAGCGCATGCAGAATGGACACGTGCTCGCGGTACTGGTGCGGGAAGCGAGGGTCGGTTCGGATCTGGACGAGGGCCTGTCGACACCGCACCAGCGCCCCCCGCAGCTCGTCGCGACGTCGATCGTCGAGCTCACCGCGGTTCCCTTGCAGTAAGGCGAGGGCTTCCGCCAGCAGCGCGGCCGCGATGTCGCGTGCGGTCTTGCGTGCGGCCTCGAGCACCGCGTCGGGCACCTGAGCGCGTCCTACCGCGAGGCGGCGGGTGAGTTCAGCGCTGCGTTCGGGCACCACCCGTTCGAGCCAGCTCGCCATGCGAGGGATGAGGGGTAAGAAGAGAAGGACCCCGAGTATGTTGAACGCACTGTGAAAGATGCTCACCGCGATCGCGGGCTCGGTCTGGGCGAGCCGCTCCCCCGCGATCCGGAAGAAGACGGGTAAGGTACCGAGCGCGACGATGCCCGTACCGAGGTTGAAGGTGGTGTGGGCCAGTGCCGTGCGCTTCACCGCGGCGCCGCCGCCGATGGCCCCGATGCCGGCCGTGATGGTGGTGCCTACGTTTTGGCCCACGACCAATGCCGCTGCGTGGCCGAGCCCAATGGCGCCGCTATCGACGGCGGCGAGGGTGGTGGCCACCGCTGCGCTCGACGACTGCATCACCACCGTCATCACGACGCCCATCGCCACCAGCAACAATGTGGGGCCGAGTCCATCCCCGGCGAAACGGCTGAGGTCGACGTTCTGCGCGAGATTGCCCATGCCGTCCTGCAGGAGGCCGATGCCGACGAAGAGGAGCCCGAAACCCGCGAGGGCCGAGCCCCAGCCGGCGCGTCGCCCGCGCAGCACCAGCTTGACGAGCGCGCCCACCCCCACCAGTGGCAAGGCGGCGGCACCGACGTCGAGCTTGAGCCCCACGGTAGCCACGATCCAAGTCGTGACCGTGGTGCCGACGTTGGCCCCGAACACCAACCCGAGGGCAGCGCTGAGGGGGATCAGCTCCGCACCGACGAAACCAATGACGAGCAGCGTGGTCGCGCTCGACGATTGTACGGCGGCTGTGGCGACGGTCCCCGTGAGCACGGCGGAGAAGCGGCTCCGCGTCGACCACATCAGGCCTCGGCGTAGGGCGTCTCCGGCCACCGCTTGGAGCCCGTCGGTGAGCAACGACATGCCGAGGAGGAAGAGGCCAATCCCTCCGAGAATCGTGCCGAGCATGGGCCCTGGTGTACTCCAGGCCCGCTAGAGCTACAGCTTGAAGCTGAGCTCGCGTTCGTCGCCCGAGCGCTCGAGGGTGATCTCGGTCGTGTAATGGCGCTGACCGATGCGCGCGGACAGCCGGACCTTCACCGGCTCGTCGTCGTCGGGTAGCTCGGCGAGGCGAACGACCACGCGGTAGGCACCCCTCCGGGGCCGTCCGTCGGTGAGGTAGACGTTCTCTACGTTTTGGCCGTAGCAGCCGTCATTGGGGCAATCACGATCCCGCGCGAGCCCGACGTCACCAATGTCTTCGCCGTCACCCGACTTGGGCGGGTCGACCACGAGATCGACGTCGGCCTCCGACTGCGACCACGCGATCGTGAACTGAAGGAGGCCTGTGTTGAGACCGCATCCTTCGTCGATCACGCCGTTGCAGTTGTTGTCGAGCGCGTCGAAGCAGAGCTCCATCCCGGTGGGTACGCAGGCCGTGACCAGCTCCAGGTCGGGCGGAGCCTCGACATCTTTCACATCGACGGGTGTCTCACTGGGGGGCGCCACCTCGAGACACGCAGACACGAGGCCCGCCAAGGTCGCGGCGATGATGAGGGGGCGCAGCATCATCAGGGCGTTCAGAAGGTGCCGCCGCAGGCCACGCCACCCGATCCGGAGAGGTCGAGTCCGGGAGCGCACATCCAGGACGTGCTGTCGGGCGCGTCTTGGCCCGAACCCGCATCGGGCGCGAAGGGGCTGTCGTCGGAGAAGAAGAACAGCACCGCACCCGTGGCGAAGAGCGACGCGCCGACGATGCCGGTGACCATGCCCGCATTCTGGTAGTTGGCGGCCCGCGCGCCGTCCTCGTTGATGAGGGCGATGTCGACCTCGCACAGCTCGCGCGATCGCTGACAGTTGGGGCCGTAGTTCTGGTTGTGGATGTCGATGTTCTCTCGAACCGCGCTCCGCAGACTCAACCCGTGCACGCCGGTGCCGAGCGCGACACCACCGAGAATGACGCCGACGCCCGCCGTCGCGATGCCCACGTAGCCCTGGTAGGGGAACCAGCCGAAGAGGTCGACGGGCTCACTCGGTTCTTCGGGCTTGGGCTTGGGTCGGGGCTTGGGGGCGACCGGTTTGGCCTGGGGGATCTCGCGAAGGTCGAAGGCGAGGTCGGTCTCGCCGGCCTGGAGTGTGCGCTGCTGCTCCTCGGTCTCGTGACCCGGAGCTTCGACGACGAAACGATGCACGCCGGGAAGCAGACGTACTTCGGCGGGGAGGCTCCTCGCCTCATCGCCATCGATGGAGACGCTGGCATCGGAGACCGTGGTGCTCATCTTCACGACCGACAGATGCGACAGGACCTTCTTGAGCTGGTCTTCGGCGTCTTCGGCGTCGCGGGGCAGCAATGGCTTGTACTCGGACGCGATGGCCTTCTCGATGGTATCGGCGGCTTCCATCCACCGCTCGAGGGCCATGAGGGAGTAGCCCTTCATGCGCAGGACCTGACCCGTCGGGTAGACCTTCTCCGCCTCGGTGAACAGCTCGAGCGCCTTGTCGAACTCACTCTCGCCGTAGTGGCCCATCGCCTCGACCGCCAGGTCACGGCCTTTGTCCTCGTCGACCCCTTCCGGGTCGTCGGCGAACGCGAAGGACGAGATGGCGAGGACGAAGACGCCGAGACAAAGTCGGAGCACAGCCGGTAGGGGGCGCGAGGCAATCATCGGTTCAGAACTTGATCTTGCCGACCTTGGGGGCCTTGGGCTTGGGTGTCGGTGCGGCGGGTGGCTGGGGCACCGGGCGTGGGGGCTGAGGGCCAGGAGAAGGTGCGGCCACGGTCTTGGGCTCTGGCTTCTCTGGCTCCTTCTTCTCCTCCGGCTCTTTCTTCTCGTCCTCGTCGGGCTTTTCTTCTTCGAGGTCGTCGGGCGAAGGCTCTGGTGTCGGTTCGTCGTCGGTCGGCTCCGCCGGCGGGGCAGGCTCGACCGGCGTGGGGTCCGCGCTCGGCATACCCGACGCGTTGGTGCTGCCGGGCTCGCTCGGCAGCGAGAGGTACACGCCGACCCCAGTGGCGGCGACGAGGAGGGCGATCACGATGCCGAGCACGATGGGTAGGCTCCCGTTGCTGGCCTTGCCTGGAGCCGGGCGGCCATCGGGGAGGTTCGTCGTGTAGAGCGGAGCGTTCGTGCGGTCGAAGGGGTGCGACGACTGCAAGACGGTGCCCGGGATGGAGTACTGGCCGCTCGGATCTGGGACCGAATACTGGGCACTGCGTTCGGTGACGATGTGAGGCCCCGAATTGGGAGGGACGGACATGCCGGGAGCGCCGGACCAGCTCATGCCGGGTGCCGAATGGCCCATCGACGGGACACCGCTGAACTGAAGGGAGCTGTCCATGTTGCGCCCTTGACCCTCGCCGGTGGTGATCCCCTGGCTCTGATTGACGCCGAGCGCTTGGGCGAGCTCGGCGATCATGGCCTTTGCGCTCGGGAAGCGTTGTGCGGGCTCACGGCTGCAGGCCCGGGAGAACCACATGTCGAACAGCGGCCCGAGGTGAGGTGCGCGCTGCGTAGGGGGAGGCATCGCCTCGTAACAGATCTGCCCCACCAGCGCGGCCATGCCATCGGCGGTCCAGTAGTTCTGCCCCGTGAGCAGTTGGAAGGCGATGAGACCCAAGGCCCAGAGGTCGGTCTGCGGGCCCACCTGCCCGAGCTCGCCGCGGGCTTGCTCGGGTGCCATGTACCAGGGCGTGCCGAAGACCTGGCCCGCAACGGTGAGCTCTTTTGCTGCGTCGTCGGTGAGCTTGGCGATGCCGAAGTCGAGCACCTTGACGAGAGGGGAGCCGTCCTCCCGTCGCATCACGTAGAGGTTGGCCGGCTTCATGTCGCGGTGCACGATGCCGAGGTTGTGGGCCTTGTCGAGCGCGCGGGCGACCTGGCTCAAGTAGAGGACGACCTCGCCGGCCGGCAGCGCACCGCGGCGCTTGAGCTCACTTCGCAAGTCGTGCCCGCGAAGGCGTTCCATCACGATGTACGGAACGTGGCCGAGCTCTTCCGCCACGTCGGCGTCGACGACCCGGACCACATGCTCGCTCTCGATGCGCACCGGTGCGCGCGCCTCGGTTCGGAACCGCTCGACGGCGGCTTGGTTCTCGGCGAGCGCGGGGTGGAGGAGCTTGAGGGCGAGTTTCTCGTCGGTGTTGGCGTGCCGCACCGCGTAGACGGTGCCCATCCCGCCGCGTCCTATCAGCTTCTCGACGCGGTAGCGGGCGTTGACGACCGTGCCCTCGCGCAGGATGGCGGTGGGGTTGGCGTCTTCCTTCGCGGGGGGCTGGCCCTCGGGCTGGGAGCCGCGCGGCTGCGGCATGCTCGGTCGCGAGCGCGGCGGTGGCTGGGCAGGAGCCGGAGCCTTCTTCACCACGGAGGAGGAGAGCTCGACCGAGGCACTACCGCCCATGCGGTGCGCCTCTAGCACCTGCTTGGCGGCCGCCTGCACGGCCGCAGGTGCACCGGGAAGCAGCTCACCCGGATTCGAGCGGCTCACCACCTGCGTGGCCGCGGCCCGCTGTGACGCGGCGCCATTCGAAACCTGGGAGCGCGGCGGCTCTTCGGTCTCTTGCGTGGGTGGGTCCTCCGGCGGGATCTCGTGATCCCGCTCTTCGGCGCTCATCGCCACCGTGCCCGCGAGGGCGGCGAGGTCGACCTGATGTGCGACCTTGGTCGGCGGGTCGTCGTCGTCGTCCTGCAGCGAGTGCACGGCCAGACCCTGGGGAGCCGATGGCGTGGGTGGAAGCCCTGGCGGCGGGGGAGGCATGGCGCCGGGACGACCTGAGGGCGCCGCGTGGGGCGGCGGCGGCGGCATGCCCGGGGGCGGAGGAGGCAGACCCGGCGGCGCGACGGCCGCGGCATCCTCCTCGGTGATCATCATCGTCTGGGCGGGAAGCTGAGGCTTCCTGCGCACCGAGGCCCTGTTCGCTGCGTTCGCCGAGGCGCCTCCGGCGCGACCCGGCGGTAGGGGCGGCGGCACCGAACGAGGCGCGCCCGGTGGGGGCGGGCCTCCGGGGCGCTGCGAGCGCGGGCGCGGAGGGGGGGGGTTTGCGGGCCACGGTAAAGATGCCTCGAGAGAAGAAGCCTCCTCAGGGTATTGGACGCCAAGACGGCAAGCAAGCCACGCCGACGTGGGGTTCCTCGGCCACCGGCTAGAGCGCGAGCGACACGCCGGCGGCATCGAGCACCTCGAGCGCCCGGGGGACGGTCATCATGAGGTACCGCGCGAAGAGCCGGCGCTTGGCGAGCTCTTCGAGGTCACCCTCGCGCCCCTCCGTGGCGCGGCTCAGCAGAATGGCCGCGGTGACGCTCACGTTGAGGCTCTCGACGAAGCCTCGCATGGGCACCCGGACCTGCTCCGTGCAGGCGGCGGCGAGCGCCTCGCAGATCCCGTCGTGCTCGTTTCCCATCACCAGCGCCAGACGCGGCACGTCAGCCAGCTCCCCGGGCGTGAGGCGCCCCTCGGGATGCGTGCCCACCAGCGTGTAGCCCTGGGTGGCCAGGGTGCCCACGGCCGACGACACGTCGGCGTGATGGAAGACGTCGACCCAGCGCTCGGTGCCTTTGGCCACCGCGCCGGAGGCGATGAAGGGCTCCGTCCGCTCCACGACGTGCAGCTGGTGCACGCCGAAGGCGTCGCACGAGCGCATCACCGCTGCGCCGTTGTGGGGATCGTGGGGGGCATCCATCACCACCGTGACCGCGTCGACCCTTCCCGCGATGACCTCCTCGAGCCGCGCCCGACGGGCATCGGTCACGAGCGGCGACAGCACGGCGACAATGGCTTCTGGATCGATGGCCTCGACCGCCGCTCGGAGCCTCGGCTGGGCCCGAGGGTTGCGTGCCGACATCATCCCTCGATCTCGTGCTCGCCGCTGTCCTCGAGAAGAGGCTCTTCGGGCGTGGGGGTGACGTCGCCCTTGGTGCGGGGAGCGAGCTCGGCCAGCCGCGCGAGGGGACCTCGCTCGGGTTGGGCTTCATGGTGTGCTTCGAGCATGGTGCGAATCGACACCTCGTAGTCGCGACGCGACGAGAGGTCGAAGCCCGCGTCGCCGAAGCGGGCTGCGAGGTAGCGCTCGGTCAACGAGAGGATCGTTTCCCCGTGGGGATGGTCGTCCCGGCTCAGGTTCAGGGCGTGGCGAAGGGGCGGGGTGGTCGCAGGACGCGCCACCCCCATGGCGACCATGGCCCGCTCGAGCTGTTGGTAGAGGGAGGTCGCCAGGGCCTCTTCGCGACTTCGTTTGTGCCCGTCCTTAGGGGCGTCTTCAGTCCGGTTCTTTCGGCGTCGCCGCAGGTAGTAGAACGAGCCCCCTGCGAGGAGCAGACCTGCGAGCAGCAGGAGGTCGCGCGACCGCGGGCGCGTGAGTCGGCCGAGGGTAGGGCTCGTGCTGCTCACCTGGTCGAAGAGGCTCACCTGCTGCTGCAGGTCGTAGCCGAGCACGTGGCGGTTCCACCGCTGGCTCACGGCTTCGAAGAAGTCGCGCATCGAGGCGAGGATGCCGTCGACGTCGCTCTGTGGCGTGGCGGCGCCGGGAGGGGTGGGATCGAAGGTGATCCAACCGCGGCCCTCGATGTAGGCCTCGACCCAGCTGTGCGCGTCGCCCTGGCGCACGGCGTAGAAGCGGCCGAACTTGTTGTAGGTTCCGCCCACGAAGCCCGTCACGTTGCGCGACGGGATCCCCTGGGTTCGCAGCATCACCGCCATGGCGGTCGAGAAGTACTCGCAGTGACCGCGGCGAGACGTGAAGAGGAAGTGGTCGAGGGGTTTGTCTTCGCCGCCCGAGGGCGAGGACAGGTCGTAACTGAAGTCGGTGCGCAGGTGGCGCTCGAGCGCGCGGGCCTTGGCGAGCGGCGTCTTCGCCTCACCCGACCACGTGTGGGCGAGCTCCCCGATGCGCTGCGGAAGGTCGGGCAGCTGGAGGTAGCGATAGCGCTCCGACTCCCGGAGCGACGTGAACGCGGGCTGTCCTTCGTCGGAGAGAAAGACGGTGTAGTGCACCCCGCGGTCCCCGGGCGCCTGGTACCGGAATTCGCCCTCGGGACCGCGCTGAACGCTCACCGTGGTGTTGGGGCCCACCCCCGCCTGGCGCAGTCGGAGGGCCGTAGCTTCGGGGGGGAAGAAGAGCACCGGAGGATCGATGGGCTCGAGCTCGATGCGAACCTTCTGGTCGTTCTCGACGTTGCGGGGACCGAAGGTGACGAGGTCGCCGCCGGTCGCGATGGTGCGGTGGGTGGTGGAGCTCTGCGTCCAGCTGTGACCGTCGTAGCGATCGAGGGCGGTTCCCCGAAGGTGCATCACCTTGCGCGCCGGCGGGTTCTCGAGGTCGGGGTAGACCACGCGCAGAGCGATGGTGGGGTCGCTGCGCAGGGTTCCGATCTGGCCGAGATCGACCTTGCCCGAGAAGCCGATCATGCGGCCGCTCTTGGGTCGGTTGAGCAGCAGCAGCGAGAGGCCGACCCGCGGGAACACGATGAAGAGCACCACCGTGAACATCAGGATCGGAACCGACAGCAAACACGTGACGGCGATGAACTGCCGTCCCACGACCCGCTTGCTTCGGAGGATGCGGGGCACGTCGACGGGCAGCCCGGTGCGATCGCGTGCGCCCTGACGGTAGTTGCCTTCGACCTCACGCCGGAGGTGACTCAGGACGAGGGCACCGGGCGTGACGACGAGGAGCCCGATGAAACACAAGCCGTAGCCGAGGCCGCCGCCTACGACGGTTCCCGCGATGAGGTGGAGCAACGCGAGCACGACCACCTGCTGGTCGTGCGCGGCGCCCTTGCGCGTGGCCACGCGGATGATCTGCAGGCCGACGGCAAACTCGATGAGCAGGTCGAGCGCGCTCGCATTGGTGAGGACGAAGCGTCCGAGCTGGGTCGCGATGAGGGCGAAGACCGCAATGGTGTCGAGGTGCTTGTTCGAGGCCTCCTGGCGCCACTGCTCCTTCATGGCCACGGCAGCGACCAGCCCCAGCACGACGGCCACGCTCACCCCGCGATTGAACTGTCCGCTCGCCACCAACGCCAGCACGCCGAGCGCGGCGAGGGCGTCGGTCATGATCCGGTGAACGAGTCCGAAGCGCATGGGGATCTAGGCGGCCCGACGACGGCGCTTGCGCTTGCCGTCGTCCTCCACGCGCTCGAGCAGGGCCAGAAAACGCAGCACGGGATCGATGCCGCGCGAGCGGTCGGAGATGACGCGTTCGCCCGCGGTCGTGCCCACCGTCACTCTGTCCCCGCGCTTGATGTGGGCCACGGCGTAGGACGCCACCTCACGGATCCGTCGCTCGAAGGGGTCGTCAGCCGGTGACGCGGCCTCGGGGGGAGGTTCCCCTGCGGGGTAGAGGTTGTCGATCATCAGCTCCACGTCGTGACGCATCTCGCGCGCGCGCTCACGCAACACGAGCTGGCCGGGCACGGTGCACTTGCGCCAATAGATGTCGCGGGGGTCGTCGCCCTGACGCATCGGCCTCAGGCCGTAGATCTCTTCGCCGGCACCGCGCCCGAGGGGACCGACGGTGCCCTGGGTCTCGCCGCGCCCCCGCGGCGGCAGGCGCACGGGGTCGACGGCGGGGTAGATGACCAGCTCGTCGGGCGCATCGACCTCCCGCGACTTCTCGAAGAGCCCGAAGGGAAACCGGGTCGCGATTCGGAACCCGGTGTGCTGCTCGAGCCCACGCTGCGCCGGCGCGCGACGGTAGGCCGCGATCTGGGTCGAACGAGGGCTGATCTTGAGGAAGAAGCACCGCTTGTCGGCCGGCTGGCCGGCGCGGAGGTCCTCGACCTCGATGGCGTAGGAGGGGACCCGTAGCTTGTTGTTGAAGACTTCGATCTCCACCAGATGGTGTCGTCCGACCTGTGCCCGCGCGGGGAGGCGACGTTTGACCGTCAGGGTTCGAAGCGACAGCTCACTCATCACCCCCGAGACGATGATGAGCGACAGCATCATCCCCAGCAGCAGGTACAGCAGGTTGTTGCCGGTGTTGATGGCGGCGAAGCCCACACCCAACGTGATGCCGAGGAAGTATTTGCCCTCGCGGGTAAACTTGAGCTTTCGAGGCCAGTTGCGTCCTAGGCGCCTGGGCGCCGGCTTCTTCTTTCGCGGGACTGCGGGTTTGGCGTCGCTGTCCTTGCCGACGCC
Organism: Polyangia bacterium; assembly: GCA_030426145.1. Classification (GTDB taxonomy): domain Bacteria; phylum Myxococcota_A; class Polyangia; order Polyangiales; family Polyangiaceae; genus JAPYTK01. The sequence goes on from JAUHZF010000079.1 coordinate 14,178, forward strand.
TCGAATGGACCGCGGCCCGAGCTCCGGTCGTGACTGGCTGGGCGCGGACTTGTTCTTGGGCCCGGCCTTCGACGGCGGCAGCTCCCCCACCTTGATGGGTTCCGAGGGCGGCGACTTCGGCACCATGCGTTCCCCCAGACTAGAGGACGCCGGCCATGGGCGCCAGTCGCCTAAGGGCTGGGTTCAGGGAACGGGGGGGCCGCCGTCAGAGGGGCACTGGGACCCGCGCGACGAGGTCGCGGATGGTGGCTTCGGCTTCGTCGTAGTTGGGCACGTAGCCGTCGGCTTGGGCAGAAAGCCGAACGCGGTGGGCCAAGACCGGCACCGCGAGCTCGTGAACGTCGTCGGCGATGCAGTAGTCCCGCTTGTTGATCTTGGCGCGCGCCTTGGCCGCCTTCATCAGCGTGATGCCGGCGCGGGTGGAGGCGCCGATCGAGATGGCGGGCGAGGTGCGCGTCGCAGCGAGGACCGCGTGGGTATAGGCCGCGATGGTAGGGTCGACCTTGACGCGCTCGACCTCCCGCTGGAGCCGCACGAGCCCCTGCGGATCGAGCACGGGCGGCACGCTGGCCACCCGGTCGAGGTCTGGATTGAGCAAGAGCCGCTGCTCGATGGGGCCCGGCGGGTAGCCGATGTGGATCCGCATCATGAAGCGGTCGAGCTGGGACTCGGGCAGGGGGTAGGTGCCGGCGAAGTCCTCGGGGTTCTGCGTCGCGATGACGAAGAAGGGGTCGGGCAGGAGCGTGGTGTGCCCGTCGATGGAGACCTGGCCTTCGTTCATCGCCTCGAGCAGGGCCGACTGGGTGCGCGGGCTGGCGCGGTTGATCTCGTCCGCGAGCAGCATGTTGGCGAACACCGGGCCTTGCTTGAACTCGAAGCGGTTGCGGGCCTGGTCGTAGACCGACACGCCCAGCACGTCGCTCGGGAGGAGGTCGCTGGTGAACTGCACCCGTCGGAACTCGCCGCCGACCGCCTTGGCGAGGGCTCGGGCGAGCGTGGTTTTGCCCACGCCGGGAACATCCTCGATGAGCAAGTGACCGCGCGCCATCAAGCAGATGACACCCTTCTCCACCGCTTCGGGCTTCCCCTCGAGCGCTCCGCCGATGGCCTGTGCGAGCCGTTCGATGACGGAGTCGGAGTCGCGCTTCACATCGAGCACCGAGCTCATTACAGCCCATGCTAGCAGACCCGTCCCGCGATAAGCCTGGGTTTTTTGGCCGCTGAGCCTCCTTTTGACGCGCGCTGGTTCCACCGCCGAGCACGGGGCTTCGGCATTTGCTTGTGACGCGCCGGGGGACAGGGGTAGACCCCAGGGGTAGGACCTTACCGGACATGAGTGGGGACACGGAGGCGGCCACGTCGAAGGGAGCGATGCCCGACGACGCGAACGGCGGAGCGGAGACCTCATCCGCCGATGCGCCGCGCCCAGATCTGCTCACCATCATCCGGGGCGTGATCCGCACGATGCGGCCCCATCAATGGGTGAAGAACCTCTTCGTTCTCGCCCCCGTGGTCTTCGCGAAGAACCTCACGCACCCCTCGATCATCATCAGCGCGCTGGGGGCGTTCGGGATTTTCTGTCTTCTCGCGGGCAGCATCTACACCCTCAACGACATCGTCGACGTCGAGGCCGACCGCATCCATCCGGTCAAACGGCACCGGCCCATCGCCGCGGGCAAGGTTCCGCTGCCCGTGGCCAAGGCGATGGTGGTGGTGCTGCTGCTGCTCTGCGTGGGGGGAGGCCTGCTCGGGCCGTGGAGGTTCCTCGCGGTCGCCATCGGCTACTTCGTCCTCCAGACGGCCTACTCCTTCCGGCTCAAGAAGATCGCCTACGTCGACGTGGCCTGCATCGCGAGCGGCTTCGTGCTGCGCGTGATGGCGGGCGGTTTTGCCACCAAGACCCCGGTCTCGACGTACATGATTCTGTGTACGGCCTTCCTCGCCCTGTTCCTGGGCTTCGGAAAACGCCGCCACGAGCTGCTCGGGGCCAAGGCCGTCAAGCAGCGCGCTGCACTCAAACACTACTCCCCGCAAGCGCTCTTCTGGGCCCTGGCCGCCTCCGGCGTGGCGGCCGTGGTCAGCTACCTCTTCTACACCCTCGACGAGCGCATCCAGGCCGTCTTCCAATCCGAGTGGCTCTGGCTGACCACCATCCACCCCCTGTTCGGGGTCGCGCGCTTCCTCCAGCTCATCAAGTCACGACCCGACGCCGAGTCGCCCACGCAGGAGATGCTGCGTGACGTGCCTTTCGTGCTCAACCTCGTCACCTGGGTCATCGAGGTCATCGTCATCGTGTACCGCCTCCGGCCGACCTAGTCTCGAGAACCTCGAACCTCGAACCTCGAACCTCGAACCCGACCGCCAAATTCTTGGCCGTGCCCAGGGGGAGCGCGGTGAAATGTGGGCATGGGCGAGGAAGCCACCGTCGATGCGCCTCCGTCGCGCAGCCGGCAGGCCTGGTCCGACCTGGCCTTGGTGCTGCCGCTTTTCGTGGCCTACCACTTCGGGGTGGTGGTGCTCGAGGTGAGGAACGCCGCCGACCCCGTCACCGCGCAGTTGCTCCAGCTCGCCGAGCGCCACGTCTTCATGTACTGGGCGTGGACCCTAGGCATCGGCGCCGGCCTGGTATTGGTGTTCCGCGCGCTCGCGGGGAAGAACCCATTCGAGTCGCATCGGTTCGCGCTCATCGCCATCGAAGCGGTCGTCTACGCGCTGCTGATGCGCTCGGCCGCTGGCTACGCGCTCGGCCACCTCCCGCTCTCCGCTCCGTCGCCCGCGCTGGCGATGGGGGTCGCCGATCGCTGGGCCGGGGTCGTGATGTCGCTCGGCGCCGGCTTCTACGAGGAGCTGGTGTTCCGCGTGGGGCTCGTCGGCGGCGGGCTGCTCGTGCTCCGGCTCTTTTTCGGCACCCTGCCGCGCCTCGCGCTCGGGGCAGCATGGGCGGTCGTGGCCGCGCTCGCCTTCGCGGGCTGGCACTACGTCGGGCCCATGGCCGACCCCTGGAGTCTGCGCACCTTCACCTTCCGAGCCGTGTGCGGCGCGGTACTCACGGGGATCTTCCTCCTGCGCGGCTTCGCCGCCGCGGTGTGGACCCACGCGCTCTACGACATCTGGGCCCTATCCCTCGTGGACTGAGTCTCTCGTCGACTGAGTCTCGGGCGCCTTCAATCGCTCGGCGGCTCGGGACGGGGGGGCATGTTCGGGTCGGCGAGTCCCTGCTCGATGAAGGCGAGGAGGGTCTTCTTCTCTTCCGCGGTGAGGTCGAGCTTCACCACGTCGGGGTCCTGGTGGGCGACCTCGAGGCCGAGGCCGGCGCCGCCGCCCCGGTCGTAGAAGTCGACGACCTCGGCCAGGGTCGGGTAGGCGCCGTGGTGAAAGTACGGCGCCGTGCGGTGCGCGTTGCGAACCGTGGGGGTCTTGAAGGCGCCCTGGTCGAGCGGGCGCTTCGTCACTTCGCCGCGGCCGGGGTCGGCGTCGAGGTTCTTGGCCTCCGGGGTCGCGGGGACCCCGAGCACCGCATAGACAGCGGTGGAGAAGTCGGGCGGCCGGGAGCCACCGAAGAGCGGAGGGACGTGACAGCGTGCGCAGCGGGCTTTGCCCACGAAGAGGTCGAACCCGGTCGCCACCTCGGGGGAGAGCTCGGCCTCGCCACGGGCGAAACGATCGAGCGGACTCTGCCCTGGGGTGAGGTGCTCGATCTCGAAGGTGACGAGGGCGCGCGCGATGGCTTCGGGCCCGAGCTTCACCCCCGCCTTCTCCAGCTGGGCGCGGTAGCCGTCGTCCTTCGCCACGACCTTCACCAGTTCGGCTTCATCGAGGCCCATCTCTGCGTGGGTGCCGATCACCCGCAGGGCTTGGGTCTCGGCGCTCGCGTGGCGGCCATCCCACAGCTGCGCGGCGTGCACCGAGGTGTAGAGCAGGCCCGGGGTATTCCGCTTCAAGGGCTGCGATGGGTCGAGCGAAGGTGACCGGGCGACGTGGTCACCGTAGGCGTACGCCGGCTGGTGACAGTCGATGCATGCTCGCTGGCTGTTCTTCGAGAGGCGCCGGTCGACGAAGAGCTGGCCCCCGAGTCGGGCGAGGACCTTGCCGTCGCCGGAGCGTGGGTCGTGGCGCGCAGCGGGGAGAACGAGGGCGTGGATGGGCTCCTCGAGCCCATTGTTGGCCTGAGGACGCCGCGCACGGTGGGGGAGATCGACCTTCACCCCGAGGGCCTGGCCGAGCCGTCGCGCCGAGACGCCGATGGGCCCCGTGGCCACGATGAGCTCGGCCCGCCGCGTCAGCGCGTGAGCGTGGGAGACGCCGTCGACCCGCCGCTGCAGGGCTGCGATCTGCGTGAGCAAGGTCCGAGATGGTGCCTCGGCCGACTTGCCGACCGGCGTGCCTTCGACCCGCTTCATGAGGGCGCGCGTGATGGCCGCCATGCCCTCGAGGTGGCCCTTGGTGTCGGCGAGCACGGCCTCTGGGGACGCCGGCACGCCGGGGTAGGCTTCGGCGACGCGCAGGCCGAGGTCATAGGCGGCGTCGGACAAGGTCTGGAGCGCGACCTCGGGGGGCACGGCTTCGAGGGTGAGCTCGTTGTCGATGAGCCGGAGCGCACGGATCACCTGGGTGAGCGCCTTGCGAGCGCCGTCTTCGTCGCCCTCGGTGAGCGCGAGGTCGAGCTCGGCGAGCGCGCCGCCTCCTTCTTCGATGCTCCGGAGCGGGCCGAGGAGGATCTCCGAGCCCATCTTGGCCCGCGGGCGAAAGTAGGGCGCAGCCGCAGCGATCGCGCGGCGCAGGGCGAGGTAGCTCGTGGGGGGCTTGCCCGCAGGGCGAGGGAGCGCCGCCCGCACGTGGGTCGCTTCGGCCGTCGCCTCCTTCACGAAGGTCGCGGTTTGCTCGGTGACCGGCTTGGCCGCGTTGACGCCCGCCGTGCTGAAGCCGGGATGGGTCGCAGCCTCCTTGCGCTTGTCGGCTTCGCACCCGCTGAGCAGGAGCAAGAGCATGCATAGGGCGCGGCGCGACATGACGGCCCAGGTATAGCGCAGGACACGGCGAAATCGGCCGCAGGAGGCCTCGTGGTGTAAAGTGGAGTTTCGTGGCCCTCGATCTCGCCAAGCTGCCGCCGGGCACCGTCCTCATGGACAAGTTCCGCGTAGAGGGCACCCTCGGCGTGGGGGGCATGGGCGTCGTCCTCGCGGCCCAGCACCTCGGGCTCGGCCATCGGGTGGCGTTGAAGGTCTTGTTGCCCGCGCTCGCCGGCAACACGTCGGTGGTGAAGCGGTTCACCCTCGAGGCCAAGGCCGCGACCCGCATCCACAGCCGCCACGTGGCGCGCGTGCTCGACGTAGGAACGCTGACGGGACCGCGCCTTCCGCCCCGCGGTGTGCCCTACATGGTCATGGAGTACCTCGAGGGCAAAGACCTCGCGGCCTACGTGCGCATGGGCAAGCGCTTCGCCGTGGGGGAGGCGCTCGACCTCGTCTTGCAGGCGGCCGAAGCGCTTGCGCAGGCGCATCGCCAAGGCGTGATCCACCGCGACATCAAGCCGGCCAACCTCTTCGTCGACGAGCGTGGCGGCAAGCGCACCCTCAAGGTCCTCGATTTCGGCATCTCCAAGATCCTCGACGAGGAGCCGGAGGAGATGCAGCTCACCAAGACCACGACCGTGCTCGGCTCTGGTCTCTACATGTCACCCGAGCAGATGCGCTCGTCGCGGGGGGTCGACTTTCGCACCGACATCTACTCCCTCGGCGTCTGCCTCTACGAGCTTCTGACCGGCACGCAGCCTTACACCGCGGCTTCGTTCTCGGAGCTGGTGGTCAAGGTCAACGTCGAGCCGCCCACCCCCATCCGCAAGTATCGCCCCGATCTGTCGGATGAGCTCGCGGCCGCCATCGCCAAGGCCTACGCGCGCGACCCGGACGACCGTTACCACTCGGTGCAGGCGATGGTCGCGGCCCTCGATCCCTTCGTCGAAGGACAGAGCGCCGAGGTCAGCCACGAGATCCAAGCCATCTCGCGTCACCCGTCGATGCCGCCACCGCCGCCCACGCCGGCGCTCGAGCCACCCGAGATGGGGCGCACCGCGGCTGCGGTCTCCCACACCCGCCACTCCGACCCTCCGCCAAAGGGCTCGTCGTCGTTGGGGATGGTGCTCGGCGCGGCGCTCGGTGCGCTGCTCATCGTAGGCGGTACGGGCTTCTTGCTCGCGCGGCGCAGCAAGGTGTTCTCCGGCGCGCCAGCGCCCATCCCCACGACCACCGTCACGACGTCGGCGTCGGTCCAGGGCACGGGTGGTGGCGGAGCGGCGCCGGCCCCCACGTCCTCCGCCCCGCGCTGACAAAGACAGGTTGTCGACCGCGCCGTACGGGACCAAGGTAGGCCCTGTGCTCATCCACCTCGCTCTGATGATCGCGCTCGGCGCCGGCGTGGTGATGCTCACGCGGGTGGTGGTGCGTGGCATCGAGATCTACGCCGCTGCGGGGGGCATGTCGGCCAAGGCCAAGGGACAGTTCCTCGGCTATGCGACGTCGCTCCCCGAGCTCGTGGGCACGGTGGGCACGGCGAGCAACGGCCTGCTCGGAGCGGGGCTTTGGAACATCGCCTCGTCGAACATCATCAACTTGGTGCTCTTCTCGCTCGCGGCCCTCATCTACCGGCGCGTCAACGCCTTGATGCACCGCAAGTTCATCGACGAGATGGCCTTCGCGGTCGGCGCCTTCAGCGTGCCGCTCTTCCTCGCCTCGAAAGAGTCGGTGGCCCGATCCCCGTGGACGGCGGTCGGGCTCTTCATCTTCTTCGTCGCCTACATCTACATCGACCGGAAGCTCAATCCCGAGCCGCCGCTGAGTGTTGCCGCCAGCCGCAATCCGCGTGACCCGACCAAGAAGACCCGTGGCATCCTGATGTCCCTCGCCGGCATCTTCGGCATCGTGCTCGCCGGAAACTACCTGGGGACCGAGGCCAAGTTCGTGGTCGAGGGGGCGGGCGTTCCCGAGTGGGCGGTGGGTTGGATCCTCGGCTTCATCACGAGCCTCCCCGAGATGACCGCCTTCTTCGCCGTCTTCCACGCTGCGCGACAAGACGGACAGCCTCCCGACGACGACGTCGATTGCCAGGAGAACCTCGACAGCCTGGCCGCCTCCAACATGTCGAACTTGGGGCTCATCTACCCCATCGGCATCGCCGTCTTCCTCTTCATCAGCCGCGGCTGAGCTCAGGCGTCCGGGCCACGCTTCGCGTAGGCGAGGTACTCGAGGTTGCCTTTCGGTCCCTTGATGGGGCTGTTCGTGCCTCCCACCAAGGTGAAGCCGGCTTCGGCGATGGTCGCCTCCGCTTCGGCGATGGCCCGCGCGCGTACGGCGGGGTCACGGATCACCCCGCGCCCGGCCGCGGCGGCCTCTTTGCCCGCCTCGAACTGAGGCTTGATGAGCACCACGAGCTCGCCCGTGGGCATGATGGTGGAGATGGCGTCGATGAGCTTGGCGATGCCGATGAAGGATGCGTCGACCACGACCCGCTCGATGGGCTCGTCGAAGTCGTCGGGCGTGAGGTGTCGCGCGTTGGTGCGCTCCCGTACGACGACGCGCGGGTCTTGGCGCAGCTTCTCGTGGAGCTGACCCCAACCCACGTCGACCGCGTAGACCTTGGCCGCACCGCTCTGCAGGAGGCAGTCGGTGAAGCCTCCGGTCGAGGCGCCGACGTCGACGCAGACGCACCCCTCGACCGTGAGGCCTTCGAAGGTCGCGAGGGCGTGGGCCAGCTTGTCCCCGCCGCGCGAGACGAAGCGGGCCGGCGCCCCCTTCATGCGGAGGTCGCAGGCGGGGTCGAGCTTCTCACCGGCTTTGTCGACGCGGCGGTCGTCGGCCACCACTTGGCCCGCCATGATCATGGCCTGGGCGCGACTGCGCGAAGGCGCGAGCCCTCGCGCCACGACCAGCACGTCGGCCCGCTCCTTCTTGTTGGCCACGGGAAAAAGCGAGTGTCAGCGGCGGCGCCGGCGCAGGGCGAGCGCGAGGGGGATGATGACCCAAGGGATGGGCTTCGTCGGGTCCTTGCCGCCGCTCACGCTACACGAGGCGGTGGTGGTGGAGCCGCCATCGTCGTCGTCGACGTTGGCAGGGGGCGGAGGCGCTTCGGCGCAGAATCCGTCTTCGGCGCAGAGGTAGCCGCTAGGACAGGCGGCGAGCTCGTTGCACGGGCGGGTGCAGTAGTTGTCGCGGCAGGCGTTGGTGAGCGGGCAGTCCACGGGCTGGAGGCACGCGCCCCCGATGGGTGCCTGGAAGGCCGGATCGGTGGGGAAGCCCTGGGTCCAGGGCGGGACCTCGATGCCGCGGGAGCTGGTCCCGTAGGCGGTCGCTTCTTTGATCCACTCTCCCCAGCCGAACACGTGGCCGTAGATGGGGTCGTCGCAGGAGCCAGCGGTGCCACGGGACAGCACGCCGACCACCCGGCCCACCGCGTCGAGCGCGGGACCGCCGGAGTCACCCTGGCAGGCGCCGGTCTCGCCGACCCACTCGAGCTCTTGGGCCGACGTGACGACGCTGCAGTCGTTGCCGACACAGTTGGTAAAGAGGCCGTTCCGGCGGTAGCGGGTTCCAGAGCTGCCGTTGGGACCGGTCTGACCGAACCCGACGGCATCGTAGACTTCGCCCGCCACGAGCGCTGCGTCGACACGCGGCGTACCCGGCGTCGCCTCTTCGGCGGGAACCGGCTGGTCGAGCACCATCAGCGCGATGTCGTGGTTGCAGAAGCTGTCGTCGCCCGGAGGGATCAGGATCTCGGCGACCTGATGATAGTCGGCCGGGTTCTGGCTCAGCGACACTCTGGTGGTGGCGTAGAAGCTGCTGGCCTCGTAGGGGGCGTAGAACCGCGTCGAGCCACACTGCACGTAGCCGCCGTCGCTCGATTCGGCCACGCAGTGCCGGGCGGTGAGGATGACGTTCGGCGCGATGAGGGTGCCCGAGCAGCTCGCGATGCCCTGGTTGCCGAGCCGCACGAGGCCCATGACGTGGGTGGTGGCTTCGTCGACGAAGCCGCCTTCGATGGGCTGTTCGACCTCGCGGACCCCGTCGGGAGGCGGCGCCTCACCGGGTTCGGTCACACAGGCGCTCAGCGAAAGGGAAACGAGCGTAAGGGAGCCCAGCGCGAGGGAGAGGGTCGTAAGCGCAAGTCGTCGTCGTCGTGCCACCAGCACCTCCAGAACGGTCGATCCGTGGGGGGAAAGAATCGACACGTCAGTCGTTATCGTAACGGATTTGCCCTGCATCTGTCAGCTGCGCCGTCGGGGTCGACACACCTCCGACGGTGGCTCGGCGCCCGCGGCCACGCGACGGGGTACGCGCTGGTTCCCCGGTTGGATTTGTGTACGGCGTGGTGGTGGTCTTGGTTACCCGAAATTCGGAGGGCAGCGGGTGGCGGCCGCCGGCGGAAAGGTGGCGGCCGCCATCTCTCGACGGCGCAAGGTCGCGAATCGTGGAGCCTGACGACGGCACACCTTTGGCTTGAACCGGTGCGTGGACCGTCGACGCATGGATGGAGTGGTGCTCGTGTCCCTCGGCGCCCTCGGGGGAGCGCTCGCCGCGCTACAGCCCGCTTGGGCCTGCGCGGTCGCCGTGATGGTGGCGTGGCGGCTGCGCACGATGGCGCCGCGCGCTTTGATCGCCCTCGCGCTGCTCGTCTTCGCGCTCCAGGCCGGCCGGGCACGTGCCGCCCTCGTGGCCGCCGACCGCGTCGAAGGGCTGACGGGCGAGCACGAGCTCGAGGTCGAGGTCGTCTCGTCACCCGTCGTGCTCCGACCACGGCCGGGCGCGCGTCCGAGTGCGCGCCTCGAGGCCGACGTGGTGGGGTTTGGCGCGCGCGTGAGGCTCTACGGCATGCCGACCGATGCCCGCCGGGGCGACCGCTACCGTGTCGGCGTTCGTCTCGGGGCCCGGCGTCGCTTCCACCAGCCGTCTGGCGACGACCCCCGGGTCGGCCTCGCCCTGCGACCCTTTGGCTCGAGCGGCAGCGCCAAGCGCGTGGAACGGACCCGCCGGGGGCAGGGGGTGGCCGCGTGGCTCGACAGCGCGCGGGCGCGGGTGCGTGCGCGCATCGAGGCCACCTACCCGAAGGCGGCGGTGCCCATGGCGCGGGCCCTCGTGCTCGGCGAGCAAGCGATGGATCCACGCGACGCCGAGGCCTTTCGCAGCAGCGGTCTGTCCCACCTGCTCGCGGTGAGTGGGAGTCATCTCGTCATCGCCGTCGTGGCCCTCGCCCAGCTGCTGCGCGCGCTGCTCGTCCGCGTGCCGCCTCTGGCCGGGCGCTGGGACGTAGGCCGCATCGTCGCCGTCTTCACCATCGTGGCGAGCTGGCTCTACGCCGACTTCGCGGGCGGCGGAGGGTCGGCCTACCGCGCGGCGGCGATGCTGAGCGCAGCCAACCTCGCTCGAGCGCACGGATGGCGTGCGCCGACCGAGCGCAGCTTCGGGTGGTCGATGCTGGCTGCAGGCGCCGTGGAGCCGCTGGCGCTTCTCGACGTGTCGTTTGCGCTATCCATGGCGGCGACCGCGGGGCTGCTCGCGGCGCGGGCGCCGGTGGCGGCCCTGCATCGCCGGCTGAAGGCGGGTCCTGGTCGTTGGTTGGTCGAGACGGGGGTGGCGACCTCGGCGGCTACGGGGGCTTGTGCGCCGATGCTGCTGCTGCTCGGGCCACAGCTCCCGGTGATGGGGGTCGCGGCCAACGCGGTCGCCGGCCCCATCGGCGAGATCGTGGCCCTTCCGCTCAGTCTCACCCATTGTGTGGCCTCGCCATGGCCCGCGGCCGAACGGGGTATGGCAGCCGTGGCGGGAGGCGCGTTGCTGGCGGTGCGGGCCATCGCCCACGCCACGGCGGGCTCTCCGTGGGCGACGGCGTCGCTACCGCCGCCGAGCGTGGCGCAGCTCGCGGTGGTGGTCGTCGGTGGGGTCTGGGTGTGGACCACGCGGCGGAGAGCGCTCGTCATGGGCGTGGCCGTGCTCGCCGTGCTGGGGCTCGAGGTGGCGCACCGGAGCCCTCCTCGGGGGGAGCTGCGCGTCACCGCCCTCGACGTCGGCCAAGGCGATGCACTTCTGGTCGACTTGCCCGACGGGCGCCTCATGGCCGTCGATGGCGGAGGGCTCGTGGGCAGCCCCATCGACGTCGCATCCCGGGTCATCATGCCGGAGCTTCGGCGGCGAAGGCGCGACCGAATCGATGTGGTGGTGCTCTCTCACGCCCATCCCGACCACTACGGAGGGCTGCTGACCTTGTTGCAGCAAGTGCCCGTGGGTGAGCTCTGGGACCCGTCTCCGGCGGTACCCGGCTCGGCCTGGCACCGGGCGCGGTCGCGCCTGCGTGCGCGCGGGGTGGCCGTGCTCGGGGCCGACCACCTCTGCGCCGGACCGCGCCGCTTTGGCGAGGCGAGGGTCACGGTGCTCGCACCGTGCCCGGGTCGGGACGGCCACGCCTCGGAGAACGACAACTCCGTCGTGCTGCGCCTTCGCCTCGGAGCGCGGGCGGCGCTCCTCGCGGGGGACGCCGAAGCCGCGGCCGAAGCGAGGCTCATGGCCGCGCCGGGGTCGTTGCGGGCCGATCTACTCAAGGTCGGGCACCACGGCAGCCGCACCTCCAGCACGCGGCCCTTCCTCGCGCGGGTCAGACCCGTGGCCGCCATCATCTCGCGAGGGGCACGCAATCGCTTCGGGCACCCCCACCCGGAGACCCTCGATGCCCTGGGGCCGATCGTGGTCGCGGATACGGCTGTCGACGGGGGCATCACGTGGGTCACCGATGGGCGACGGATGACGTTGATGCGCGCTCGCGAGCGCTTCGCGTGGCCCTGGGGGCCCGGGCCGCGGGCGCTTGTAGGAAGGTCCCTTCCGTGACAAGCCGTCGGCGGTCGCCCAGAATACGCCCGCCCCCCTTCTCATGCGCAGACGCGACTTCGAGCAGATCGTCCGTGACCGCCTCGCCCTCGAGCGCGGTCGAATCGACAAACACGCACCCTTCCGCGTGGCGCTGACCTATCCCTCCCCCTACCGGGTGGCGATGAGCTCGCTGGGTTTCCAGCAGATCTACAAACAGATCCAGCTCGAGCCCGGCATGTGCTGCGAGCGGTTCTTCCTGCCGGAGGACGCGGGCACGGGGTTGTTCGATGAGCGGCCGCTCAGCTACGAGTCGCTGCGGCCGCTGAGCGACTTTCCCGTCATTGCGATGTCGGTGGCCTACGAGCTCGAGCTCGGCGGCGTGGTGCAGCTGCTCGAGGCCTCGGGGGTCGGAGCCCTGCGCGAGGAGCGCGACCCGCGCCAGCCGCTCGTCGTCTGCGGCGGACCCCTCACTTTCTCCAACCCCTTGCCGCTCGGTGCTTTCGCCGACGCGATCGTGATGGGCGAGGCCGATGCGATCGTGGCCGAGGTGATGCGCGTCATCCGCGACGCGCCCAGCAAAGAGGCAGCGATCGCCGACCTCGCGAAGATGCCCCACGTCTACGTGCCCGAGGTTCACGGCGACGAGCTCCCCGACGTGGCCAAGTGCCCCGACGAGCTCCTCCCGGCGTGGTCCCCCATCCGCACGCCCGACACCGAGCTGTCGGACATGTTCCTCATCGAAGCCGAGCGCGGCTGCTCTCGCCGCTGCACCTACTGCGTGATGCGTCGCACCACCAACGGCGGCATGCGGCTGGTGTCGAAGGACCGCCTGCTCGAGCTCATCCCCGAGGACGCCAAGCGCGTGGGGCTCGTAGGCGCGGCCGTGAGCGACCACCCCGAGGTGATCCCCCTCGTGCAGACCCTCGTCGACCGCGGGGCGGAGGTGGGGCTCTCGAGCCTGCGCCCCAATCGGCTGAGTGACCCCTTCGTAGAGGTCCTCAAGGCCGCCGGCTACCGCACCCTCACCACCGCGATGGACGGGGCCAGCCAGCGCATGCGCGCCGTGCTCGACCGTGGCGCCAAGGAGCAACACCTGTACAACGCGGCCGAGCTCACACGAAAGCACCGAGTGGCGCGGCTCAAGCTCTACCTGATGCTCGGCGTGCCGGGCGAGGCCGACGAGGACGTCGACGAATGTGTGGAGACGGTAAAGGAGCTCTCGAAGATCTGCCCCATCGCCCTCACCATTGCTCCGTTTTGCGCCAAACGAAACACACCGCTCGACGGCCAACCCTATGCCGGCATCAAAGTGGTGGAGAAGCGCGTCAATCGACTCAAGCGAGGCCTCAAAGGCCGTGCCGACGTGCGCGCCACCAGCGCCCGCTGGGCTTGGGTCGAATACGTCCTCGCGCAAGGTGGATGGCCCGAAGGCCGCGCCGTCTTCCGCGCGGTCTCCCTCGGCGGCCGCTTCGCCCATTACCGCAAGGCCTTCGCCGAGCGCGAAGAGAAGACCACCCGCCGCCAGCTGTTCGTCATTCGTGACGAGCCCAATCCGGATGGACGTCAGATGATGCGCTGGATGGACCACGCGGAGTAGTTCTCGACCTCGTTCTCGACCTCGTTCTCGACCTCGTTCTCGACCTCGTTCTCGACCTCGACCTCGTTCTCGACCTCGTTCTCGACCTCGAACCTCGAACCTCGAACCTCGAACCTCGAACCTCGAACCTCGAACCTCGGTCCCGCGCTCTCGTGCGCAGCCCGTGTCACGTCAGACTTCGAAGCGGTCAGCGTGAGTGATGTACTCTCCGCCAGGAGGGGTACCGTGCAGGCGCTAGCTCAGATACGGCAGGCCACCCGTTGGGCGCTGCCTCTTGCGGCGTTGGTGGGTTGCGCTTGCGGTAGTGAGTCGGTCGTAGCGACGGCGGGCTCAGGTGGTGGTGGTGCAAGCGAGAGCACGTCGAGTGTGCCGATGGTATCTGCATCGTCTACCGGCTCGACTGGAGCTGGGGGCTTCGAGGTCGGGGAGGGTTGGCGACCAACGGGGTGGGATACATCGTGTCCCATTCTGGAGGCCGAGTCGCCGTCGGTTCCCCCTGCATTGAGCTGGACGCCGTGCACGTTGCAGGAATGGGATAGCTGCCGGATGTGGGTGCCCACGTGGACCCGCACCGGCTACTCCGCGGTGCAAATGCTTCGGCTCGACCGCTCCACGACGCCGCCTCAGGTCGGCGTCGTCCTCTTCCCCGACGACACCAACATGGCGGTGGTCTACGACGCGCCGGGCTCGTCGGCGAAGAGGGCCTGGCGGTCACCGCCGCGGTGCTTCTTGTCGGCGCCGATCCCGCACGGTGAAGAGACGTGGTTGGCTATCGATGATTTGGATGGGCGCAACCAACAAGCGCAGATTGGGGCCGACGGCAGCTTTCATCCACTCGCCTTCGACAAGGTCAAGGCGATGCACGTTGGGCTGGTGCACGGCAACGAGCGCTTCTTTGCCGGAACGGGGTTGAGTTTTTCGTCGAGTGCGCTTTGGGATGCGCAGACGCAGACGGCGACGGAGGTGGTCGACCCGCCGTACACGGAGCACTACTCGGCGCAGGTCACGAACGAGGGGTTTCTCTACGTGGCGCTGCTGCCCGGGGGAGGAGGCTCGGACGCGCGGTTCCTGAAGTCCGGCGCCGACGCAGCGGTGACGGTGGTGACCGCCCAAGCCGGAAAGCACGTGGTGACGATGAGGATGGCTTCGAACAAGCTCCTCTGGTTCGAGAGCTCGGTGTCGCCGTCCGCCGGAGTGGGGCCGGGTGAGCTGCTCATCGCCGACTGGTCGCCGGAGGGCCCGTTTCCCTTGACGGGCACGGTCGTGGCGAGTGTTCCACAGGCTCGTGCGCTGCTCGCGTCGGGCAAGTACGCCGCCGTTCACGACAGCGAGCAGGACAAGATCACGGTCATTACGTTGGAAGATGGCACGGTGGCGTTCTTGCCGATCCCCGTGGACAACCCACAAGCCATCAACGGCATCTTCTACGTCGGAGAGGACGGTCTCGGTGGCGAAGGCCTCT
>JAUHZF010000486.1 GCA_030426145.1 Polyangia bacterium
CGGAGCCAACCTTACATCTCACTGGACCTCAAGCACATTCGCTAACAGATGCGACCGGCCGCCCGATTCCCCCGGATTCCGCATTTTCATCCCATCCGGGCCGTTCATCTTCCCCCTCATGCTCGGCCTGCAGTCGCGTCCGTACATGCAAGCGACCGAGGCGCTCCTGCCCACCGAAGGGGAGCAGCGGGACGAGGCGAGCATCTACGTCGACCTCGCCAAACACTGCGACGCTCCGCTCTTCGGCTCGAAGGTGGCCCAGAAACTCTTCGAAGGAGTGACGTCCCTCTACGCCCGTCGGCACGGCAGGGACTACCCGGAGGTGCCCCAGCGGGCGCTGCTCGACCTGTTGCTCCGCATCACCCGTCAACCGGGCTTCGAGCGCCTGCTGAAGTCACCCCACGGCGAACGTCGACCGGATCACACGGGCGGAGACTTTCTCGGCGCGCGGGTGCTCACCGACGACGGGCGGGTCGACCTCGCGCCCCCGTCGTTGCTGGCCGCCACCGAGGGGCTGGAGGCGGCCTACGCGCGGGAGCAGGAGGACCGCCGCCGGCTCAAGCTCATCACGCGCCGTGCGATCACGACCCACAACAGCTGGACCCACAACCACGAGCGGTTCAGCCAGGACGGCACCAACTTCCTCTACATGCACCCCGACGACGCCGAGGCCCGCGGCCTCGGGCCTGGCGACGTGGCCGACGTCACGAGTGAGACGGGCACGGTGCGGGTTCCCATCAAGCACCTGGGCGAGCTCATGCCGGGCACCGTCGCCCTCCCCCACGGCTGGGGTCACCAACCGGCCAAGGGGCTGAGCGTGGCCAGCCGCCATGGGGGTGTGAATGCCAACCTGCTCGCCGCCGATGGGCCCAACGCGCTGGAGCGGGTGAGCGGGATGGCCAAGCTGACCGGCATCGTCGTCGACGTGGCCCCTGCGGCGGGCCCCAGGGATCCAGACGACTGGAGTGGCCTCCCCGCCGAGGGTAGAGTCTGAGGGATGGCCGAAGACTCCGTCGTCCCTCCTTCGGAGGACCCCGAACCGACCAAGCTCTTTGCGGATCGGTACATCCTCAAGTCGCTTGCCGGCCGGGGTGGGATGGCCGAGGTCTGGCGCGCCGAGCAACGGGGCGCGGCCGGGTTTCATCGACCCGTAGGGCTCAAGCGCATCCTCCCGCAGTTCGCGGCCAAGGAGAACTTCGTCCGGATGTTCATCGAAGAGGCGCGCGTGTGCGCCCAGCTGATGCACCCGAACATCATCCAGATCTACGACTTCGGCTACGAGCGCGGAACGTACTTCCTGGTCATGGAGTGGGTCGAGGGGATCAACCTCGCCCGCTTCCTCCAGGCCTACAAGAAGCGCGAGCTCAACCCGTCGTGGCCCATCCTCGCGGCCATCGCCATCGAATCGCTGAAGGCGCTGAGCGCGGCGCACGAACGGCTCGATGAGGCGGGTGAGCCCAAGCCGGTCATCCATCGCGACGTCACCCCGGCCAACATCCTCATCGGTCTCAACGGCGTGGTGAAGCTCAGCGACTTCGGGCTCGCCCGAGCAATGGACCGCTCCCGACTCACCGACCCCGACGTGATCAAGGGCAAGATGGCCTATCTCTCGCCCGAGCTCACGCACGGGACCGATGCGACGCCCCAGAGCGACATCTACGCCCTCGGCGTCACCCTCTGGCAGGCCCTCACCGGAAAGAAGCTCTTCGAAGGCGAGAACAACGCCGAGATCTTCATGGCCGCGCGCAAAGCCGAGGTGCCCCCGGTGTCCCAGCTTCGCCCCGACCTCCCCATCGGGCTCACCGCCTCCATCGAGCGCGCGCTCGCCCGCGACCCGGCCAACCGCTGGCAGACCGCGGCGGACATGCGTGCATCCCTCACCAAGCTCCTGCGCAAGAGCCCGGTCAACCCGGACACGAAGATGATCGCGCGCGCGGTCGTCGATGCACGAGAAACCCTCGGCATGGAGCAGCTGTCCACGCCGATGCCGATCTGACCGCCGAGACCGACGAAGGGTCTAGTCGCCCGGCCGGTCCGGGTCTTCGGGACGCTCGAGGCCGGCCACGAAGAAGCCTGCCTCGCCCCGGTCGTAGAGGTGCACGCGCGCGGGGTTGCGCCCGGCCGAGCCCCCGGCTGCGATGACGTCGACGATGAGGTAAGCCGGCGCATCGGCCGTCGCCCCCGCCTGCTGAGGCATGTCGACGCACACCTTCGGTCCCTCGGCCACGGGCGTACCCGGTGACATGTCGCTGAGCTCGGTCGTGTCGGGGTTGCGGCTCCCCCAAGCACGGGCCGAGTAGCGACGGGCCCGGATGGGAATGATGTCGCCCGTGATCGCGAGATCTTCGAGGCAGAGCTTGCGACCCTCGACCTTCGGCCACGACAGGGGCGACAGCCGCGTGAGGTAGCGCGCGAGGATCTTCTGCCGGCGCCCCATGAGGATTCGGTAGAGCTCCTTCTCGTGGCCGGCGTCGGGGATCTTGCCCGCCTCGATGGCCGCCTTGATGAGCGACCCGTCGAGCTTGGCGAGCACCCGCGCCATCCATGCCCCGTCGCGCTCGTTCATGCGCAGCATCGCAGGATTGGGGTAGCCCGGCTCCCACGCCTCGGGATCGAAGTTCTCGACCTTGAAGTAGCCCCAGATCTTGCCCGCGGGGCCGAAGCGGTTGTCGTCCCACGGGCGCTTCACGAGGCCGAAGGTGATCCAGTCTTCGAAGATCTCCGGACCGTCGAAGTAGCTGGAGTGCTGCAGTCGGCGACCCATCATCGGGGGCTCCCAGACGCTACCGAGGCAATCACCGAAGTCGATGATGTGGTGGCGCACGAAGCCCTGGCCCTCACCGCGCTGGACGAACATGTCGAGCGTGTTCTGCTCGCGGGCGTCGGTGTGCCCCGTCCAGGCCGCGAGCAGGCGGTGACCTCGCAGCTCGCGACGGTCCTCGTGGGCGACCACGTCGTTGGGGTCGTCGCTGCGTGTTCCCTCGTAACGGAACGGACCGAGGGGTTTGCCGGCGAGGTAGAGACTCGCGCTGCCGCGGTAGCGACCGTCCTTCAGCTTCAAGGCCTTGTTGAAGACCTTGTCGAGGTCGGCCTCGGTCATCTTCACCTTCTCCCCGGTCGGGGTCTCGCTCTTGGCATCGGGCGAGATGGCGACGATCTTTCGGTCGAAGTTGATGATCTGGTTGCAGGGCGGGTTGAAGCCGGCCGCGTGGTAGAGCTTGCTGACGATGGTGTCGGCCGCGGTGGGGCGCACGCCCTGGATGTTGCTGTCGAACTTGAGCAGGTAGGTCCGGCCGCGGTGATCCTTGATGGGGAAGCCGGGGTTGTCCCCGTTGGGTTTGGCGCCGACCGCCGTCCACGGGCCCTTGGGATCGAGGATGTCGGCCTCGGTGCAAGGTCCACGTCGGACCTCGTCGGCCGTCATGGGTGCCTTGCCGATGCGGTTGACGAACCAGCTCGAGTCCGGGACCTCGTCGAGGCTGTTGACGTTGATCGCCTCACGGCCCGGATCGACGGCCCAGAATCGCGCGATGGGACGGAAGGCCATCTGATCCGCGCCGTCCCAGAGCAGCGACGAGTAGTACTCTTCGGGCTCTCCGGGGAACGGACGGGCGTCGGCGTCGCGCCACATCGGCGCCTTCATGGGGAAGGTCCGGAGGCCGGTGCCACAACCCACCAAGGTGGTGGTGGACACGGCGAGGGCGACCGCGAGCGTCCGTAGCGACATGCCCGCCAGCCTAGGCGGGAAGCGCACCGGAGGCCACACCTCGATGCGGCTACTGGCCGATGATCCCGGAGGGGAAGAGGCCGAGCTGGATGAGGTAGAGGTAGAGGGCGACGCGGATGATCCGGAGCTGGGAGACGAAGAAGAAGCTCTTGAACGAGATGCGTCCGGCCCCGGCCGCCCAGCAGAAGATCGAGTACGGCAGGGGCGTGATGGCCGCGACGGCAACCGCAGTGGCGCCGTGTTTGGTGAGGGTGGCCTGGATCTGGCCGCCGCTCCGCTCGAAGGCCCGGGTCACGAACCGGGTGGTCCGCAAGTAGCGTCCGATCCAGTAGCCGGTCGTGCCGCCCGCGATGCTACCAGAGCACGACCTCGAGGAAGCCCATCCCGCCCGCGAGTCCGAGGACCGTGGCCACGTCGTTGGGCAGGGGTACGGTGAAGGCGTCCGGGATGTAGAAGCCCACCGCCACGCCCACCCCACCGAGAGACTCGACGAAGAGCCGGCTCACGCGCAGCAAAGGCGCACGAAAGAAGTATCCGACGAGGCCCACCACCGCCATGAGCGCGGCGAGGCCGAGCAGGGTCGAGATGATGAGACGCCGCGGCGCCATGATCGAAGGCGGGGGTACGTCCCCCTGGGCAGCTACCTCTGCGCCGTCGGCCATGGTCGCTCTCGCATGACACGACCGCCCGAGCGTTGCACGCCTTTACGACGGGTCCGGCGACGAATCGTCGGGGCGCAGGAGGACTTTCCCCCGGTTGTGGCCGAACTCGAGCTCCGCGAAGGCCTCTTTGGCTTCGGAGAAGGGCACCACGCGGTGGATGTGTGGCTTGATCGCACCCTCGCGGTAGAGCTCGAGGAGGGCCATCAGCTCTTCACGGAGCATCTCGCGCTCGTGCCAGAGGTGGCCGATGTTCACGCCCGCCACGGCCTTGTTGTCGTCGAGGAACGACAGCCAGCTCTTGCGAGGAACCTTGAGGATCTGGACGAGGGCGTGGAGGAGACGCCGCTTTCCGCCTTTGTTGGTGTTGGCCATGCCGAAGATGATGAGCATCCCGGTGCTGCGGAGGAGCCGGTAGCCCTTGGCCCAGTCGTCCCCGCCGAGCGCGTCGAGCACCACATCGACCCCTTGCCCGTCGGTGAGCTTCATCACCTCCTCCTCGTAGTCGAGGGTGCGGTAATCGATGGCGTGGGTGCAGCCGTGCTCACGCACGTAGTCGTGCTTGCCCGCAGAGGCGGTACCGAAGGTGGTCACGCCGTCGACCGTGCGACAGAGCTGTAGCGCGGCGGTCCCCACCCCGCCCGCGGCCATGTGAACCAGCACCTTCTCCCCCGCTCGGATGCGCGCGATGCGAAACAGCATGTGGAAGGCGGTGAGGTAGTTGACCGGTAGCGCCGCCCCCTCGTCGAAGGTCATACCGTCGGGCATGACCACCGCTTGCTGCCAGGGCACCACCACGCAGTCGGCGTGGCCACCGAACCGGGTGAGGTAGAGGACCCGGTCGCCTTCGGACAGGCCGTCGACCCCCGGCCCCACGGCGTCGACGACCCCGGCGCCCTCGTAGCCGACCACACAAGGCGGCTTGGGAGCATCTGGGTAGAGGCCCTGGCGCGCCGAGACCTCGGCGAAGTTGAGGCCGCAGCGCACGGCCCGAACCCGGACCTCACCCTCGCCGGGGCTCGGATCGGGCGTCGTGCGGACCTCGAGCACCGAGCCATCACCGTGTTTTGGGATCCATACCGCCTGCATGACCCCCGAAGAGCTAACACGGCGGGACGGCGACGAGGCGGCGCGAGATCGCCACCCCTGCGCCGCGGCAATCGCGATAAAACCCCCATCGTGCACGTCGTCTGTCTCGCCCCAGTTCCGGTGACCTCCCTGCGCTGGCGTCGCGCGGGAGAAGGCTGGACCCAGACGGTGGTCTGCAAGCTCACCTTCCAGCTCAGCCCTGGCGAGGCGAGCCTCAGCAAGCACCACGATCCCATCTACGAGCGCGACGAGTTTCCCAACGAGGACCGCAGCGCGCCGCTCTTCGCCCCCAGCGACCTCGTCCCCGACCGACCGCACGTGGACGTTTCCCTCGTGGGCGCGGCCTACGCTCCCGGCGGCTCCCCCGTGAACGCGCTCCCCGTGCGGTTGGCCATAGGTGGCATCGACAAGCGGCTCGTCGTGGGCGCCACCGATACCCGCGACGCCACCGGCAGCTTCCGCTCGGCCGAGATGAGCTACGCCTACGGCCCCGCCGACGCGCGCAACCCGTGGCCGGGGCGCGAGGGAGCCGGCGGCGGCCATCGCATCGAGGTCCCGCAGGAGCACGTGGGCTCTGGCGCCATTCCGGGCTTCGGCCCCCCGGCGGCCGACTGGACCGCGCGCAGTGAGCGCCTCGGCGGGCATGAGCCGCCCCACCTGCGTGACGCCACCGCGAACCACGAGCTGGGCGAAGGCTTCGACCTGGCCTACTTCAACGCGGCGCCGGC
>JAUHZF010000487.1 GCA_030426145.1 Polyangia bacterium
CGGGATGAGCACCCCCTGCTCGCCGGTGAGGCCCTGGCCTTCACACACGTCGAAGAAGGACTCGATCTTCTCGTTGAGCCCGCCCACGGGCTGAACGTAGCCGTGCTGATCGACGCTGCCGGTCACCGCGTAGTGCTGCTTGATCGGGATCCCCGAAAGCGACGACAGGAGCGCGTAGAGCTCGGTTGTGGAAGCGCTGTCGCCGTCGATGGCCTCGTACGTCTGCTCGAACACCAGGGACGCCCCGAAACACAGCGGAAGCCGCTGCGCGAACCGAGCCGCGAGGAAACCCTTGAGGATGAGCACGCCCTTGGCGTGGATCGGCCCGCTCATCTCCACTTCGCGGGCGATGTTCACCGGCCCCTCCGACCCCGGGTAGGTGACGGCGGTGACGCGACAGGGTTTGCCGAACATGGTGGGGCCATCGCTCAGCACGCTGATCGCGTTCACCTGGCCCACCTTGGCGCCGTCGACCTCGATGCGAATGGTGCCGTCGCTCAGCAGGCGCTGCACTTCGTCTTGGAAGTAGCGCGAGCGCCAGTGTTTCGATTCGAGCGCCTTGCGCACCATCACGTCGTCGACGACGTCGGTGTCGCCGTTGGCCCCGAGGTAAGCCGCCTCGCTGGCGACCTCGGCGATGAGCCCGAGCTGGGCCGTCGCCTTGGTTCGGCTCTCGACCAACCGACAGCCGTACTGCAGAAGCTCCGCCACCGCGGCCACCGTGAGCGGAGGAAGGCCCCGCGCGTTGAGAAAACCGGCCAGAAAAGCCGGATAGGTCTGCAAAGCCTGCTCGAGCTCGAAGGTGTGCTCGAAGCGCGCCTGGACCTTGAACAGCTGCGAAAACTCAGGGTCCGCCTCATGTAGCTCTTGGTAGAGGGCCGGGCTCGCCACCAAGACGACCTTCACGTCGATGGGCATCTGCGGAAACAGAAGCTCTTCCACCGTGCCGCGAAAGTAGGTCGAGTCGTGCTCCGGCGGGATGAACCGACCCGAGAGCAGACAGGCCTTGAGCTGCTCGTAGACGCCGTTCTTCAGCAGCGTCCGGGCGGGTACGATGAGGTAGCCCCCATTGGCCTTGTGCAGCGCCCCCGGCACCGCGAAGCCGGGCTCGGGCGGAAAACCCGAGTCGGGTGGAACGTGACTGCGGCCGAAGAGGGCCGACACCGTGGGGTAGGCCACCTCCACCACGGGGGCCCCGCTGCCAGGCTCGTGTTCGGCCAGCAACGTCGGCACCACGATGCCCGCGTTGAGCGAGCCTGATTCTTCGTGCTCGTCGACGAGGCCCCGGATCTCCTTGTTCACCAGGGCGTGCACGTCTTCGAGGAAGGACTGGATGCGCGCGCTTCCCTCGAAATCGGCGATGACGGGCTCGAAGGCTTGTTTCACCGCCTCGAGCATCAGGCGCTGCACCTCCTCTCGGAGCTCCTTCTCCACGCGTTCGCCGAGCTCGACGAGCTGCTCCTCGAACTCCTCGACAGCGGCGGTGATGGCGCGCACCGCGTCCTCATCGGGCTCTTCGCCTTCGACCGCGGCCACGTGGACCTCGTCGTCTCCGCGCTCGACCGTGAGGCCGAGTTCCTCGCCGATCTCCGTGAGCGCCGAGGCGAGCTCGCTCTCTTCGGCCTGCGCGCGACGCTCGACGCGGCTGCGCGCCTGCTTGAAGCGCTCGCCTTCGGGCACGCGCCGCAGTCCCTCGACGAGGGCCTCGTGGAGCTTGCGCATCGCGTCGGCGAAGGGCCGACCCTCCCCCGCGGGCAGGCTGATCACCGTGGGCTCGGTGGGTTTGCTGGGGTTGGGCAGGAGCAGCAGGTCGTCGGGGGTCGGGCGCCCCTTGGCGAGCAGCTTGGCCCGCGACCTGGAGCTGAACGTGCGACCCGAGCCGGGCTCGCCCACGGCGACGACGTGAAAACGCGGCTGTTGGATGTCGAGACCGAAATCGAGGGCCCGCAGGGCGCGCGTCTGGGCGCGGATCCCTTCGAGGGGCTTGACGTCTGCCGTCGTGTCCCCCGGAATGGTGTCGGGGTCGATCACGAGGCGGCAGGCGTCGGCGTCGAGCTTGGCCACGGTCATGGGCGCGGGACCCTACTCCAATCCGGGAGTCATCTGGGACATTTGCCGCAACCCATTGCAGCTGCTACCTGCAAGCGTTGTTTTTCGGGACGTTGGTGTGGAACGCGGAGCCGACATCGAACCCTCGGGATCCGGCGATGACGTCGGTCCCCCCGAAGATGGGTTGACGGCGGGAGCCTCAGGGCGCCCCGACGATTCTCCTCATGACGAGGACGACCTCGTCGAGGAGCACGATCCCTATGGGATCGACGATCGGCTCGAGGACCACCTGGCCGTTCTCGACGCAGCCCGCGCCGAAGGGCCCGCCCCCATCGCGGGAGACCGGGGCCGTCGCCACGAACCCGAGCCCTCACCGGCCGACGAGGTCGATGTGGCCGCCCTCGATGCTCAGAAGGGCGGCGACGACCCCCTCGACGACGCCGACCTGGCTCCACAGAGCCTGCGCCTGAGCCGACGCGCGAGCCGTGCCCCCATCACCGACCGCCTCACGCGATCGGGAGGCAAGCTCCGTCGCGAGTCCGCTCCGCCTCCTTCCGCCGTGCCCGAGGCCGAAGCAGCGCCACCACGACGCCGGCTCGGCTCCGGCACCGCCGAACCCTCCGTCACCCCCGGCGGCCTCGACGTCGTTCCTCCCGGGCGCGGTGCCGAGCCTCCTGGCATCTCGCCGCGAATGACGGCCATCTTCGGCGGCCTCTTCGGCATGGCCACCGTGGCGTCGATCATCGCCCTGCTCATCCAGGTTTTCCCGGTCGAGAACCAGCGGGCCATGGCATCCGGTGTCACCCCTCCCCCGACCGCGACGGCGACCGCCGAACCGGTGGAGAAGGACAAGTGGGGCCCGGTGAAGCGCGAGCGCTCGCTGCTTCCTGCCCCGTGGCGCATCTCCGCCCTCAAGGGCACGCACAAGCTCGTGAGCGGCACCATGGACCGCAAGGCCTTCGTGACGGTCCTGCAGGAGAAGGGTGTCGAGAAGGCCGAGGTCTACCGCATCCTCAAGGCCTTCGACGGGGTCCGCGACTTCGATCGTACCGGCCGCAAGGACCAGTTCACCGTCGCCCTCGACCGGGGGACCAAGAAGGTCGCGGCGTTCGAGTACGAGGTGAGCGGCATCGAGATCTACCAGGCGCGGGTCAACGACCAGGGCCTGCTCGTGGGGAGCCAGCTCGATCTCAAGGTCGGCGACGAAGAGTACGCCGCCGCCTTCCGCATCGGGAAAGACTTCACCAAGAGCTACACGGTGCGTGGCCTCGAGAAGGGCCTGGTCAAGGAGATCAACCGCGCGTTCAACGGCCGTACCTCCACCGAAGCCTTCGAGGAGAAGGGCATCATCAAAGTGGCGGTGGTGGAGAAGACGCGCCTCGGAGCCTTTTTCGACTACGACCACATCAAGGTCATCGAGTACCAGCCACCGGGTGAGGGCAAGACGCCCATCCGGGCCTACTGGTTCGAGGGCGACGACTACAAAGGCTACGTCGACGAGAAGGGGCGCCGCCCCACGAACCAGGGCTGGCGGTCCCCCGTGCCCGGTTCTCCCGTCACCTCCAACTTCAATCCGAAACGCATGCACCCCATCCTCAAGGTCGTGCGGCCTCACAACGGCACCGATTTCGGTGCCGCCTCTGGCACGCCGGTCTACGCCGCCATGCGGGGAAAGATCGCCTTCCTCGGCCGCGCGGGGGGCTACGGGAACCTGATTCGCATCGACCATCCCGGTTCGATCCAGACCGGCTACGCCCACCTGTCGCGCTTCGCGAAGGGGCTCAAGCAGGGCGACGCCGTCGCGACCCGACAGCTCATCGGCTACGTGGGCTCGACCGGCCGCTCCACCGGTCCGCACCTGCACTTCGAAGCCAAGCGCAACGGCAAGTACTTCAACGCCCTCGACCTCAAGCTCGACGCGCTGCGACTGCTCCCGGTCGGCGAGCGGGCAGCTTTCCTCGCGCAGAAGCGCGCGCTCGACCAGGTCCTCGACGGCATCGAGGTTCCCCCCGAGCACCGGCCCCCACCCCCGCCACCGCCCGCCCCGAGCGACGACGAAGACGATGGTCAGGCGGTGGCCCAGAACGACCCCGACGAAGAGGACGAGGGCGACGACCTCAGCGGCGGCGATGCGAGCGGCGACGAGGGTGATGATGGCGACGCCGGAGATGACGGTGATGCCGGAGATAGCGGCGACGACGGCGACAGCGGCGACAGCGGCGACAGCGGCGACAGCGGCGACAGCGGCGACAGCGGCGACAGCAGCAGCTCCGATAGCGGCGACGACGACGGCGGCAACCTGATGGGCGACGACCTCACCGACATCGAGTGAGGCGATCAGCTCGCGTCGCGTGATAGGCGCATGCGAAAGCGAGCCCCTCGACCGTCTTCGGTCCACGGGCTCTCGACCTCGGCGTCGCCCCCGTGAGCCCGTGCGATGTGCTGCACGAGCGCGAGGCCGATGCCGCTGCCACGCACCTTCGAGACCGACCCGCCCCGCCCCCGCTCGAAGCGCTCGAAGATGCGGTCCACATCTTCGTCGGCGATGCCCGGGCCTTCATCGACGACCGACACCTCCACCTCACGCTCGCGTTCGGCGACCCGCACTTCTACGTAGGGCGTGTCCTGAGCGTACTTGAAGGCATTGTCGACCAGGTTGACCACCGCGAGCTCGATGGCTCGGCTGTCGAAGCGACCCTGGATCGGCCCGTCGGCGACGACCCTCAGCTCGAGGTTGGCGCGGCCCGCGCGGTAGCGCTGCGACTCCACGGCCCGGGTCACCACCTCGGCCAGGTCGGCCTCGGCGAAGGCGTAGGCCTCCATGCCCCGCTCCACCTTGGCGAAGTCGAGCACGTTGTCGATCAGGCTCGTGAGGCGTTCGCTCTCACCCACGATGATCTCGAGATACTCCCGGCGTTTGTCGTCGTTGCGAACACGGCCCGTCAGCAGCATCTCCCCGAACATGCGCACCGACGCGAGAGGGGTCTTCAGCTCGTGGGAGACGTTCGCGACGAAGTCGCTCTTGAGCGCAGCGAGGCGGCGCTCGGAGATGCTGGCCCGAACCACGATGACGACCCCGGCGACGGCGATGAGCATGGCGAGTCCCACCACCCCGAGCTGCACGTAGCGCTGTCGGATCGCCCGCTGCTCCAAGCCCTCGGCGCTCGTGAGGGCCACGTTGACACGCCAGTTGTACAGGGTGGTCGGGTAGTTGAGGTTGACCGCGAGGCTCGCGGTCTGAAGGGGCTGTCCGAAGACGATGCGCCCCTGGCTATCCACCACGTTCATGCGGCTCGACCCGTCGAGGTCGCGATAGATCTGCGGCATGATCTCCGCCACCAGCTTGTCGACGTAGTGCCAGGCCACCACCAGGTAGCGGCGCCCCGACTGCTGACGTTGCCAGTAGCTCAGGAGATAGCTCTGGCCATCGACGTCTTGGTGCAGGTGGCGAAGCTGTTCTCGCGGCGCCTCGTCGAGCTTCATCTCGCGCACCAGCCGGTGCACCAGAAGCCGGCGGAAACGGTCGTCCTCGGGCCCGGGGCGTCGAGAGACGAAGGCGCGGACCTCGAGGTCTTCGCTCTCCGCGTCGAGAACCAACACCGCCCGCACGGTGGGCGTCTCGCGGCCCGCCGTGAGCAGCCAGCGGTCGGCGACGGTCCTCAGCTTTCGCACGTCGACCGCGGCATCGACCGCGTTGTCCTGGTCGATGATCATCTCGTCGAGGCGCTTCACGCGCTCGGTCGCGAGCGCCCAGGTCGCATCGAAGACTGTCTGCTGACGAGCCTTTTCGATCTGGAGGGTGGTGCGGAGCGCCGCCGCGCCGAGCAGCAAGACCGCGAGCCCGATGGCCGGCACCAGCAGGAAGTAGAGCAGCCGCTCGCGCAGCTTGGCAGGGTCTCGGCGGCGCTCGGCCATGAACCTGATGGTAGCGGTCAGGCCCCGCGAAGGCCCACGGTGTTACTTCCGCTTCGACTGCGCCTCGGCCTGGGCGATGACGGCGTCGGGGTCGAGCAAGAGCCCTCGTTCGTCGAGGAAGTCGGCGAACTGCTCCCCCATGTAGCTGAGGGCGTTGGCGTCCGACTCACGGAAGCCCTTGCCGTCGTAGGGGTTGCACAGCTCGATGAGCCCGAGG
>JAUHZF010000488.1 GCA_030426145.1 Polyangia bacterium
TCCTCGTTCCGCGCGATGATGCGATACCGACCGGGCATGCAGATCTGGTCCTGCAAGTCGAGCACGCGGTCGGTCGCAAGCATCACGATCGGGTTGCCGTTCTCGTCCGTCACGAGGTTGCCCTGGCCGTCGCGCTTCTGGACCTCGAGGTCGTCGTCCCAGCCCACGAGCACGAAGCTGTGGCCGGCACGCTTCTCGAGCGACTTCGTCTCGTCCTCGGCGTTCGGGTAGGTGACGTAGCCCTTGCGCCAGTAGCTGTTGTTCGTCGGCAGCGCAGAGGAGCGGTGGTTCCACGACTGGTAGTAGAAGGTGCCGCCGACCACGACCGCCTCCTGCTCGCTCGTCATGTGGGCCTTGATGGAGTTGCGGCGCGAGCTGACCCAACGACCGCGGGGAAGATGCCAGCGCTCGGCGTCGAGGGCGTTCTGCGGCGGGTCGCCGTGGGTGTAGCAGCGGGTCGGCTGATCGTCGCCGGTGCAGGCGGGATCGTCCTGCTCGTCCCAGGCGCGTCCCACGTAGGGCCAGGCCGCCTCTTCCACGATGCCGTGGTCGTGGATGGCGCGGAGGTTGTAGTTGGAGGACGAGCCTTCGCTGTTGGGGAAGCCGCCGGTCTCGACCTTGACGCTCCACTGCAGGAACTGCTCGGAGAAGTCGGGCTCCGTGATCGTGCCCTCGGCGATGTAGAGGTGCTCCATCAGGCCGACGGCGCTGAAGATGGAGCAGACGCCGCGCCGCGCCTGGCTCGTCACCCGCGACTGCAGGGCGACCAGCTCGGTGAACTTCTTGGGGTAGACGCCATCGGCCTTGCCCTCGTCGGCGAGCTTGTCGTTGGTGGGCCAGCCGTCGTAGAGGCTGTCGTGATCCGAGAGCGTGGCGATGCCGTCCTGGTTGGTCACCAGGTCCGGGTCTAGGGGCTCGGAATCGTCGGTACATCCGGGGAGCAGCGCGAGCAGCGCCCCCACCATCCAGCCTCGCTTGAGCAGCTCGTTCATCGCGACCACACCTCTTTCGGTTGCCCTCGTCGGCGCGGGGCATCGGGTTCTACGCTGGCGAGGATGGACCCTTCCTTCTCACCAGCATCTACATGAGAGTAGGTTGTATGTGTAGGTATGTAAACTGGGGAAAAGGTGGCCAGGGTGTTCCTCCTTCGTCACAAATGGATCACGCCTGATCCAGCGAGTTGTCGCTCCCTTTCGGCCTCGCGATCGTTAGGATCGAGGCATGGGTGAGGCCGACCAGAACGCTCCGCTGCGGATCGCGATCGCGACGAGCCGCGATCCGCTCGTGGTCTTGCCACGACTGACGGCGCTTTGCGGCACGCTGGGCAAGGCGTTGGGACGTCGCGCGAGCGGGCACCTCATGGTCTCGTACGACGAGCTCGAGCAGGGGGCCGAAGAGGGCGCCTTTCATCTGATGTGGCTTCCACCTTTGGTCGCCCTGTCGTTGGTTCCCCGGGGCCTCGCCACGGCGATGGCGGTCCCGGTTCGAAAGGGTCGCACGAGCTACTCGACGGCCGTCTTCACCCGCCCCGACAGCGACATCGAGACCCTCGATGATCTGAAGGGCCACCGCATGGGCTGGGTCGATCAGCGAAGCAGCGCGGGCTATGTCTTGCCGCGTGCGCTGCTGGCCTCGCGCGGCCACGAGCCAGGCGACACCTTCTCCGAGCAGCAGTTCTTCGGCTCTCACCAGCGTGTGGTGAAGGCGGTGCTCGACGGCACCGTCGACGTCGGGGCGACCTTCGCGCGCATCGACGACGGTGAGATCCTCGACGCGGCGTGGGGCCAACGTGAGGTGCGGGTGCTGGAGAGCTACGGCCCCATTCCGGGCGACATGGTCGCCATCGGCAGCGCCCTCGACCGCGACCTCGAGAAGCAGCTCGACGAGCAGCTCTACGACCCGGCGTCGCCCCTCGCGAAGGAGATGTACGCGCTGCTCGAGTGTGAGAAGGTCGCGGCGCCCGAGCCGCGCCACCTCGACGCGCTCCGCGCCCTGGCCCAACCCGCATGACCGACGCGACACCAAGCATGGACGACGGCCGCGACGGCCCTCCCTTCCTCGCGACCCTCTCCAGCATTCTCCTCGCTGCAGGCGGGGTGCTGTTGCTGCCGAGGCAGTTCGTCTCCGCCGGGATCGCGTTTGCCCTCGGCCTCGTCCTACGCGCCGTGCACCGCCGTCGCCACCCCAAGCGCAAAAAGGCACCGCCCGCGCTCGGCGGCGAGGCCTCGGATCACTCGTAGTCGACCATGCGCACGCCGCGGCGGCGCTTCTCATTCTCGGTCGCGGTGCGGAGCCGCTCGTAGAGCTCTTTCACGTCGGTCTTGAGGCCCCCGAGCTTGAGGGTCGCGTCCGTCGCGTCCATGGCGGACACGACGATGTTGCCGGTGCCCATCAGGCGTTGGCCGAAGGGGCGCTCGACCACGTAGTCGTTGATCCGGTAGATGTCGATTTGGTTCATCTTCTTCGACAAGAGACCGGTCTCGATCACGACCCGTTCGGTGGTGATCTTGTAGTGAACCGAGGCGCGTCTGAACCACAGGTAGATGAGCCCGAGCCCAACGGTGAAGATGGCCAGCATGAGCCAGCCCACCGAAGGCACGAGCGCCGGGTGGTCTTCGTAGAGAACCTCTTCGGGACGGTTGAGGTCGCCGGGTGGGGGTTCTTCGTTCACCAGGCCCGAACCGTAGGCGCTGGCGGGATGGCGCTGCATGGTCATCGACCAAGAGGGTTACCGCATCCGGGTCTCGACGACGAGCCGTCGACTCCACGTCGGGGGGCTGGTAGACGAATCCGATGTCCTCTGCCATTGCCCGGTGGATGGCGCTCGCGGTGGGATTGATCGCCTGTGGTCCGCCTCCCATGCCGCCGCCCCCGCCGCCGCAGCCCGACACCATGAACCAACCTGCACCCCTCCAGGTCGAGATCGCGGCCGCGTCCGCGAGCCCCATCACCTTCGCCCGCATCGCCGCCTTCCCGCCCCCCGGGTGGCAGGTTCCGCGGGCCGCGCGCCTCTCCCCCGACGGCAAGCTCGTGACCTACCTCCAGGCCGAGTCCGGCGGCGAAGAGATGGCGCTCTTCGCCTACGACCTGACCACCAAACAGCATCGGGTGCTCGTGCGCGCGGCCGACTTGGTCGAGGCCGACCGCAAGCTCTCGCGTGAAGAAGAGCTCCGGCGGGAGCGCCAGCGCAAGCGCATCACCGGGGTTACGGGTTACGCCTGGGCGGCGGAGGCCAACGTAGTGCTCCTACCCCTCGGCGGCGACGTCTTCGTCCGCGGCGAGGATGGGGGCATCCAGCGTCTCACCGACTCGGACACCCCCGAGATCGACCCGCAGATCTGCGCGGACGGAAGTCGTGTCGCTTACGTTCGCGGTCAGGAACTCTTCGCGGTCGAGGTGAAGACCAAGCGCGAGGTGCCCCTCACCAAGAATGCACCCGAGGGGATCACGCGAGGTCAGAGCGACTTCAACGGCCAGGAGGAGTTCGGTGAGCCGAGCGGCTTCTGGTGGTCGCCCAGTTGCGACCGCCTCGCTTACCTCGAGGTCGACGAGACCAAGGTCGGAGAGATCCCGGTCATGGGTTACCGGCAGGGGGCAGACCTCCAGATGCTGCGCTACCCACGGGCCGGCACCACCAACCCGACCGCGACGCTCCATGTGGTCGACGCGCAGGGGCGCAAGAGTGTGCCGGTGCAGTTCCCGGCCGCGAAGGCCTACGAGGGCGGTCACTACCTCGGTCGTGTGCAGTTCTCGAAGGACGGCAAGACGCTCTACGTGCAGCGCCTCGACCGGGCCCAACAGAACCTGGCCTTGGTGCGTGTCGACGTGACCACGGGCAAGGGCGAGCACATCATCGAGGAGAAGAGCCAGACCTGGATCGACTTCTCGGACATGGTCCTGGTCGGCGCCGACCTGCTCTGGACCGCGCCTCGTGCGAAGGGCCATCGGCACCTCGAGCGCCGCGACCCGACCACCGGTGCGGTGCGCACCGTGCTCACCTCGGGCGACTGGGACGTGTTCCACCTCCTCGGTCCCGATGCGAGCGGCAAGAAGGTCCTCTTCGTCGGCAACAAGGACGCCGTGCTCGACCGACAGATCTACGCCCGCACCATCGAGGGTGATGGGCTCGAGAAGCTCTCCGAGACCGAGGGCGTGCACGAGGTCGCCGGTCGAAGCCCAGGTCGCGGCTACGTCGACATTCACTCGTCCTTGTCTGCGCCGCCTCAAGCGACGGTCTTCGACGCGCAGGGCAAGGCGGCCGGCAGCTTGCCGGTGCCGATGGACGACGACTTCGAGGAGCTGAAGCTCCGCACCCCGGAGGTCGTGAAGATCGAAGACGAGGGCAAGCCAGCCCTCTACGGCGCGCTTCTCAAGCCGCGCAACATGGACCCCAAGAAGCGCTACCCCGTCATCGTCATGGTCTACGGCGGACCAGGGGTGCAGACGATCAGAAACGAGTGGAACCCGCGGCTCATCTGGCAGCACCTCGCCGATCGCGGCTTCGTCATCTGGCAGCTCGACAACCGCGGCTCCACCGGTCGTGGCCACGACTTCGAGGCCCCCATCTACCGCGAGATGGGCAAGGTCGAGATCGAGGACCAGCTGAGGGGCGTGAAGCACCTGCAGACCCTGCCCTTCGTCGACGCCAACCGCATCGGCATCTACGGCCACAGCTACGGCGGCTACATGACCGCGCTCGCCATGCTCGAGGCGCCCGACGTGTTCAAGGTCGGTGTGAGCGGGAGCCCGGTCACCGACTGGCGCTTCTACGACACCGGCTACACCGAGCGGTTCATGCAGACGCCCCAGACGAACACCGTGGGTTACGAGGCCTCGAGTGTGCTGCCGCGCGTGAACAAGCTGAAGGGCAAGCTGCTCGTCATCCACGCCCTCATGGATGAAAACGTGCACTTCGAGCACACGGCCAAGCTCATCGACGCCCTCGTCGCCGCCGACAAGGACTTCGACCTGCTCGTCTTCCCCGGCGAGCGGCACGGCTACCGCACGCCGGACGCACGCAAGTACGCCTACCGGCGGGTGGCGGATTACTTCGCCGAACACCTCTGACCGCAAGCTCGCGACGCGCAGCTGGCCGAGCGGCAAGGCGTTCAGCGCGTCGGGAGGGCCAGTCGCTCGACGACACCCTCGCTACGGCCCAGGCCTCCCCAGCAGTAGACCTCGTGATCTGCGAGCGCGCAGACGCGCCCCGAGGTGTCGGAGCCGGACAGATCGCGAACGTTCTCGAGTTCCGGCAGGGGGGCTTCTTGCCTAGGGCTTCCCGCGTAGCCGTAGGTTCGATGGCGGCACCGCATGCGTCGATCGACGTAGAGCGCGCAATCGAGGTTGCCGGTGAGCACGCGACGCGTCATCGGCTGCGGGTCTCGGGTCCACCCGCAAACCTGATACGTCCGGCCTCGTCTCCACTTGCAGCGTCTTTCTTGCTGGTTGAGCAGAAACGGGTCGTCCTGCCCGCGGGTAGGCTTGGGGAGGGCCGGGGACGCGGTGCCTTCTTCTCCGCCCCAGCAGTAGGCGACGCCCGCGACGCGCGCGCAGCTGCGGAGGCGATCCATCCAAATGCGGTCGACGTCGCTCAGACCCGCCACATAGACGGGGCGAACGAGTTGGGCGGCATTGTCTACGAAGCCCGTGTCGTGGCCTGCCTCCCCAAACAGGTTGCTGCCCCAGCAAGCGACCCGGCCGTCGGTTTGTCGAGCGCAGGTGTGACGGTCGCTGGTGGCTACCTCGACGACCCGCTCGAGCCCGGGGACCGGCACCGGTTGTGACTGCGCCTCGGTATGGCCGGTGCCCAGTTGGCCGTCCTGATTGCTGCCCCAACAGTACAGTTGGCCGTCGCCTGTGACGGCGCAGGTGTGGTGCGACGCCATGGCGACGTCGGTGGCCCGATGGGGGAGAAGGACATGATTTCGAGAATCGAACAGCCCCACGAGAGGGAGGACTTCGTCGTTGTCGCGGTGCCGACAGTACAAGTCGCCGTCGTGGATGACGCACATGCCGTGTTCGGCGATGGCAAGCCGCTTGGGAAGCCAAGTGGGCCTCTTCGCGGGGAGGTCACGGGCTTGGCGCGGGCCGGCGTCGACCCCCGAGAGCGGCGGCACGCCCATCGATGAGGGGGAGGAGGGGGGGGCCGG
>JAUHZF010000080.1 GCA_030426145.1 Polyangia bacterium
CCGACACCGAGCTCCTCCTCGAGCTCGTAGCGATCGAAACCAGGCGGCTCGGACAGACCCTCTCGGGGTGGGGCGAGCACTTCGGCGAGCTCGCTGAGCATGGAGTGGCAACTCGGGCAGCGGTCGAGGTGCGCTTCGATGTCGGCTTCTTCTTCCGGGCCCAGGTGGCCCTCGACGAAGCCGACGAGCTCGTTCTCGTCGGGGCAGGGCTCGACGGCCACCGTCAGTCCCCCACCGCCTTGCCGCCGTGTTCGGTCGCGTCGCCGAGCACGCGCTCGAGGCTCATGTCGAGACGGCTGCGGATGAGACGGATCACGCTCTCTACGTCGTCGCGACCCATCTCGAGGCGCTTCATGAGCGCTTGTCGGGTCTGGGACAGCAACGTCTCACGCGCCTTGTTGAGGCGTCGAGCCGCCGTGGCGCGATGGATGTGATGGAGGGCGGCGAGCTGGTCGATGCTGAGCCCACGTACCCAGCTGTGGCGCAGCAGGTTGCGCTCGCGCGGCTCGAGGCTCATCACCGCATCTTCGAAGGCTTCTTTGAAGGCGCTGCGGTAGTGCTTCTTCAGGAACGACAGCTCCAGGTCGTCGGCGTCGGCGAGGCGCATCAGGTCGTCGTCGGGTCGCTCGGGGTTGCGACCGGCGGCGCGCACGAGGTCGGTGAAGGTGCGGAGTGCGGTGATGCGCAGCCAGTTCTGTAGAAACCCCTGGCCGGCGTAGTCCGCGATCTTCGGGGCGCGGTCTTCACGACCCACGAAGAGCTTCTCCCGCAAGGCCTGGCGCATGTCGTCCTCCGCCACGTCCGCCCGGCGCACCCGGCGAAGGGCAGCGTCGACGTCGGGGTCGAACTGAGCGTCGAAGGCACGGATGGACGCAGGATCCCCTTGGGCGCAACCGAGCGCCAGCCACAGGTCGGCGGCGTGGAGGTGCTCGAAGGCCCGCTCGGGTGCCTGGCCAGCCATGTGTCGCGCGAGGTGCTTCAGAAAGGCCTCCGGACGCACCGCGAGCGTGGCGTGGGTGTCGCGGGCTTGGTCGACGGCTCGGGTCAGACGGGCTTCGAGGTCGCCGAGGGCAGAGAAGGCGTCACGGTCTCCGGGCGCGAGGTGCTCCAGAAAGGCGGCCTCCATGGATCCGAGATGTACCACGTCAGATTCTTCGAAGAAAAAACGCGACCTGCTGCGCAGGGCGTCGTCCGAACCGGTCGAAAGGTACAAAGCCATGAATTTCGAGACCCCTGTTCGTATGTACGTTCGTCCCGCCGCCCTCTTCCTCGCGATGTCCTTCGCCGTCGGTTCCACAGGGTGTGCGGAGCTGATGAAGGCGGCTGGTGCGCCCGTCGTCACCAACACGAGCTTCAAGATCCTCAACCACTCCCCGGTGAAGGTCTGCAAGGTCGTCGCCAAGGACAAGGACGGCCAGGTCGTCTCCGACCACGCCGTTCAGGCCATGGGCATCGAGCCGGGCAAGGAGGGCTACGCCAACGTCGACGACCGCGTGGGCAAGGTCACCCTCGACATCTACGGCTGCGACGAGTTCGGCAAGGAGATCTTGCTCGACAGCGCAGAGGCCCACACGGCGACGCCCGAGATGATCCGGGTGAAGTGATGGCACGTCGTCTCGCCAAAGCGCTCCTCGTCACCACCCTGGCGCTGAGCCCGCTCGCAGGCTGTGCCGGCCCCGACGACGACGAAGGGCCGGTCGGGGCGGTGCAGTCGGCCATGACCTGGACCGCCACCGGCTCGATGAACGTGGGGCGTCACGGGCACACGGCCACCGTGCTTCAGAACGGTGACGTGCTGGTCGTCGGCGGTGGCAGCCCGGACACCTTCCAGGAGGTCTACGCCACGGGCAACGGACTCTGGTCTTTCGTGGCCCCGACCACGCATGGTCGTACCGGCGCCACCGCCACCTTGCTGCCCAACGGCGACGTCTTCGTGATCGGCGGCACCTACTACACCGAACCGGCCGAGACCTTCGACCCCCTCATGGGGACCTGGAGCCTCGCGAGCAACATGTCCTCCAACCGGTACTGGGCGAAAGCGATCCTGCTCGGGTCGGGGGAGGTCCTCGTCGTCGGAGGCCAGGCGCAACAGAGCTACCCCTATGCGGCGATTCGCTTCGACCCGGTCAACGATACCTGGGCCAGCGCCGGAACCACCAACGAGCGTCGCTATGGTCACACCGTGTCGATGCTGGCCGACGGCCGCGTCTTGGTGGTGGGCGCCAGCATCTACGGCAAGGGCAACACCGCGGAGATCTACGACCCCACCAACGACAGCTGGACCGCGACCCCGAACCTGAATTTCTATCACGGCTACCACACCGCGACGACGCTCCAGAACGGCAAGATCCTCATCGCTGCGGGCCAGACGACCTACTGCGAGCTCTACGACCCGACGACCGGGACCTTCTCCCTCACGGGGTCGATGTCGCTGCCGCGCCTCGGCCACACCGCGACGCTCTTGGCCGACGGCCGCGTGCTCGTGATGGGCGGCCAGAACACCAACGGCACGGTGAAGCACGCGAGCACCGAGATCTACGATCCGGCGCTCGGGGTTTGGTCGGCGGGTCCGTCGATGAGCGTGGCCCGGACCAGCTTCATCGCCAGCCCGCTGCCCAATGGCGACGTTCTGGTCGCTGGCGGTGCCTCCAGCCTCACCAGCGCCGAGATCTTCGATGGTCCGCCGACCGGAGGTGGGGGAGGCGCGACGAGCGTTTCGAGCAGCGCATCGTCCACGTCGAGCAGCGCATCGTCCACGTCGAGCAGCGCATCGT
This sequence comes from Polyangia bacterium, assembly GCA_030426145.1. Classification (GTDB taxonomy): domain Bacteria; phylum Myxococcota_A; class Polyangia; order Polyangiales; family Polyangiaceae; genus JAPYTK01. Next base: position 2,775 of record JAUHZF010000080.1, read on the forward strand.
CCACGTCGAGCAGCTCGTCGAGCACGAGTACCAGCGTGGCCGCGAGCAGTACCAGCGCAGGGGTTGGCGGCATGGCCAGTACGAGCACCGTCGGTGCGGGGGGAATGGCTGGCTCGACCACTGTTGGCGTGGGCGGCATGGGAAGCACTTCCGGCGTCGGCGGCATGGGAGGCACGACGAGCGTCGGCGGTATGGGCACCACCAGCAGCGCGGGGGGAGCCGGCGGAATGGCCGCGGGGGGCGGTGTGTCCTCGGGAGACGGGGGCTCGGGCGCCGGGTCGAGCCATGGGCGCGACGATGGTGGCCTAGCCAACGACGGCGGGTGTAGCTGCGCCGCGGCCGGCCAGTCGGACGCGGGGTTCCACCCCGCCTGGTTGCTGGCCTTGGGGCTGCTTCGTCGGCGTCGGCGTTAGCGCATAGCGGCCACCCCTCCTTGCCCGGGGTCACTCGGGCATGGATTGGGTGGCGTCTTCATCGAAGCAGTGCTCGCCCATGCATCGGTTGCACTTCGCGGTCTTCACCGGCTCGAGCACGTCGCCCGTGGCGGGTTGGCAGTCCCGTCGTTGGTGACATTGCGTGTCGAGTGGATCGTACGAATAGCCGGCGGGACAGATGTCTTTGCACGTGCCGCCAGAGCACCAGCCCATGCGACCATCGGAGAGAGGGCACGGTAGCTCCGAGTTGGCCATCTCACCCTGGCACGGCGGCGGCTCCGCCGCGGGCTTCGGCTTCGGTTGAGCGTCGTCATCCGCGCGCTCGGCCTTCTTCTCGCTGCCCTTCTTCTTCTTGCCGCTCTTCTTCTTCTTTTTCTTCGTCTCGGCGGGGGGATCGGCCTTCGAGCCTTCACCACAACCGACGACCACGCAGGTGAGCCCCATCAACAGAATCGACGCGCGGAGGACCATCGTGCGCATGCTACTCGCGCCCGTGGGAGAAGTCCGTCACTCGATGAGACACGCGCGGTCGATGTAGTCGAGGGCGGGGTAGGTCTCCTTCATGTAGGTGCCGCCCTTGCTGTTGAGCTTGCTCTGGTCGCGGCCCGCCTTCTCGCCATATCCGGCGTAGATCTCGTCCACCACGTCCATGCCCTCGTCCACGACCTCGCAGAAGGGGGCGAACCCCATCGAGTCGAGGCGGTGGTTGTCGCTCTGATTGATGTAGAGCTGCACACTCCGGCGCTCGGAGGTGAACCCGGGTTTGGCCGGGGCGCCCGCCTGGGCAAAGGTCAGCATGCCCCGCGTGTTCGACGCCACGACCCGGTCGGGCTCGATGTTGGCCGTCTGCCAGGCGGTGTTCACGTCGGGGTTGGGGTGGATGCCCCATTGGGTGACGAAACCTTCTACGACGCGGAAGAAGGGCACACCGTCGTAGAAGCGGATCGCGAGCAGGTTGAAGAGGCGATCCGCCGCGTGCGGCGCGAGCTCGCGTTTGCAGACCAGGGTGAAGGTGCCGACAGTGGTGTCGAACCGAGCGCGAAAGGTGGCGGGGGCGGTGGCGTCCGGGGCGCGTGTGCGGTCGACCAACGCCGGGTCAGGGGCCGACGGCTCCGAGCACCCAGCGCTGCGGCGACGCGGTGGCGCAGGCGCAGGAACGGGCTCAGGCGCCGGGGCGGGGGCCGGCGTGACGTCGTCGGGGGTCCGTGCGTCCTGGTCTTCCCGCTTCTTCTTCGACGTCTTCTTCGACGTCTTCTTCTTGCGCTTCTTCTCCGTCTCCGAGCGGCTCGAACGCTCGGCGTCGTTCATCGCACGGTAGGCGAAGACCGCCGCGGAGGCGCCGGCCAGCACCGCCACGACCGCGATCCACGCCCTACGAGAGCGGGGCGCGTCACCCGAGGGGGGCGGAGGCGCGTCGGCCGCGGCCACGGGCGCTCCCCGCCCTCCATCATCATCCCCCCGCGACATCCGCCACTGGTGTGACACGTCGAGGCGATCGCGTCACGACGGAGCGCTCGGCTCGGCCACGCGAACCCGGGATGGGCTGAGCACTTTCTCGATGACGGCAGGGGCGATGCAGACGAGGTAGCCGCGCGCTCCCGCGTTGATGTAGACGCGGTCGAGCTCGAAGATGGTCGCCTCCGCATAGATGGGCAGAGGCCGGCGCAGACCGAAGGGCGACGTACCTCCCACCCGATAGCCCGTGTGACGCTCTGCGACCTCGGGCTTGCACGGGCGTGCAGCCTTCACCCCGAGCTCGCGCGCGAGCTGCTTGGCGCTCACCTTGCGGTCGCCGTGCATGAGCACCACGACCGCTTTGCCATCGGCCTCGAAGATGAGCGTCTTGATGACGAGATGCTCGTCGACGCCGAGTGCACGTGACGAGTGGCTCGTGCCGCCCCGCGGCTCGTAGGCATAGGCGTGCACCTCGTGTTCGACGCCGGCTTGGCGAAGGAGACGGAGCGCTGGGGTGCTGGGGATCTTGCCCGCCATGACGCGGTGGAGCCTACCGTCTGGCGCCCCTGGAACCCAGCTCTCCGCCCCCATTCGGTCAGTGCTCGGGCTCGCCAGAGATCTGACCCAGGTAGGCGAAGAGCGCCTCGGAGATGCCGTGGTCTTCGCGTGCCTTCTTCTCGTCGTGAAGGAGTTTGTAGATGGCCTGGGTCATGGCCTCGTCGCCACCGGCTACGGCTTCGACAGCTTCTTCGAAGCGACGAAGGAGCCGTTTGGCTTCCGGGTCGGTGGGGGCGACGCCGCGCTGCCGTGCGGCGTCGAGCTGCTCGAGCACGGGGGTCACGGTCTCGTCACCCGAAGACTGGTGGTTGGCGAGACGTTCTCGTTGGGCGGGGGTGAAATATTGCTCGTACATGGTGATGAGCTCCAATGCGTTCAACAGGGTTTCGGGGTTGGCGTCATCGGGCGTACCCCGCTCGAGCTCCTGGGCGAGGGCCCTGAGCTGCGACGCGAGCCGATCGAGCGCTCGCTGCTCCTGCTCGACCTTGGCAAGATGGTCCGAGACCACCTTGCGTGGGTCCATTCGCCCTTCGATGAGGCAGTCACTCACCTCGGCGAGCGACAAGCCCAGCTGCTGCAAGCTACGGATCTGCTGCAGTCGCTGAATGTCGGCTGTGGTGTACAAACGATGCCCGGCGGCGGTGCGGCCGGAAGGCGCGAGAAGGCCGATCTCCTCGTAGTAGTGCAGCGTGCGAACCGACACACCGGTGCGTCGGGCGACCGCGGCGACCTTGAACGAGGACTTGAGAGCGGTGGGGTCGTTCACGATGACCACCCTAACCTGCGCCCTCACGCCACGTGAGGATCAACCCTCACGTCGGGTGAGGTGCCCGCTTCTTTGGGTTCAGATGCGTGAACGCACGGCGGTGGCGGCGTCGTCCGCCCCACCAACCGGCTTGAAGTGAAGCGTTCCCTTGGGGTCGTTGCGCTTGATGAGGATGGTCAGCTCGCCCTCGACCACGTCGACCTGCTTCACCGACGCCCACGGGAAGAGCACGACCTGCTCTGACCCGAGCTTGCTCCGCGACATGAAGGCCAAGCTTCCGAACAGCGCGACGCAGAAGACGATGCCCAGCATCTCGCCGTCGAGCACGTTCAGATTCAGCTTCGTGTCCGCGATCGCGGCCACCGCAAGCACGGCCACCGCGAAAATCACCGCGATGTGGCTGCGGTACTTCTCGGCCTTGCGCGCGTGTACCTCCAGACCCTCGTCCTTCAACACGATCCGGCCGTCCCCGCCCAGACGAATCGGACGATGTCGACTCCCCATGGCCGGGGGCGTGAAGACGCCACGAAACTCCATCGGCTTCCACGATACGGGGGGATACTCGTCGTTTCCAGCGCCGCTTTCGCATTGGCGGGCGGGCCGATAGTCTACGCAGAATGCGGCCCGTCTACGGAAGCTGTCTCGTCGTCATCGCCGCCTTCTCCGTCGCATGCGGTGACGACGGCGGTGACAGCGTCTTGGTTCCCAACCCCCTCACCAACCCGGACGACGGTCCCCCTGCGGGGAACCAGAATCAGGAAGCGACCTGCGACGTGCCGGCGGAGGCTGGTCTCGAGGACGTGTCGAATCCCACCACCGTCGTCGGCGACGGTACGGCGGAGAGCTGCACTTCGGATGCCTTCGTCGAAGCGGTGGCCAAGGGCGGGGTCATCACCTTCGATTGCGGTCCCGACGACGTGATCATCACGCTCGATCGAACCGCGAAGGTCTTCAACGACACGGGTCCCGTGATCGTCATCGACGGGGGAGGCAAGGTCACGCTGAGCGGCGCGGGGAACCACCGCATCCTCTACATGAACACCTGCGACGAGGCGCAGCGCTGGACGACGTCGCATTGCGACAACCAGGACCACCCCCGGCTATCGGTGCAGAACATCACCCTCATCGACGCGAGCTCCAAGCGGGAAGAAGAGTACCGGGGCGGGGGAGCCATCTGGGCGCGTGGCGGGCGTCTGAAGATCATCAACACCCGCTTCTTCAACAACGTGACCGAAGAAGAGGGGATCACGGTGGGCGGCGGGGCCGTGCGGGCGTTGTCCCAGTTCGAAGGTCGACCGGTCTACCTCGTGAACACCACGTTCGGCGGAGGTGAGGGTCTCGGAAACCGCGCCTCGAACGGCGGGGCCATCAGCAGCATCGGGGTCTCGTGGACCATCCTCAACAGCATGTTCACCCACAACGATGGGGTCGACGTGGCGACCCCGTCGGGCTCGGAGGGTGGGGGGAAGGGCGGCGCCATCTTCAATGACGGCAACACCATGACCCTCGATATCTGCGGCACGCGCATCCAGCACAACGAGGCGAACGTGCATGGCAGCGCGATCTTCTTCGTGACCAACGACCACAGCGGCAACATCGTCATCGACCGCTCGGTGATCACCGACAACGTCGGCGGTAGCTGGTACCCGACCTACCCCCAGATCTCCGGCCACGACGACACGCCCATCGATGTGACCGACTCCGTCATCGAATAGGGCCCGGCCCTGCGGGGTGCTACGTCAGTTCCGTGAGCGTCCCGCGCTGGCTCCCCAATGCGATCTCGTCGTTGCGTGTGCTCCTCGTGCCCGTGTGGCTCTTCGTGGCCGAGACGATGGTGCATACCCCGGCGGTAGCGGGAGAGGCTCCCGCGCGGCTGACCTTGGTGGCCATCCTCGCTGGTCTGGGGGTGTCCGACGTGCTCGATGGTTTCATCGCCCGTCGTTTCGGGCTCGCGTCGCGCTTCGGGGCCACGCTCGATGCCGTGGCCGACAAGCTGGCGCAGGTGGCTTTCGTGACCTACCTGGTCTTTCGACCGAGCCCCGCCTTCGAGGCACTCCCGTTGTGGTTCTGGGCCACGCTCGTACTGCGCGACGGGATCCTCGGCCTCGGATACGTGGCCATTCGCCGCCGCCATGGCACCGTCGACACCGAGCACGAGGTTCACGGCAAGGTGGCCAGCGTGCTGTTGTTTTTCGTGGTCCTCGCGGCGGTGGGCTGGGGGCAGGTGCCAGTGATGTTGTTGGTGGTTACCGCGGCCGTCGTGACCCTCAGCACGGCGCACTACATCAAGCTGGGACGCCGGCAGTTCGACGTGGGCGCCCGCTGAAGTCGCGGCGCAGCGATTGCGCGGCCGCGTGGGCGCTTGCACCACGATCCGCGGCATTGCGCCTGTGGTCCGGCCTTTGCGTTAGAAGGGGCCATGGCACTCTTCGACCATCCCGAGTTCGACGACCACGAACAGGTCTCGCTGTTCAGCGACGAAGCCTCAGGGCTTCGGGCCATCATCGCGATTCACACCACGGCCCCCTTCGGCACGTCGGGTGGTGGCTGTCGTATGTGGCCCTATGCCAGCGACGAGGAGGCGCTGCGCGACGCGCTGAGGCTCGCGCGCCACATGTCCTACAAGCTGGCGCTCGCCGAGCTCCCCGCGGGTGGGGCCAAGGCGGTGGTGATCGGGGACAGCCGGCGCGACAAGACCCCAGCGCTGCTGCACGCGCTCGGTCGTGCCGTACACGCGCTGAACGGGCGCTACATCATCGCGGAGGACGTCGGCACCACACCCGACGACATGCGGATCATCCACGAAAAGACCCCGTATGTGTCGGGACGGCACGTCGACTCGTCGCCGCCTACTGCCCACGGCGTCTTCGCGGGCCTTCGTGTGGCGGTCGCCCGGCGTCTCCAGCGGGACCTGAAGGGCGTGCGGGTTGCGGTCCAGGGTCTCGGCAACGTGGGCAGACGCCTGGCCGAGCTCCTCGCCGCGGAAGGCGCAGAGCTCATCGTGACCGACATCGACGAGGCGAGGGCCCGTGAGGTCGCCCAAGCTCTCGGCGCCCAGCTGGTGACCCCGGATGTCATCGCCACGCAAGACGTCGACGTCTTCGCGCCGTGTGCCCTCGGCGACGTGATCGATGCCCCCACGCTCGCTGCCTTGCGGTGCACGGTGGTGGCGGGGAGCGCGAACAACCAGCTCGCCGACGAGGCGCTCGCGGACGGCCTGGTCGAGCGCAACATCCTCTACGCGCCCGACTTCGTCATCAACCTCGGGGGCGTCATCGGGGCTGCCCACGAGGGTGTGCAGCTCGAGGACGCGAGCGACTACGTCTGGGACATGGAGCGCGTCGCCAAAGACGCCGAGCGCGTAGGGGCGATCATGACCGGCGTCTTCGACCGCGCCGAGCGCGAGGCGGTGTCCCCTCAGGTCGCTGCCGTACGCAGCGCGAAAGAGGCCATCGCCGCACGCCGCAAGATGTAGCCCGCGCTACCCGTTGAAGAGCACGTCGTCGAAGTAGGCCTCGAGCAGCGCGTTCGAGGCGTGCCCGCCGACGTGCAGCCGGTAGGCGATGACGTGGCTGTAGGAGAGCAGCTGGTAGAGCCCCGGGAGGAGGTCGCCGGGCTCGGCGTAGTGCTCCTTGGCGGCCGAGAAGAGGTGCTTGATGTCCTCGGGCGCCTCGCGCCAGTGCAGGAACATGTCCCGGATGAGGGCGCTGCTGTACTTCTTTCGCACGCCCACCTCCGCCTCGATCACCTCGTCGGGCAACGGACCGAAGAGGGCGCGCTCGTACATCTGGGGGGACATGGCGAAGAGTCCGGCGGTTGGGCGCGGGTTGCACTCGATGAGCACCAGGCCGTCGTCGGTGCGCAGGAAGTCGAGAGAGATGTGACCGTGATACCCGGTGGCTTCGATGATGGTTCGCGCGATGGCCAGGGTCTCGGGCTCGTCGACCGATTCGAACACGATGCCCCCGGCGTGCTCGATCTCGCGGGGGTGCACGTAGGCGCCGTGCGCCACCATGCGACCGTGGTGCGCGACGCTGCACGTGCACACGTCTTTGCCTCGCACGAAGGGCTGCACGAGCCACGGCTGAGCCTCGGTCGGATGGCAGGCCTCGAGCGCGAGGGCGCCGGCGAGGGGGCCCGCATTGGTGAGGAGCTGAACGCCGCCGCGCGAGTAGACGGGCCGCGCGAAGTAGTCTCCGAAGTCTTCGGCCGCGCGCCAGAGCTCTTCGTCGCTCTTGGCCACGGTCGTCTTCGGGACCGTGATTCCGAGCTCCTCCGCGAGCAGCCTCATCCGGTCCTTGTCGTGGAGCTGAAGCATCACGTCGAAGGGCGGCGCGAAGACCTCGACCTTACCCGCGAAGCGGTCGGCCTCGCGGACGATGTAGAAGGCGTCTTCGAAGCTCGGGAGCAGGACGTCGATGTCATGCTCCTCGACGATGCGCAGGAGGTCTTCGATGAAGTGCTCCGTGTCGTATCGCGGCGACGCCGTCAGGTGGTGGCCTTCGAGCCACGACGAGTGGCCCCCGGGAGCGGTGCTGAACGTGTCGGTCGCATGCACGGCGTGGCCCTGCTTGCCGAGCTTGCGGATCATGTCGAGCGCAAAGGGCATGCGCGACGTGGTGACGATCGCACGATGTGGCCGCGTGGTCATGGTGCCTCCTCGGAGGTTGGCGGTCGGCGGTAGGTCAGCGCATAGACGATGTCGGCGGGGAGCCTCGGCGAGAACACCCGCACGTCCATCACGACCGTGGTCGCATCCACGAGGCTGAAGGCGTTCTCTCGTCCTCCATCCTCGCCGCGGAAGGTCTGCAGCAGCTGGTCGCCCGAGATGCGAAAGGTCATGGCGACCTCGTCGCCCGTGATCCCCTTCACCGTGATGGGCGGGGCGTCGAGGAGGCCCTCGTAGCGGCGCCCGTCGATGACCACGGTGAGGCGATCGCCCTCCCGGCGCAACTCGATGGTCTCGGGGGCGCGATTGGTCTCCTTCAGGCGACTGCGCGCGATGCCACGCGCGATGAGGTTCATGTCCTCGGTGGCCCGGTCGACACTCTTGGCCACTTGGCTTCGCTCACCGTCACCGCCGTCGAAGGTGAGGGCTGCGCCGAAGAGCGCGTCGGGCACTGCGCCCTCGGAGGCCTTCGGGGGAGCGGGATCGGGCATGCTGGTCGCGCCGCCACCGCAGCCGACCAGCAAGAGCCATAGGATCAGGGTGAGTATGCGCATTGCGACACATCGAGACGTCGCAAGACACATGCCCTCGGTCACGCGCGAAATCACTGCGCCGCGCGGGTGTGGCAGCGCAATCGATGCGTCGAACGGTTTGGGAGATGCAAATTCAGCATCTCGATCTCATTGGCCGTCACGATTCGACCAGGCGCCCCGAAACACCATTGCCTTTCGGGACCCCGACCCTACCTTGATCGACAGTGCTCATCCCCACGCGATCGTCATGGGGCGCCGTGGCGGCGCAGGTCACGCTGTTGTTCACAGCGGCCTTCGCCCTCACCGGCTGCTTCGGAAACCTGGGCCCCGGCGCCATGCCGCCCGTCAACCTCGGTGCCGACCCCGTCGGGGTCACCACCCTCGCCCTCCACGACGCCGAGCGCGGTCGCAACATCACGGTCGAGGTCTGGTACCCGGCGGCCGAGGCGCCGCGCTCGGGTGAGCCAGAGGTCTACGAGGTCGAAGCGGCTGGCTTCACCGTGGCCCGTTTGCGCTCGATCGCCAATGCTCGGCGCGAGGTCGCGCCCGCCACGCGTGGACCCCTGCCATTGGTGCTCATCAGCCACGGTGCAGGCTCCACGCGCTTCGGCAACGTCGGGCTCGCAGAGATGCTCGCGAGCCACGGGTACGTGGTGGCCGCTCCAGACCACAAAGGCCACACCGTGGCCGACAAGGTGGCTGGGATCAGCGATGCAGACCGTGCACGCAGCGCCTTCGACCGCCCCCTCGACCTCTCCTTCGTGCTCGACGAGCTCGAGCGTCGCACCAAGGGCGACGACCGGAGGTTCGGCCACCTCATCGACATGGACCGCGTCGCGGTCGCGGGCCACTCGTTTGGAGGCCGCACCGCCCTCGGCATCACGGGGGCGCGCTTCGACGGCAAGCGTCAGCGAGACGAGTGTGCCGTCCACGATGACGATCGTCGCTGTCTCGCGGTTCCCGTGTTCGGACCCGCCTCGTATCGCTACCGCGATGCGCGCATCAAGGCAGCCTTGCTCATCGCGCCCGCGGGCTTCGAGTTCTACCGTGAGGACGGCATCGCGCAGGTCGACGCCCCGGTCCTGATGGTCGCCGCCGAGGGCGACAACACGGTCCCCTACGCCGAGAAGCAACAACCCATGTGGGGGGCGTTCACCTCTCCGCACTACCTGCTCGACCTGAAGCGAGCGGGGCATCTCACCGCGACCGACGTATGCGGCGTGGTCGACTCCATCGGCTTTCTCGCGAAGGCCGTGGGAGGTGACCGGGCGACCGACGGCTGCGGCGCGTCCTTCCTCTCGCCATCGACCACGCTCGAGCTCGTGGCTAACGCCGCCTTGCCCTTTCTCGCGCTGCACCTCGATCACGATGGCAGCGCGCGAGAGCGACTCGAGGTCGCCTTGCACCCAACCGTCATCGACGGCCCCATCGTGACCGCATCCCGCTAGCGGGTCACTCGCAGCTTTCGAGGGCGGCCTTGCGCGTCGCGTGGGGAGGCAGCACCTCGATCGCGTCGAGGGGCGCTACCTCGAGGTCAGACGTCGACTCCACTGGAGTCTTGCGCGTCAGGTCGCCCGCGGCGATTCGCTCTGCCCGCTCCCACATCTTGACGAAGCGCTGAGCGGAGGACTCGAGCGGCGCGACGTCGGCTCCGAGCTGGTCGAGGTCGTCGACGAGGTCCATGAGCAAGCCGGTGTGGGCGAGCCCCGACTCGTCGTACGCGGTCCCGAGGCGGTTGCCTTGCGCTTCTTGGGCCTGCGCCTGGCACAGGGCCTCTTCCGGGAAGGAGGCCGAGCAGGCATCGGGACCGAAACGTGGCCGGGTCTGCTGGATGAAGCCGTTGAAGTCGGCGCCGAAGGCGACATCGACCCCGAGCTCCTTGGTGCCATAGGCCAGGTACTGCGCGAACGACTTGCTCGAACCGTGGCAGTCGTTGTCCACGCCCGAACCCTCGTAGGTGTTCACCTCTTCGTGCGCAGTGCGGAGACCGATCATGCCTCCGGTCTCCCGCAGCATCTTCGCGACCCACCATGGGGTGGTCTTCTCCTCGTGCTGCTTGCTCGGGAGCATCATCTCGCGGAAGTGCGCATGGGAAAGGTAGAAGGGGTAGTAGCTGTTCTGCGATAGCTCTCCGTAGAGGTCCCTCAGCGCCTGCTCCGATAGATGCGCGGCGTCCATGATCATGCCGCGACTCATCATGGCCTGGAGGAGTGCCTTGCCGTCTTCTTTGAGGCCGACCGTGTTCACACAGCGGCCATCGCGCATCTCGACGTCGAACCCGAGGGTCACCGCGCCATTGGTGAGGGCGCAGTCGTAGTCGACGTGACAGTTCTCCAGGTACTGGAAGACGTGGTGGAACGGGTTGTGCGGGGCCGCGCCGGCGAAGCGGTTGTCGAGCTGGTGCACGGGCTGCAGCGTGCGCACGTTGTAATCGTCGTAGAGGCGGTCGAAGCCGGTCATCCAATCGTCGCCGTAGTCTTCGAGGATGTGGGAGGCTTCGACGCTGAGCACCATCGCGAGCTTGCCCTCCCCGATGATGCGCCGCGCATCCGCCGCCGACTTGGCCACCTCGACCCAATCGTTCTGCGCGGCGAAGTCGTTCGCCATGTCGAGCTGGACGTAGATGTCGGCCATCTCGTCGCACCCCTTGTTGCGCTCCTCCCGGAGCTCCTCGGGGATGGCCTTGCAGAGCCAGTCGTAGCTCACGGCGGAGACGACCTGCAGTCGAAGGCCGGCCTCGTAAGCGTCGTGGAGGTAGGTCCCCCAGGCTTGGTGATGGGCGATCGTGTTCCACTTGGGACCGTCGAGCGGGCGATGCGCCCCGGTGTCGGGCTCACGCAGACCAGGCACCATGCCCAGGCCTTGGGCGACCTTGCTGCCCGGCAGCCCCATCAGCGCGAGGAAGGGGCCCTTGCCCTCGTCGGGCAGCGTCTGGTTGAGCTCGGCCGCGAGCTGTCCCACCGCTTGGGGACCGCACACGGCTTCGGTCAGCAGTAGGGACTGAAGGTCCTCGGAGAGTCGACCGTGGTCCTGTCCCCCGTCGCACTCGGCGAAGGGCAGGTCGTGGCCATGTCCCTCGTGCTCCCCATGGAACCAGCCTCCACCGAAGGCCTCCTCGGCGAACATGTGGAGGTGGAAGTCCGCGACGCCCCGAAGGGGCTCGGGCCCGGGCTCGTCGATGACGTTTTGTGCATCGGATCCGGGCGCCTTCTGACATGCGGCGAAGGACAGGGACGAGAGACAGATGGCGGCGAGAAAGCGGAAAGGACGACGGTTGGGACGCACGGGAGTTCTCCAAGCAGGTGGTGTGTGTGGCTAGGGCGCACACTGTCTCACCGTGTCGCATCTTTTTTTTTCGAGGACCCACCTCCGGGGGGGAGGAGGAGAACAGGTGTGGACAGGGCAGGTCGCGACACAGACCGGGACGGCGCCCTCAGGCGGTACGCCTGCATCACTTCGCCCAAGAGCGCCCGGGGTGATAAGCCAAGAGGGAGATGTGGACGTGGAGCTTCCGTGCGTTTCGGTTGTATCGCACCGATGTACGCATCCATTGGTCGCTTCCGGCCTACCTGCTTCTCTACTTCGCGCGGACCAGCATCGCGGGCTTCTCGCCCTTCGCCCTGCTCATGTGGGTGGTGATGCCGATGGTGCTGCTTTTCAGCTCCGTGCTGCTTCACGAGCTCGGCCACGTCTACGCCGCCCGTAGGTTCGGCCAACGAACCGGGGACATGATCCTCACCCCCATCGGAGGTATGGTCATGGTCGCCGAGGGGCCGACGCCACGCACCGAGTTCTGGGTCGCGGCCGGGGGGCCGCTCGTCAACCTCGGGCTCGCGATGGGCGCGATCGCCGCCTATCTGCTCACCGGGGGGGCATTCGACGTGGCCCTGGTCTTCCCCCTCGATACCGCCCGGCTCCTGTCTCGGCTCTGGGTCGACGGGGCGCTCCTGCACTTCACCCTCGCTGAAGTCGCGGAGATCAACGTCGGCCTCTTCTTGTTCAACGTGCTGCTCGTCGCCTATCCGCTCGACGGCGGCCGCATGCTCTTCTCGTGGCTCTGGAAGCGAAAGGGCCGTCGTCGCGGGCTCGGCCTCACCTGCAAGATCGCGAAGGTCTTGGCGGTCGGCATGGGGCTGGTGGCGCTGGTCACCAGCATGACCGGCCTCCTCATCATCGCCGGTCTCGTGTTCTTCCAGGCCTATACCACCGAGCGCCAGCTCGCCGAGGCGGAGCGCTTCGCTTCGGAGGGCGAGGGGCTGCTCGTCGGGCCCGCCGAGCGCTTTCGGAGGTCGAAGCGCGAGGCCGAGCCCGAGGGGCGGCTCTCGCGCTGGCTGCGGCAATGGAAGCTCCGTCGCCGTACGGCGCGCGACGTGAAAACCTTGGAGAAGGTCGACGCGACCGTCGACGCCGACGTCGAAGCGGGGGTAGGGCCACTGCCCGAGCAAATCCTCCGTCAGGTCAACGACGCCGTGGCCCGGGGTGTGGCCAGCTCGAAGCGTGGCGACCGCGACCGCGAGGGCTAGAACCAGAGGCGCAGGACGATGGCGGCGCTTGACGGAACCAGGAGGCTCGTGGTCTCTCCTGGGCCATGAGCCGCGCCGGACAGATGCCGATCAGCGTCGCGCCGATGATGGATCGGACCGACCGGCACTACCGCTTCTTCGCGCGGCTCATCACCCGCCGCACGCTGCTCTACACCGAGATGGTGACCACCGGCGCTCTCATCCACGGGGATCGCGCCTACCACCTCGACTACTCGGAGGAAGAGCACCCCATCTCCCTGCAGCTCGGTGGGGACGACCCCGAGGCCATGGCCGAGTGCGCGGCCATGGGCGAGGACTGGGGCTACGACGAGATCAACATCAACGTCGGCTGCCCCAGCGACCGCGTGCAGCGGGGGCAGTTCGGCGTGTGCCTCATGGGGCGTCCCGAGCGGGTGGCCGAGTGCGTGGCCGCCATGAGGGCCCGGGTCTCGGTTCCGGTGACGGTGAAGCACCGCATCGGCTTCGACGACGTCGACCGCTACGAAGACATGCTCCGCTTCGTCGACATCGTGGCCGCGTCCGAGGCCGACCGATTCACCGTGCATGCGCGCAAGGCATGGCTCCAGGGCTTGAGTCCCAAGCAGAACCGCAACGTGCCTCCGCTTCGCTACGATGAGGTCCATCGCCTCAAGAGAGAACGCCCTCAGCTGTTCGTAGAGATCAACGGCGGGTTCAAGACCCTCGATGAGGTCGAGGCGCAGCTCGACCACGTCGACGCCGTGATGCTCGGCCGTGCGGCTTACGACGACCCCTACCTCTTCGCCGAGGCCGACCGGCGCTTCTTCGACGACGACCACCCGGTGCTGAGCCGCCACGAGGTGGTCGAGCGCATGATCGACTACGCCGACCGGTGGGTGACGGACCACGATGGACGCCTTCACGCCGTCACACGCCACCTCCTGAGCCTCTTCACCGGGGTGCCAGGGGCGAGGGCCTATCGCCGCCACATCAGCGAGAACGCCACCCGTCCTGGGGCTGCCGCCACCGTGCTTCGCGACGCGCTGGCCAAGGTGCGCAACGAGGGATGGACGCGGGCGGGCTGAGCCGGCCCGCCGGGTGTGCTTAGATCCATCGCGATGCGTCGCGTGGGCATCATGACGGTCCTCTTCTTGGGGCTGATGACGGCCGGCTGTCCCAAGTCGGAGCCGCCACAGGAGCGTGCGCCGGCACCCGCCCGCCAGGACGGGCCCAAGGTTGCGGGGCCGGTGGCCTACATCGAGCTCGACGGGGGGCAAGCCATCGTGCGCGACGGGAAGATCGAGCGTGTGGCGGGGATCGAGGCCGACGTGCTCGTGCCGGGCCGTGACCACGTGGCTTGGCTCTTCGATCACGGACGCGTGCGTCGCCTGAAGGGGGGCGTGGCGGATCCTGTGGGCACCCTCGCCGATCGCTTGGGGTTCGTGCATCGCCAACCCGATGGGCAGATGGTGATGACCAACGCCGAGACGGGCGAGGTGCAGCTCGGTCAGATCAAGGAGCTGTGGCGCGTCGGCGACGGTTCGCCAGAGCGCTGGGCCTTGCCTCCCGGGATCACGAAGGTGAAGGACGGGCGCATCACCGGTGACACCCGGGTCGTCCTCACCGAGAACCTGTTGTTGGTGGATCGCGGCCAGGGCTTCGTCACCCACCCCCTGCCCGAGCCGTCGGGCTTTCCGGGCAAGTCGCTGGCGGTCGCGGCCGATGGCACCATCCTCGTGGCGACGAAGACCGCGGTGTGGCGCCTCGGACAGAAGGAGAAGGGGCCGCCCTTCGACAATCTCCTGCGCACCGGGGCCAAGCTCCTCGCGAGCCCCGACGGCGTGGTCTACGCGCAGGACCCGCTGCACATCCACCGCTACGACGACGGCGAGCTGAAGCCCATCGGCGGACTCGGCCTCCGCTCGGAACACTTCGGGATCGGGCTCGATGGCACCATCGCGGCACAGCTCGAGGGCGGCCGCGCGATGGTGGTGATGACGCCTGATGGCAAGACCCGACGCATCCCCGCCCAGGGTGAGCTCGCCTTTCCCCTCGCCTTCGAAGACCTCGTGGTCGGCGACGGGCAGATCTGGGCCATCTCGCCCCACGGCCTCGTCGTGGCCGAAGGAGAGCGGGTTCACTACTACGGCCGCAACGTGGCGCCTGCCCTGGACGCCGACGTCCGACGCATCGCCGTCGACGGCAAGGTGAAGCTTCCCGACGTGGGGCCGCTGAAGACGATCCGGGTGGAGGGCAGCATCACCCGTGACGGCAAGCCGGTGGCCAACACCTCGGTGCAGGCCTGCACCGTCGCCGTGACGACCCTCAACGACGGTCCACCGTGCTCCGAAGAAGAGAGCCGCTTCATCGCGCGCGGGACCACGTCCGACGCGGCGGGGAACTTCGTCTTCGAGGCGCTTCCGCCCGGCACGTGGCAGCTCGCCTATGCCTACCAGGGTGGCTGGAAAGTCCGCCTACGTCGGCCATGTGGCGACACCAAACCCGGGGCGACCTGCAAGGCCGGCGACATCGGCGCGCGCTGAAATGACCGCCCGCGCCGTGGCGCACGGCGAATCGAGCCACTACGGTCATGGGCGATGGTCCGATTCAGTCCTCGTCGCCTCTGGCCTCTCGTCATCGCGATCCTGGGTCTTCTGTGCATGGGCGCCAATCCGCCCCCGCCCCAGATCGACGTCGAGACACACACCCTCAGCAACGGGCTCACCGTGTTGCTCAGCCGCGACCCGCGCCTCCCTGTGGTGGCGGTCGAAGTCCGCTACATGGTGGGCTCCGCCAACGAGCGCGAAGGGCGAAGCGGCTTCGCGCACCTCTTCGAGCACCTGATGTTTCAGGGCAGCAAGAACTACGACGACGAGTACTTCAAGCCGTTCCAGAAGATCGGTGGCTCCGTCAACGGCACCACCAACACCGACCGCACCAACTACTTCGAACGGGTGCCGAAGGAGTACCTCGAGCTCGCCTTGTGGATGGAGGCGGATCGTATGGGAGGGCTCCTCGACAAGCTCACGCAGGCCAAGCTCGACAACCAGCGCGACGTGGTGAAGAACGAGCGCCGCCAGCGCTACGAGAACACCCCCTACGGGATGGTCTACAAGTACTTTCACAACCATCTCTATCCGAAGGGGCACCCGTACCAACACACCACCATCGGGACCCATGAAGACCTGACCGCCGCCACCCTCGGCGACGTGAAGGGCTTCTTCCGGCAGCACTACGTCGCCTCCAATGCGGTCGTGACCATCGTCGGTGACATCGATCCCGCCGCGACGCTGAAGCTGGTCGAGCGATACTTCGGCGGCATCAACAAGGGGCAGCGCACGCCCAAGCCCACTTTCACCGTGCCTGCGAACGTCGCCAAACACGTGGTCGAGAAAGACGACGTGAAGCTCCCACGGGTGCACCTCGCGTTCCACAGCCCGGCCTTCTTGCAGCCGGGCGATGCCGAGATGGACATCCTCGCCACCGTGCTCGCGGGGGGCAAGACGAGCCGGCTCTACAAGCCCCTCGTCTACGACAAGAAGATCGCGAAGGACGTCTCGGCCTACCAGGCCTCGCGCGCGCTCGGCAGCATGTTCGTCGTGCAGGCGACGGCGGCGCCTGGGGTGTCGGCGGACGCCCTTCACAAGGAGCTCGATGCTGCCCTGCGCAAGGCCCTCGCCACGCCGCCCACCGAAGACGAGATGCTTCGCGCGGTGAACGGATGGCGCAAGTCTTTCTACGGCCGTGTCGAGTCGGTGCTGTCGCGGGCCCAGATGCTCAGCACCTACTACCACCTCGTGGGTCGCGCCGACTTCCTCGCCGAAGACCTCGCCCGCTACACCTCCCTCATCCCGGCCGCGGTGGCCCACACGGCAAGGACGCACGTCACGCCCGACGCCGCGCTTCGGGTCGACATCATCCCCGGGGAGGTGAGCAAGTGAGCCGCTTCATCATCGGGGTGGCCGGCCTCGTCCTGGGTGCAGGTCTGCTCGGCTGTCCTCCCGCCGAGAGCCCGCCCCCGCCTCCACCGGAGCCCACCCCGCAACCGCCCGCGCCAGAACCCCTCGCACCCGTCGACTGGTCGAAGCTCCCCACGCCGGCCGAAGCGTCGAGCTGGTCCCTGCCCAAGGTGAACACCTGGACGATGGGCAACGGCATGCGCGTCTGGCACCTCGAGCAGAGCTCGGCCCCCCTCGTGTCGATGCGCATCGTCTTCCCTCGAGGCAGCGCGACCGATCCCGCCGGCAAGGAGGGCCTCACCGCGCTCACTGGGGACATGCTCGACGAAGGCGCGGGGGGAAAGAACGCGCTCGAGCTCGGCGACGCGTTCCAGCGTCTGGCTACCGACTACGGCACCTCGACCGACATCGACGCCGTCACCGTCCACCTCGACATGCTCGCCGACAAGCTGAACCCGTCGCTCGGCCTTCTCGCCGACGTGCTTCGTCGCCCGAGCCTACCCGCCGACGAGTTCAAGCGCCGCAAAGACCTCTGGGTGGCGAGCGCCCTGTCGCGCGAGTCGGACCCCGGCGCCGCAGCAGGGGTCGTCCTGCGCCGCGTGCTCTACGGTCAGGGCTACCTCGGTGCGCGCCCCGCCGGCACCAAGTCGAGCCTGAAGGCCATCTCCCACGCCGACATCAAGGCGCACTACCCCGCCGTCTTCCAGCCCCAAGGGGCCATCGTGGTGGTGGTGGGCGCCGTGGACGAGGCCACCCTTCGTGGAGGCCTGAAGAACGCCTTTGGTGATTGGAAGGGCAGCCCCACGGCCAAGCCCGCCGCCGTGGTGCCATCCGAGCTCCCGGCCAAGGCCATCTACCTCGTCGACTTTCCCAAGGCGTCACAATCCACCGTCATCGCGGCCCGTCGGGCGCCGGGGATCGGAGCGGAGGACCACTTCCCCGCCATGGTCTTCAACCGAAGCCTCGGGGGCGCGTTCACGAGCCGCCTCAACCTCAACCTTCGTGAGGACAAGGGCTACACCTACGGCGCACGGTCCTACTTCTCCCGCTACCGCAACGCCGGATACCACCTGTTGAGCGCCCAGGTGAAGGGCGAGACCACGCGTGCCAGCGTCGACGAGTTCCTCCGCGAGCTCACCGAGGTCACCACCGCTCGTCCCATCTCGGAGACCGAATTCCAAGAGGCCATCGACGGGTTGATCAAAGGGTTCCCCGGCCGCTTCGAGCGACTCAGCTCCACCGCGGGACAGCTTGCGAGCGAGGCCGAATCCGGTCGCCCTGCGGGCTGGCTCGGCGCCTGGCCGGGGCGCGTGAAGGCGGTGTCGCTCGGCGCCACACGCGAGGCCGCCACCACCTACGCCAAGCCAGACGACTACGTGCTCGTCATCGCGGGCGCGACAGCCGGCTTCAAGGAGGCGCTGTCGGAGCTCGGTCGCCCCTTCTACACCTGCGACGCCGAAGGCCACTGCCGGCGCTGACCCGCTTCGGGGGCCCTACCTCAGCTCTTGAGGTAGGGCAGCTCTTCGCCCATCACGTCGAGCACCGCGCTCGGGTACTTGCCCTGCCCCGCGTACCAGCCCTCGGAGCTGAGAATGAGCTCGCCGTAGCCGCCGTACTGGCCGCTCTCGTACTCGTTCTTGTCGAGCCCCATGGCCGTGCACACGGTGCCGAGCCATTGGTTGTAGACGAGGCCGGTGTGTGAATCGACCGCATTGTCTCCATTGGCGTTGTGGGCCGGGCTGTTGAGGTTGCGATAGTCGACGTACTGGCCGGTACGGAAGTATTCGTCGCCGCTCCCGGCGGTGACGATCGGCAGCTCGATGGGGTCGTGGGTGCGGCTACCGCACTCTTGGGTCCATTGCACCAGGGTGCGGTCGAGCAGCGTGCCGTCGCCGTCGGGCACCGCGTCGAGCTTGCCCACCAGGTCGAGGAAGACGTCCTCGAAGAAGCGCTGGTGATGCTGGACCGTGTAGGCCTGGGGGCTCGGCCCGCCGTTGTCGGGGAGAGGCGTGTTGGGGAAGGGCCACGTCGGCAGCTCCGACTGGTGTGCGATCTCCTGGTGCCAGTCGCCGTCGTAGTCGGAGTGGTAGGTGCCGGCGAGAACGCTCGCGATGCGGGAGGTGTCGCAGATGAAGGCCGCGACGATGACGTCGTTGAGCAGCGACCAGTACTGCGCCTGTGCCGACGCATTGAGGTGGAAGGCCGGGTTGGCCTGATTCTGCACCTCGTTGGACGATACGGTGGGGACCGGGATGTCGCCGCAGCTGACTGCGACGTTGAGCTTTCGCTGAAGCTCGTCGAGCCGGTCGAGGTGGTCGTCCAGACGGCGGCGGTACTCGGCGGACAGACGGCGGTTCCCCTGGCGTAGACGGTGGTAGTCGTCGATGACGCGGTCGACGATGGGTGGGCGCGTCTCCATGGGGTCGTCGTCGGGCACGAAGATGCGGTTGAACAGCACGAGCGAGTTGCTCTCCGGCGTGATGTTCTGAACCACGCCCGACTGGCTGCCGGGGTTGGACCAGTTGGCGCTCATGCCCGGCCGCCCGATGACGAGCGAGCGCTCGAGGATGGTGGAGAGGTTCGGGTAGAAGTTGTCCGACCAGGCCATGATCTGGTCGATCGTGGGTCGGTGCTGCGTGAGGGCCTGGCCGTCCATGCCGTTGCCGTCGTTCTCGGCGTAGTTGCCGAGGTGACCGCCGCGGTGGTGCGCGAGGTAGAAGGTCACGTCGAGGCCGCGAACGAGGTTGAGCTTGCTGCGGATCTGCTCGGTGAGCACATCGCTCGCTGCGCTCAGAACCGGCGAGATGATGTTGCGGCCGTTGTTGGCCACCATGGGCAGGTCGCTGCGTCGGATCTGGTGACCACCGTAGGTCATCGTCTCCGGACCCTGCGGGTCGGTCGGGTACATGTTCTGCGGCCACACGCCGCCGTGCGGGGTGCCGAAGGCCACGAAGCGACGCACCCCGGTAGGGGCTGCCTCGGCCTCGTCTTCGAGCAGCGACGGCAAGACCGGCAGGGCGAGGGTGAAGCCCGCCGCGCCGCGGAGGAAGAGACGTCGATTGAGCTTTGCGTTCTTCATGGGGTGTCGAAGCTCCGCTGCTTGAAGCCATCGGAGAGGGCCACGGTGCGAAGCACTTCGGAGAGGCTGGCCCCTTCGTCGAGGCTTCGCTTCACGTCGGCGAGCACACAGGCGTCGCGGTCGAGGTCTTCGAGGCGGCCGAACGTGTATCGGAAGTACTGTCGGGTGAAACAGGCGTAGGGTTTGGGGCTCTCGAGGATCTGCTCCGTGAGCTCGACTGCGTCGGCCGCGGTGCGGGGGTCGGTGGTGTCGACCAGCGGCACCACTTCCGTGTCGAGCTCCGCCTCGCCGATGACGTCGCCGGTGGCGGGGTCGATGAGGACCTGCACGTCGCGCTTCCGTCCGAGGGCGTCGAAGTTCTCGGTCGCGAAGCCGAGGGGGTTGATGAGCGGGGTGTGGCACGAGCCGCAGCTTCCGCCCCCGGTGAGGGCGTCGACGTATTCGCGGGTGGAGGCGTCCTCCGGGAGCTCGATCTCCACATTCTCCGCCTCGGGAGGCGGGGGAGGAATGGGGTCGCAGAGGATGGCGCGGCGCAGGAAGACGCCCTTCATGACGGGGCGCGTGTTGGCCGAGCCCGTGGCGAGGTAGGCGGCACGGGTGATGAGGCCGGCGCGGGCGGGGTCGTCCATCGCCGGGGGCTCGCCGCTCGTCCAAGGCTCGACGCCGTAGATCGAGGCGAGCTCGGGGGTCTTGGCGAAAGAGCGGTCGCTGCGGAAGAAGTCCTCGAAGCTTCCACCCTGCTCGGTGTAGTAGGTGGCGCTGTCGACGACCTCTTGCCACATCTCCTCGCGGAGCGTGGGGGTGGGCGTGAAGGTGCCGCGCATGGTGTCGAAGGCGGGGCTGCCGACGCGCGAGTCGAGGGGCTCGAGGGTGCTGTTCTGCAGCCATTGCCCGAAGAAGGTCTCCAGCGAGGCCGTGGTGCGCGGGTCGTTGAAGATGCGCTCCACCTGGGCCTGGTAGCCATCTTCACTCAGCAGCTCGCCCGAGCGCGCGGCGGCGAAGAGCGCATCGTCGGGCATGGTCTGCCAGAAGTGGTAGGAGAGGCGGCTCGCGAGCTCGTAGGCCTCGAGCGGAGCGACCGCGTCGTCATCGAAGCCACCTTGACCGTGCTCTACGAAGTAGCGGAAGTGGGGAGCATTGAGCAGCAGCGCGATGACGTCGGCATAGTCGGCCGCCTCGAAGGGCGCCGAGCCGGCAGGCTCGCGATAGAAGGTGACGTCTTCGTCGGTGATGGGTCGCCGCAGGACCCGCTCGCCGAAGCGCCGGACGAAGTCGTCGAGGCAGGTGTCGTCGTTGCCGGGGTCGGCGTCGGTGGCGCAGTCGCCGATGGCGGTGGCGATTCGAGCCGGGTCGTTGGTCAGCGCCGCACCCACCGCTTCGGCTGCGTAGTAGCCGGTGTCGATGTGAGATTGCTGCACGGTTTGATCGAGGCGGCTGAACTTGGCGTACCGCTGGTCACCCCCGTCGTTGGCCGCGACATCGGCCACGAGCTGTGCCGTCTGAAACTCGATCTCCGCCATGACCGCGGTCGACTCGGCGGGCAGGGCGTAGGCGACGAGGTCGCGCAGTGTGTTGCGATACTGGGTGTCCGAAAGGCGTCGCAGCGGGAGCGCGTCGGGCACCGCGTTGGGGTCGCAGTTGAAGTCGGTTGGCGTCGACGGGGGAACGTCGGGGCCGTTTGGTGCGTCGTCCTCGCTACCGATGATCCCCGTACATGCGGCGAGGAGGGCGGCGGCGAGCGGCGAGAGCACCACGGCCCACGGACGATGGCGTCGCGGCGGGGTGGGGGAGGTGGTGAGCTTCATGGTGTCGACCCGGTGCGCCCGGCGCGACGGCGCGGGCGCAGACGATCAGGCTATCCGCACATGCAGAGCCTCGGGAAGGGTCCTGTGGCTCGAAAATCTTCGAGAAAGTGGCGACGGCGTAGGTTGAGGTGCTCCCTTGTCGGGAGCTGCGTGACGTCTTGACGCGGCCTGTCGGCCTCGGTTCGGTGGAGGCACATGAAGGAGATCGACACCATCGAGGCGCTGGAGACGCATCTCTCCAGTGATGCGGGGCTGGCGGACGTGGTCTTTCAGAACCTCGACCTGTCGGGTTACACCGATGCGCTCCTAGCCCGCGACGTGGCGGGAGCGGTCTTCCTCGGGTGTCGGCTCGACGTGCGCCTTCGCGACCACGCCGTCGGCGGCGGGGCGCTGGTGTTTCCACGCATCGAGGGCTTGCCCTACGACCCCTATCAAGGGCGTCTCTACGGCATCGGCGACCTCTACGACCGCTTCGACCGCCACCGGCCCGAGAGCTATCTCGAGTGCCTCGACGCCCGGGTCTACGCCCACTGGAAGGCGACGGGCGGTGCCGCCCCTCCCGACATCCGCGAGACGCTGGCGCGGCGGCTCCACGACCACGCCATGACCGATGCCGTCGAGGAGCTTCTGCACCCAGAGGATGGGCCTGATCCCCGGGTGGTCGGGATCATGGGAGGCCACAGCATGGCGCGAACCGCTCCCGCCTATCGCCAGGCCGCGGAGATGTCGCGTAAGCTCAGTCGACACGGCTACCTGATGGCGAGCGGCGGCGGACCTGGGGCCATGGAAGCGACCCACCTCGGCTCATGGCTCGCGGGAAGCGACGACGCCGCGCTCGACCAAGCCCTCGACATCCTCGCCGGTGCACCGACCTATCGGGACGAGCTGTGGTTGGCGAAAGCCTTCGAGGTTCGCGAGCGCCTCCCGGCGTCGCCCGAGGTGCAGGCGCAGCATCGTGGCCTCGGGATCCCGACGTGGCTCTACGGGCACGAGCCGCCCAACGCATTCGCCACCCATCTCGCGAAATACTTCGCCAACAGCGTGCGTGAGGACGGCCTCCTCACCATCGCCAAGCACGGCATCATCTACACGCCCGGGAGTGCGGGGACGATTCAGGAGATCTTCCAGGACGCCTGCCAGAATCACTACGTGACCGTGGGGGTCGTGAGTCCGATGGTCTTCTTCGGGCGCCGCTTCTGGACCGAGGAGAAGCCCGTCTATCCGCTCCTCGAGAAGCTCGCCGAAGGGAAGGCCTACCGCGCGTGGCTCACCATCACCGACGACCCCGAGGAGGCCGTCGACGTGATCGAACGCTACGCCCGCACGATGGAGTCGAGCGCGTGACGGATCGACCTCAGGCATCGCGGCTCCAGCCCGACAACTTCACCCCGCCCGCGCGCACACCATGGGGCGGGACCAAGATCCGGCGGCGCTACAAAGCAGGCCTCGGGTTGGGCGAAGGCGCCCCCGTCGGAGAATCGTGGGAGATCTCGGTCGAGCCGAGCTTCCCCAGTCGGCTCGAGGCCGACGAGCCGGGCGCAGGGCCCACCCTGGCGCATGCGATCGCCGCTGCCCCAGAGGCCTGGCTCGGCACGAAGGTCGCCGCGGTCTACGGCCAGACCCCGCTGCTCGTGAAGCTGCTCGACGCCGCCGACGACCTGTCTCTTCAGGTGCATCCTCGAGACGGCGACCCCGCGCTGGCCGATGACGAGAGCGGCAAACCGGAGGCGTGGGTGATTCTCGAGGCCGAGCCGGGGGCGGGTCTCTACCTCGGGTTTCGCGAGGGCGTCGGGCGCGCTCAGGTCGAAGAGACGATCGCGACCGGAGGCCGCCTCGATGCCCTCATGAACTTCGTCCCGGTGCACGCGGGTGAGGCTTTCATCATCGAGGCCGGCACCCCACACGCCATCGGACGCGGCCTCACGTTGCTGGAGCCGCAGTTCGTGGCTCCGGGAAGGAAGGGCGTGACCTACCGCTACTGGGACTGGAATCGGCGCTATGACGCCGCGGGCCGTCGCGATGATGCAGGCCAGCTTCGCGAGCTCCACCTGGCGCGATCCCTTGCCGTCACGAGCTGGGATGCGCCGCGCGGCGACGCCTTCGTGGCCACCTGTCGACCTCAGGTCGAGGTCCTGCTCGACGAGCAACGGGTGCGGCACGAGCGGCTCTTGGCTGGACCCTGGTTCGAGGTGGAGGCTTGGCGAGGAGACGGCACACTCCGGATCGAGGCGCCCAACACCATGTGGGCGATCGTGTGTGTAGGGGGAATGGCGTCCCTGTCTTTCGGCCCGGACCGAGCGCTCACGCTGCGTCGGGGTCAGAGCGCCGTGGTCCCCGCGATCGCCCGCGACCTCGTCGTCGAGCTGAGCGGGGCCGAGCTCTACGCGACGCGGTCTCCCACCTGAACTCACCCGCCAGGGGGGATTGGTTTCGCCAAGCGTGCCGATTCCCCCCAACTCTTCCGACGTTCGCCGCGGATCTTGTTATCCTACCGACGCACCCATGACGGACCACGCGAATCACCCCGGTGGTGCACCACCTGCGGGGGGCGGTGTCGGCTCGACCGAACGACCTCCAAACAGTGATTCGGGTGTCGTCGCCTCGACCCACGATTCAGGTCAGCCGATGCCACGACGGCAGGCATCGACGGCGTCGAGTGGATACGGCGACAGCTACATGGGCAACCTGCCGCCGACGCCGCCCCCCATCGACGTCTCCAAGCTCAACCCCGCGGACGTGGTGAGCCGAACCGACGCCGGCGAGGTCATCCTCATCGCGCTGGTCACCGACCCCGAGGGGCAGGAGACCACGCAGGTCTTTCATCAGACCGAGCTCACGGTGGGGCGCGACGTCGACAACGATCTCTGCCTCCCCGACGACAGCGTGTCCCGCTGCCACGCCATGCTCACCGTCAACGAGGCGGGCGACTGCATGATCATCGACCTCGGCAGCACCAACGGCACCCAGGTCAACCGAGAGACCATCGGGCGCGAGCCGACCAACATCACCGAGGACGACTTCGTCGCTGTCGGCGCTTACGCACTCCGGGTGCGGATCCTTGGCGGTGAGGCCGCCACGCGGATGGCCAGCATCGAAGACGAGGCCACCATGGCCGGACCCACCTCGCCCAATCACCCCGTCGCCCTCCACGACGCGGCCCGCATGGCGCTCGCGGCCCAGCGCGACCAGGCCAACGCCTACGACCAGAGCGGTTCCTACCCGCCCGAGCACCCACCCCCGCCGGCTCACGTACCGACGGCGGCGCCAGTCGGCTCGCATCCACCGCAGCCTTCGCACGTGCCGCAGCCTTCGCACGTGCCGCAGCCTTCGCACGTGCCGCAGCCTTCTCACGTGCCGCAGCCTTCTCACGTGCCGCAGGGTTCGCACCCGCCGCCCGAGCGCGCCCCCATCGCGCCGCCCGTCGAGCGCGCCCCCATCGCGCCGCCCGTCGAGCGCGCCCCCATCGCGCCGCCCGTCGAGCGCGCCCCCATCGCGCCGCCTGTGGCCACGCCGGTGCGGGCTCAGGTTGGACCGTCGACGCAGGTGATGAACCAAGACGTGGCGGAGAACCTCAGCCAGTCGGCCGTGACGGCGCCCATCGAGGAGCCCGCCATCTCGTCGGTGGCGCCGCAGACGCCGCCGTCGTCGGTGCCGAAGCGCACCGCGGCCATCGAAGAGCCGGTCACTACCGGGGAAGACGACGACGACGATCCACCCACGGGGTTGGCCACCCACGAGCTGACCTCGGCTGCGATGCAGGAGGCGCTCAAGTTCCAGTCGCAGCGCCGGGACCAAGCCCTCAGCGACCTCGTGCAAGCGGTGATCGACGAGGTCGGCGATGGGGGGCAGAACGCCTGTGCCGAGAGCCTCGAGCGTCAGGCAGCTCGCATCGCAGGGCGCTTGGAAGGTGGCCACGCCATCGTCGACGCCGTCTTGGAGCAAGCGAAGAGCGAGCTCCTCTCGTGGGGACCGCTCGGGTCTTGGCTCGAGGGAGGCGAGGTCCAGAAGGTTCGGGTTCGGCATCGACGCGTCTGGGTCGACGACGGTGAAGGCTGGCGCGACACCGAGACGCAGTACTCGTGTGAGGATTCGGTGGCGCATACGGCCATCCGCTTGCGCGAGGAGGAGCTCGGCGACGGCGAGCTCATGCGCGGGTGGCGACTGCACGTGCTCGACGAGCGAATGAGCCCACGTGGCTACGTGGTCGAGCTGCAACGTGTTCATCTGCCC
>JAUHZF010000489.1 GCA_030426145.1 Polyangia bacterium
GGTGTTCTTCAGTTCCATGGTGACCTCTGCATGTCATAGCTGCGTGGGGCCGGGGCGGCGACGACGGAAGCGCAAGAAGAGGTAGAGGAGCAGCCCGACGAAACTGAGCACATCGAGGAAGATGGGGATCGTGACGGTGTGCTCGATGGGGCGCGGAGACAGTCGCACTTCGGCGCCAGGCTTGGGTGAGAAGGTCAAGTCACCCCCCGGAGGCCGTCGAGCAGAGTCGTCGGTGAAGACCTGGAGCCACCAGCCCTCGCCCACCCCCTCGAAGCCGCTCCGGTCGAGGCCGGACAGACCCGTGGCGTGGTCGAGATGGGCGGGCTTGGCTTCGCCCACGGGGTCGGCCGCGTAGCGGTCGGGGGTGAAGAGGAAGACCCGCAGGCGGCGCCCGTAGTGGGCTTTGCTGTCTTCTGGCTCGCGGTAGGGAAAGTAGGGCTGCTCCGCGGTGAAGGTCATGCGCACGGCCTTGCTGCCCACCAGCTCGCGGTCGCTCGAGCGGCCGACCTTGAAGGCGTTGATGATCCAACCCTGGTCGATGTACGCCCGCAGCCAGCTCCGCAGGGCGGGGCGGAAGTCGTAGCCGTGGTCCTGCAGCCACTGCGCGAGGGCATCGGGGTCGGTGGCCTTCAGCGAGGCGACGTCGAACCCGGCCACGCGCGCCTCGGCAAGCACCTGCACCGGGTCGTCGAAGTCCCCACTGGCGCGGTCGGCGCCGAGCATGAAGGCGCCGCACAGGGTCCAGCCGACCTCGTACTCGTTGACCCTGACCTCCCCGGGGTCGATGTAGGCGCTGAGACGGCCGAAGAGGGCGTCGTCCGCTTCGTCGAGCTGGGGCACGTTGGGGGTGGGCACCAGGAAGCCGAAGTCGTCGACGGCGCTACGGAAGGTGGCGCGCCGGATGAATTGCTGCTGCTTCTTGGCGGGATCCCAGATGATGATGGCGTCCTCGCCGACCACGTCGACCGAAGCGTCGATGGGAGGAGCCGTCGCGCAGGCTTGGGCAGGGATCGGGACCAGTGTGAGGAGGAGCGCGACCGCGAGGCAGATGCGGAGCATGACACGCACGCTAGCGCGTTGTCGGTCGGGCCTGTGCTAACGATGGGGGGTCATGAAGGACGTCTACATCTACGACGCCGTCCGAACCCCCCGGGGTCGCGGCAAGGCCGGCAAGGGTGCGCTCTCGGGGATTCACCCACAGGAGCTCCTCGCTCAGACCCTCAACCGCATGGTCGAAAAGTCTGGCTTCGACCCCAAACACGTCGATGACGTGGTCATCGGCTGCGTCGGCCAGGTCAACGACCAAGGCGCCTGCATCGCGCGCAATGCCATCCTCGCGGCGGGTTGGCCCTACGAGGTCACCGGCTGCACCGTGAACCGTTTCTGTGGCTCGGGCCTTCAGGCCATCAACTTCGCTGCCTTCGGGGTTCAGAGCGGCGACCAGATGCTCACCGTCGGCGGCGGCGTCGAGAGCATGTCGCGTGTCCCCCTCGGCGCAGACGGGGCGGGGATCGACGGCAACAACCTCGAGCTGCGAAAGAAGATCGTGCAGGTGCCGCAGGGGATCAGCGGCGACCTCATCGCTACCCGAGAGGGCTTCACCCGCGAGAACGTCGACGCCTTCGCCCTCGAGAGCCAGCGGCGTGCGGCCCTGGCCTGGGAGGAGAAGCGCTTCGACAAGAGTCTCTTCGCCGTGAAGAACGCCGACGGCGAGGTCGCCCTCGACCACGACGAGCACATGCGACCGTCGACCACCATGGAGTCGTTGGCCAGCCTCAAGCCGGCCTTCGAAGGCATGGGCGCCATGGCCGTGGGCCCCAACGGCGAGACCCTCGATGAGCTCGCGCTCAAGGTCTACCCCGACGTGAAGAAGATCGAGCATGTGCACACCGCCGGCAACTCCAGCGGCATCGTCGACGGGGCCGCGGTGGTGCTCCTCGGCACCGAGGAGTGGGGCAAGGCTCACGGCGTGAAGCCGCGCGCTCGACTGCGCACCACGGCGACCGCGGGAGACGAGCCGGTCATCATGCTCACCGCGCCCACGCCGGCGTCTCGGAAGGCGTTGGCGAACGCCAAGATGGAGGTCGGTGACATCGACCTCTGGGAGATCAACGAGGCCTTCGCCACCGTGCCTCTCCAGACCATTCGCAACCTCGAGATCGACCCCGAGCGCGTCAACGTCAACGGAGGCGCCATCGCGCTCGGTCATCCGCTCGGCGCCACGGGAGCTTGCCTGCTCGGCACGGCCGTCGACGAGCTCGAGCGTGCCGACAAGAACACCGCCCTCATCACGCTCTGCATCGGTGGCGGCATGGGCATCGCCACCATCATCGAGCGCGTTTGACGCTCACGGCGTCGGCGCCGGTGGCTTCACCGGCGTCGGCGGCGTTGGTGAGACCATCGGCGGGGGCACCCGTGACGAGCTTTTCCGGCTCGCTTGCGTGAGCCATCGGGGCTTCGTGCCCGGCCGGTGCATCACGACGAACTCTTCTTGGTGCCCCTCGAAGGCGAGGTAGACGCCGGGCTCGACCTCGTGAAGGCGAAGCCATGCCATCTCTTCATGCTCGCCAGGGTCTTGGACCCGGACCACGAGCTCGGTCATGGCGCCCTCTTGCCGAATCCCGCGGATGCTGATCTCGTGGGTCTCGCCCTTGCGAACCATGCGGCCTCGTTCGCCGTCGACGTCCAGCGTGAACGGGGTACGCCCCCGCAGGCTTGCGAACACCCACTGACCGCGAAGCCAGGTCGGCAGGGGGCCCTCTCGCCGACCCACCAGCGCTTCATCGTCGCCGAACTCGAAGGCGGTGACCGAATGCGGCCCCCGCGGCACGAGGAAAGCGCGCTCGACGTCGCCATCGGCATCGGTGACCTCGACGAGGGCCATTCCATTGGCCTGGAGCACGATGTCGATGGGCTGCGACGGCTCACGTCCGACCTTGCGAATGGCGCCTCGGTTGCCGTGGATCTCCATCACTAGCTCGACGTCGTCGTCGCCCGGCTCCACGAAGTACCAACGGCCATCGAAGCCAGCGAAAGACGCTTCCGTTGGCGCTTCGGCCACCGTCGGCGCGGCTTCGGGCTCGACGACGTCCGGGCAGGATGCGGTGGTGGGGGCGATGGGGACCACGGCGTCGCCGGTGGCCGGCGGCGGACATGGTGGGGCACAGCCCATGAGGACGAGGGTGACGAGCGCGGCTCTCCACATGGGACCAGCATATCCGTCATGCCCCGCGACAGCTCGCACCGATGACGACGCCGACGAGCGCAGAGAGCACGAGGCCTCGTTCGTCGCCCCATGCGAGCTTGAACGGAACGCAGCCCACCAGAGTGAGGCCATCGCGATCTGAGTGACACCTGCGTCGGCGGTTGACGTCAGGGAGCGTTGCAGAAGGAGACGCAGCGGCCGTCGAGGAGCGTTGGGGCCGCGGGCTTGCAGCGTCCCTCGCATTCGGCCCACTGATGGCAGCCCTCGTCGTTCTTGCGGCGCGGGCCGCACTTGCCGGTGGGGTCCTTGGAGTGGTTGCGAAGGCAGGCCAGTCCCTCTTCGCAGGTCGCCTGGGCCGAGCCGCAGGCGTCGCCCGCTTTGCCTCTGGCGACGCACTTGCCGGTCGACTCGACGCAGTCGAGCTTCGGCCCGCAGCTGTGACCGGCGCGGACACGACACGGGTCGCCTTCTTGGGGGGCGGGGGTGCACACGTGCTCGAGGTCGTCTGCTTCAGGCTTGGGCAAGCAGTGCGAGCCGGGTTTGCACGAGAGGTCGAGCTCACACGGGGCGCCGTCGGCGGCGAGCCCAACGAGGGCCTCGCGACACGCGGGCTCGTACTGGAGGTGGTCGAGCTTGGCATCGTGCCAGGTCGCGACGGTGGCGAGGCAGGCGGGCACCTTCGCTTCGACGACGCGCACATCCTTCAGCGAGGCGCAGCGGCGCTTGCTGTTCTGGATCCCGGAAGCGACCACGGCGTGCAGCTCGGCGGCGTCTTTCTTGTCGCAGGTCGCAAGGAGCGCATCGAGTTTCGCGTCGTGCGCCTTGCAGAACTGCGCCACCGCCGTCCCGTCTGCCGCTGAGGCGGTGGCGGTGGTGACCACGGTCGCGGTCGCGGTGGCGCTCGGTGCCGGAGGAGCGGCTTGTTTCTGGTCGCCGCACCCCACGAGGAGGCCGACCAAGGGGACCCAGAACCGAGCAGACATGGCCCGCACTCTAAATACGTTCCCATGGGTTCGCTACACCTCGACTCGCCCCGCTCCGTCTCTCTTTGGGGGAGCGAGGACGAGCGGGAAGGTCGGGCCGGGGTGGGCGTATCATGGGGGGATGAACGCCGCCGCCTGGCCCTCGGCTCACCTACCGCCGCTCGTGAACGTGGCCCACCAGCACCTCCACCACGAGACGATCTCGTTCCAGCCCGATCCGGCGGCGATGCGGCTCTGTGCCATGTACACCGGCGTGGGGCTCGACCACCTCGGCGGGGAAGAGCCCATCGCGCTCGTCTACGAGCGGGACACGGCCGAGACCACGGGCGCCCTCATGGGGTGGATGAACGACAACTGGGAGGCCGAGCACTTCGTGGGGGCGCTGCTCACCACCCGTCGCTTCATCTTCGGCAACCTCGACCCGGTCGTCTTTCCGCTGGAGGGGATCCACACCGTCGAGCTCAAGGGCGGTCTGATGTCCGGGCTACAGCTCCAAGGGGTCGACGTGAACGGCCAGGTGCAACGCAAGAAGGAGGCCTTCGACAGTCAGCAACAGCTCGCGTCCTTCTTCAACGTGCTCTGCCAGATGCACCCTCAACAGCGGCCGGTACACCCCGCCACCACCGAGCTCGCATCGGTCACCCCGCAGGACCCCACGGGCGTGGAAGCGGCCCTCGCCGCGCTTCAAACCCGTCCTCCGACCCTGGTCGACCCGCGGGTCCCGCTTCTGTTGCAGCTCGTGCGTTCGGCGCTCCAGCAAGGCATGCCGGTCGACGCGGGCCTCGACATGGTTCGCCGGATCGCCCTGTTCGACCGCAACCAGCGCTGCGGCCGCGGTCAAAGTCAGGGCTTCTGGCTCAGTCCCCTCGACGGTGACGACTTCGAGTGTATCGCGGCGGTGGAGTTTCAGCAGTGCACCCGGCGCTTCGTGGACCATCAGGGCCAGCTCCACCTCGAGTTCCGCTGGGACTCTTCGCTGGCCCAGGCCGCGGCGAGCAACGCCGCCGGCTACGCGGCCACGGCCGTCTTCGGGGTCGGATGGTCCGAGACCCCCACGACCACCACCGCCACCTTCCAGGTGCGGCGACAGGGACCCATCTCGACCTTCCAGGTTCGTGCCTGCAGTGGCGACCGTTTCACCGTGCTGCCCCGCGGCGACGACATGGGATTCCTCCAGGACGCGCACGAGGCCATCGCGACCCAGGAGGCGCGGGCGCTCCTCATGCGCGCCATCTTCGGGGGCCAGAATCCCCTCGGTCAGCTCCTCTCGGTGCACCATCAAGAGCTGCAACACCGTGCGCAACAGCTCCTGGGTCACGCCGACCTGCACGCCTTCTACCCCTGATGCGTAGCGTCCTGATTCTGCTGCTGCTCCTCATCGTCGCGCCGGCCTCGGCGCGCGAGGTGATGGTCTGCGGCAAGAAGGTCGACGCCGACGCGACGTCGCTCACGTGTTGGAACGCGGCGCCCACAGCAGGCGAGCTTCGTCGCCTCCCCGACCTGAAGGAGCTCGACGTCAGCTACGTGAAGGGGGTCACCCACCTGCGCTTCCTCGCCGGCGCCCCGCAGCTCGAGCGGCTCGACATCAGCCGCCTGCCCCTCACGAGCCTGCAGCCCCTGGCTGGGCTCTCCAGCCTGCAGCGCTTGGAGATGGAGAACATGGGGACGACGGGGCTCGACCTCGCACCCCTCGGAAAGCTGACGCAGATGCGCTGCCTCCACCTCGAGGGCACCGAGGCCAAGGGCTGGATGGCGCTGAAGACACTCACGGCACTCCGGGTTCTGGAGGCCGAGCTCGCCAAGCTGAAGACCCTCGCTTTCGTCAGCGGCATGACCGAGCTGGTGCTGCTCGACGCGAGCTACGGCGAGGTTCGTGACCTCACGCCTCTGAAGGGGCTGAGCAAGCTCCGGTTCCTGGAGCTGCACGGACAGCCGAA
>JAUHZF010000490.1 GCA_030426145.1 Polyangia bacterium
CTCCTTCGTCGAGGCCCGTTACCCCAAGCTGCTTCCCCTCATCATCAAGGAGAAGAAGCTCACGGACGAGGTCAAGGACAGCCTCAACGAAGCCCTCAAGGCCTTCGGAAAGACCTTCGTGCTCGACGCCTCGGACGACGAGGAAGAGGAAGAGGACGACGAGGAGGAAGAGTACGAGGACGACGAGGAAGAGTACGAGGACGAGGACGAAGACGACGAGGAAGACGAGGACTGATCGGTGCCTAACCTCAAGTCGATTCGCAAGCGGATCGGAACCGTCAAATCGACGCAGAAGATCACGCGGGCCATGAAGATGGTCGCCGGCGCTCGGCTCAACCGGGCGCAGCGGCGCATCACCGAACTTCGTCCCTATGCGGTCAAGACGCAGCACGTCCTCAGCGAGGTGACGGCGGCCGGTCGCAAACAGCTGGCCGAAGAAGCGGCCGAGGGCCACGGCGGTGACGCCGGGACCCATCCGCTGCTCGAGGTGCGCCCTGAGCGTCGCGTGCTGTTGGTGGTCCTCACCAGCGACCGTGGCCTCTGCGGCAGCTTCAACGCCAACATCAACAAGCGCGCCGAGAAGGAATGGAAGCAGCGCACGGCCGATGGTCAAGAGGTCGAGATGCTCGTCATCGGGCGCAAGGGCCGCGACTACCTGAAGCGCCGTGGTGCTCCCATCGTGTTCGAGGCCGACGTCTGGCAAGACCTCGGCTGGGAGTCAGCGCGCGACCTCGGGCGGAAGATCCTCCACTACTTCCTTCGTCGGAAGGACCCCGTGGATGCGATCTACCTCATCTACAACGAGTTCAAATCGGCCATGACCCAGCGGGTCGTCGCCGAGACCCTCATCCCCGTGCCGGCTCCGCCCGAAGGCGAGAAGGTCAACGAAGAGCACAACGTCGATTTCCTCTTCGAGCCCAACGAGAACGCGCTGCTCGGTCAGCTCGTGCCGATGTACGTGCAGATCTCGATTCTGCGCGCACTCTACGAGTCGATGGCGAGCGAGCTCGGGGCGCGGATGACGGCCATGGACTCGGCGACGAGCAACGCCTCCGACATGATCTCCAAGCTCACGCTCCAGTACAACCGCGCCCGCCAGGCCGCGATTACGACGGAGCTGACGGAGATCATCAGCGGTAGCGAAGCCCTCGAGGGCTGAATGCTCTTATCCATCAACCCGCAGCACCCCGAGCCACGGAAGGTGCAGCGCGCGATCGAGATCGTGCGCAACGGCGGTGTCATCGCCTACCCGACCGACACCGTCTATGGCTTGGGGTGCGACCTGCACAACAAGCAGGCGATCGAGCGCCTGTACCAGATCAAGGGCATGGACAAGAAGCAGCGCCTTGCCTTCGTCTGCCAAGATCTGAGCAACATCGCGAAGTATGCGGTGGTCGACAACACCACCTACCGCATCCTCAAGCACCACACGCCGGGGCCCTACACGTGGGTTCTCCCCGCAACGCGTGACGTGCCTCGCTTCGTGATGAAGAAGCAGAAGACGGTGGGGATCCGTGTGCCGGACCATCCCGTCGCGGTCGCCCTCGTCGAAGAGCTCGGCCACCCCATCATCAGCACCACCGCGTGCGAGCCGGACGAGGATCCGATCGCCGATCCGTGGACCATCGACGCCACCTTCCCGGGGCTCGACTTGGTGCTCGAAGCCGACGTCTGCGGCATCGTGCCCACCACCGTGGTCGACCTCTCCGACGGTGACGTCACGATCCTCCGCGAGGGCGCCGGCCCCATCGACGATCTGGTCTGACGCCCCCGGGCCCTTCGTCGTGACGCCGCCTCAATCGAGGCTGCGTCAATCGAGGTAGAAGCCGTTGGCCTCGTACTTCTCGGGCACGTCCTTCTCCCCCAGGAGCTGGAGAATGTTGATCTCGATGACCCGCGCGATCGCGGTCACCGAGGTGTCGGTGGGGGCGCCGCTGAAGGGATCCTGGAGGTAGGACGCCGTCTTCTCCAGCAGGAAGAACGGGAGGGCGATGATGGTGATCACCACCACCTCACGCGGCCCGTGCAGCTCTTTCAACGAGAGGGCGAGGGCGAAGATGAACACGTAGATGAAGAAGTGCAGGTAGGTGCGATACGCGGTGGGGAAGACCGTGTTCTTGATCCGCTCGGCCTTGCCCATCGAGTCGGTGAGCCGCGTCAGCATCTCGTCCATGGCAAGACGCTGAAAGTCGCTGATGACCCCGTCATCGTAGAGCTTTCGAACGTCGCGCCCGTGCTGCATGAGTAGACAGAGGGGTCGGTTGTCGTGGGCGGTCGCCTCCGCCCGATCCTCGTCGTCGAGGTGCCCTTCGGTCCCCCACTCCCAGTCGCGCCCACGCAGCGACTGACCGAGGATGTAGCACCAGGCGATTTGACGATTGGCGATGCGCTCGGCCACGTCGCGGGCTTTGGGTGCGGCAAAGGTGAGCGCCTGACGGGTGATGCTTCGCGAGTCGTTGACGACCGCCCCCCAGATCTTGCGCGCCTCCCACCAGCGCGCGTAGCTCTGCGCGAGCTTGAACGACAGGATGAGCGAGATCGCAGTACCCAGAAAGGCAGCCAGCGATGGGCTGATGTTGGGCAGCAGGTCGCCGAAGTAGTAATAAGTGACCTCGATCAAGATCCCGACGCCGATGACGTAAGCGACATCTACGCCGATCTTGGAGAAGACGTAGCTGAGCGGAAGTCGTCGTTCGATGAGCATCGGCGGCGATGGTAGTCGAGACGCCCTGCGAGCACAGTCCCGCGTCGGGGATTGTCACGTGCGGCCGATTGGTGTCATACCTCGGCGCGGAGCCTTCCCTTGGATCTCGTCTACTTCGCCATCGTGGTCAGCGTGCTCATCTTCGTGCACGAGCTCGGCCATTTCTTCTGGGCGAAGCTCTTCGGGGTCAAAGTGCTGACCTTCAGCATCGGCTTCGGGCCCAAGATCATTCGGCTCCGAGGTCGAGAGACCGAGTACTGCATAGGGCTGCTCCCACTCGGCGGCTTCGTGAAGATGCTCGAAGAGAACCGCCAAGAGCCGGTGCTTCCCGAGGACCAATCACGCACCTTCGACGCCCAGCCCGTCTACAAACGAGCCATCATCGTGCTCGCGGGCCCAGCCATGAGCATCTTCTTCCCCGTCCTGCTCTACCTGGCCGTGCTCGCCGGTGAGTCGGACTTCACGCCCCCCACCGTGGGCGTCGTGCTGCCCAACCATGCCGCCTTCGGTCTGCTGGAGCCGGGCGATCGGGTGCTCGAGGTCGACGGGGTGCGGATCGGCACCTTCGCCGAGCTGTCGCGCGCCGTGCGCAAGAGCCCTGGCAAGGAGGTGCTGCTCAAGGTCTTCCGCGACAACGAACACGTCGAGGTGCGGATCACCCCCGAGGAGCGCATCGAGTACCGCGGCCTCGGACTCGAGGACCGCGTGGGCGCGATCGGGATCAAGCCTCGTCGTCCGGCGGCGGTGGTCGGAATCGTCGACCAGCGGTCGCAGGCCTTCCGCGCCGGACTACGAACGTTCGACGTGATCACCGAGGTGCGCGGGCAGCCGGTGAGCACCTACGCCGACCTCGTGAAGCTCATCTCTGAGAACCGAGGCGAGACGGTCCCGGTCACCTACCTTCGCCCGACACGGGTGCCAGGCGCCCTGGGACAGCTCAGCGACATGCACGTCTACAGCTCGGGCCTGGTCGCCCTCACACCGGAGACCACCGGGGAGGGGATCACCGAGCGCACCGGGATCGAGCTCGCCGACCTCTACGTCGCCGACGTGCAGCCCGACTCCCCCGAGCACCGCGCAGGTCTTCGCGCAGGCGACCGCATCATCTCCGTCGACGACGTCGACGTGGCCACCTGGGCCACCTACCAGGAGCGAATGAGCGCCGCTCCGCTCTCGTCGCACAAGGTCATCTGGCGACGCGGACGCGAGCGGCTGTCAGCCATCATGTTGCTGCGCGACGAGGTCCTCGCGGACGAGTACGGCTCACGACCGGCCCAGCCCGTGTATGGCGCACAGAACTGGCCGCTCACGGTGCCGGAGAAGTCGGTCGGCCGACCCTCGATCTGGAACTACGCCCTCCCGGCGGCGGTGGACGAGACCATGGACGTCATCCGCTTCATCGTGGCCGGGATCCGCGAGATCGCCGAGGGGAAGCTGAGCCTCTCCACCATCGGAGGTCCGATCACCGTCTACGACGTGATCATGCAGGAGCGCCAGAAGGGGCCGAGCTACCTGTTGTGGGCCATGGCCGTGATCTCGATCAACCTCGGCCTCATCAACCTGCTCCCCATCCCCGCCCTCGACGGCGGGCATCTCCTGTTCCTCGGAATCGAGGCGCTGGTACGGCGTCCAGTGCCCCTACGGATCCGCGAGCTGCTGAGCCTCTTCGGGCTCATCGCCCTCGTGACGCTGATGGGCTTCGCCCTCAAGAACGACATCGAGCATCGATGGGACATCCTCAATGCCCAATTCCAAGAGCTCGTCGGTGACTGACGCACGCACCCTCGCAGCCGAGGTTCTCGTGCGGGTGTGGGGCGAAGACGCCTTCGCCGCCGCCGCCCTCACGGCCACGCTGAGCCGCCATCCGCAGCTCGATCCGCGAGACGCCGGTCTGACGACCGAGCTCGTGTTCGGGGTTCTGCGCACGGAGGGCGCGCTCGAGCGGCGCCTCGATCGCCTGGCCAAGAACCCACGCTACAAGACGCAGCCCCATGTGAAGGCACACCTCTTCATCGCGGCTTACAGCCTCTTCTTCCTCGACCGCGTGCCCGACCACGCCGCAGTCGATGCTGCCGTGCGCGGTGTCAAAGCCCGCGAAGGCCAGAAGGTGGCTGGCTTCGCCAATGCCGTGCTGCGCAAGCTGGCGGCGGGCGACCGGGCCATCACGCGCGTGGAGGCAGCGAGACAGACCCTTCCCCGCTGGCTACGGCGCGGCCTGCGTGAGCAGCTCGGCGAAGCCGGTCTCGATGCGACCCTCGGGGGCGGAGAGACCCCACCCATCAGCCTCTGTTTGGCGGCGGACGAAGATCCCCAGACCTGGCTCGCTCGACTGCAAGAAGCGGGCGGGCGTTGGGAGCGAGGCAAGCTCTCGCCCCGGTGTCTGCTCGGTTGGGGCGCGGGCGACAGTGACCGTCTCCCCGGTGCCCACGAGGCCTGGCGCGTGCAGGAGGAGGGGGCTCAGGTGCTCGGATTGTTGGTCGGCGCTGCTCCTGGAGAGACGGTGCTCGACGCGTGTGCCGGGCGCGGCGGCAAGACGCTGCTCTTCCTCGATGCCGTGGGCCCATCCGGCGCGGTCGACGCGGCCGACCTACATCCACGCAAGCTCGAGCGACTGCGCGAGCGACCGGGAGGAGACCGCGTCCGCGACGTCTACGGCGTCGACTGGACCCGAGGCCAGGGCGGGATCGAGGGCACCTACGACGTGGTGGTGGTCGACGCTCCATGCACCGGCACCGGCACCCTGCGACGGCGCCCCGAGATCGCGCGTCGCCTGGGCAAGAACGACCCCGCGCGCATGGCCGAGCTGCAGCTCGCCATTGCGCGCTCGGCGGCGACTCGGGTCAAGCCAGGCGGCCGCCTCGTCTACGCGGTGTGCAGCCTTCTGCGAGAAGAGGGCGTCGGCGTGGCCGAAGCCCTCGCAAGCGAGGGCGAGCTCGAGCCCGTTTCTTTGCCTGGTCGCAGCGCCGTCCCGGGCCTGAAGCTCGACGAGCGCTCCGCCGTCGCGCTCACGCCCGGCGAGCACGAGACCGACGGCTACTACGTGGCCTGCTTCCAACGACGGGGATAATCAGTTCGCCTTCATGCGGCGGCGGGTGCTGTTCTTGTCGACCTCGAGCTCACGCTGGTCGTTGACCCATCCCTTGCGCACGAGCTCGATGGGCGCACCGCCGTGCCGCGGCAAGAAGCGCGTGATGCACTCGAAGCGCTCCTCTCCGTAGGGGGCGGCGTACTCGATCTGGAAGGGTTGCTCGATGCGCATGCCGAACGCGAGGCACTTCCAAGCCGGAGACTCCCAGTCCTCCGCGCTCGATTTGTAGGGGAGGTCCTCGAGGCTTGTGGGCACAGGGAAGTCATCGGGACAGAAGGGGCCCTGATTCGCGGATGGACCGGCCTGTCCTCCGAGCTCGAAGGT
>JAUHZF010000081.1 GCA_030426145.1 Polyangia bacterium
GTCGCGCTGGCGAAGCGGATGGTCGAGGCGGGCGAGCTCGGCGAGATCCGCCACTATCGCGGGGTCTACCTCCAGGACTGGATCGTCGACCCCGACCTTCCGCGGGTGTGGCGTCTCGAGAAGGCGAGGGGTCCTCGATGGGGGCTGATGCGTCTTGGTTGGGATCCTTGGAGGGCTTCGGTTCTGACGGGGGGGGCTCGGACGCTTGGGGCGGCGGTGCGGGCGGCGTCTGGAGCTCGCGAAGGGTGGTTCGGAGGTGGGCCTCGGTGGCTTCGTCGCCGCAGGCCATGGCGAGACGGATGCCGCGGTTGCAAGCGGTCGTGGCGGCCGCGACGTCGTCTCGCTTCACGTGCGTGGCCACGAGCTCGCGCGGTACCGCGGCGAGGAGCTCGAGGTTCGCAGTCTCTTCGGCGAGACGCAGGGCATCGGTCATGAGCTCGGCGGCTCGCGCGAGCTGACCGATCTCGGCTTCGACGCCGGCGAGCGCCCACAGAGCAACGGCTTCTGCGGCGCGGTCACCTCGGCTTCCATGGAGGCGCGTCGCCTCTTCGAGGTGCGTGCGCGCGAGGGCCAGCTCGCCCAAGCGGGCCGCGGCGCGACCGAGGTCTTCGTGCAGCGCGGCCGCCACCTCCGATGCATCGGGGGTCAGCGCGAGGCCTTGCTCGGCGAGGGCGCGCGCGGAGGCGTCATCTCCCTCCGCGGCGGCGAGCCGACTCCGGAGCTCGAGGACCGAAGGCGTGGCGGGGAGGGCATCGAGGTATCGGTGGGACCGACCGAACGCGCCCCGTCGAAGATAGAGCGAGGCCGCGCGTAGGGAGACACGGTCGTCGTTGGGCGCGCGACGCCGGGCGCGTGCGACGAGCGCGATGGCGCGCTCGAAGTCGCCACAGGTCTCGTAGATCTCTGCGCCGAGCAGGCAGAGCATGCCACCCGCGTCGCGCGGCAGTGCATCGACCGCTGCCGCCACCGGGCGCCAGTCCTCCGGCGTGGTGGCGAACGACACCGACGTGAGCTCCGCCTCTGCCTCGTCCAGGGCCCCGGCCCCCAAGAGGTGGAGGATGCGGTCCGGCGTGCCCGCGGCCACATGCTCCACCGCCGCTCGATGTGCCCCTTGGCGGAGTCGAGCCGGGAAGTCGGCGAGCGAAGCGGGACGGGTGAGTACCACGTCGTCTCCGTCGACGACCAACCACCCCCGCTCGACCGACCCCGCCATCGCTTTGGGATCGAGATGCCGCTGCGCGGCCCGACCCCGCGACGCGGTGACCACGGCCAGGGTCTCCACCACCGCCTGGGGCCAAAGGGCGAGCTCGCGCAACGACACCGAGGCGAAGGGGCGGGCACGGCGGAGGTCATCGCGGGTGAGATCGCCGTGGCGGATCGCACAGAGGAGCGCCGCGAGCTTCTTCGGCCGCCCGTGCGACAAGCGCATCGCGTCGGCCAGGCGCGGCTCGGGCAAGGGCGCCAGCCAGGTGGCGACCTGCGCCTCGTCGAGCGGCGGCACGTCGAGCACCTTCGCCCCCTCGAGGTCGGGCGGCGGGGCGGTCGTGCCCGTGATCGGGATCAGACCGGCCGGCCGACTGCGAAGTAGCGCCCACCACGCCTCGCGTTGGGAGCGCGGCAACGCCTGGGCATCGTCCACGACGACGACCACGGGGCTCGACCACGCGTCGAGTGTGTCCATCACGAGGCGGATCCCGGAGCTGGTTGCGTCGGGTCGTTGCAATGTGTTGCGAATGACTTCGTCGACCGCCTTCGGACCGGCCGTCGCTTCGACCACCTCGCCGATGCGCTCCTGCGCGTACCACCGCAGCTCCTGGAGCAGCCGCGTGCGACCCACCCCGGGTGGACCCGTGACCACCAACGCCCCACCGTCGGTCAGCGCCCGGTCGAGATGTTCGGTCGCGCTCGCGAGCCAGGCCTCGCGTCCCAGGAGCTTCGTCGGACGCCCGCTCGCGAAGACCGACGGTCGGGCGGCGCCGCCCAGCTGCTCGGCCACCTCGCCGAGGGTCGGCGGCGCATCTCCCGCCACCAGCCGTTCGGCCAGCTCGGCCACCTCACGTGGGAGCTCGCAACGCCCCCCCAGCCACTGAAGCGCGGCCCCGAAGCCCGCGAGGTCGTCCGCAACACCCTGCAACAGCGACCCCTCTCCCTCGAGGGGCCCCACTTCGCGCAGCGAGCGCCACCGACCCCGCCCGTCCGCCTCGAGGCCCATGGTTTCAGGACTCACGTCGCCATGACGGAGGCCGAGGCCGTGCAGTCCACGCAGGCCGTCGAGCAGGTCCACCACCGCCGGTCGTACCGACGCCCAGTCGGCGACATCTGAGCCGGCCAACGATGTGATCGGGTCGTCATCGAACGCCACGCAGGCCGACCGTCCGTCGAAGAAGCCAACGTCTCGAACCCGAGGCAGGTGAGGATGGAGGAGGTCACAGAGGCGCGCGAAGACCGTTGGGCTGCCTTGGGTCAGAGGCTCGAGCACCAACGTGCGTTCGGTCCGGAGGTCGAGCGCGCGGTACGACGGCGGCCCGGCCTCGACCGCCAAAACCTCGTCGATCCGGTAGCGGCCCGCGAGCCGCGCTCCGGTCTCATGACAGTCGGCCATTCGTGCCAACGATACAGGTCGCTACAAGGGGCAACAATCACCCCGACGGTGCGACAAGGCACTGAGATGATTGGCGCGTGGGCCGGTCAGCCGGGCGCTTCAGATCAGCGTCCCCCCCCGACCACGATGGCGAGGCCGGCCCGGTCAGGACCCTCAGGCCGAGCTTCGTTCCACCGAGGAAGGTGGCAACCCCAACCTTGGAAAGGGTGCTCCGCTCTCGCTCTCGACCTCGACCTCGGACTCGACCTCGGACTCGACCTCGGACTCGACCTCGGACTCGACCTCGGACTCGACCTCGGACTCGACCTCGGACGTTCGACCTTCGCAGACTCGC
Source organism: Polyangia bacterium (assembly GCA_030426145.1). Classification (GTDB taxonomy): domain Bacteria; phylum Myxococcota_A; class Polyangia; order Polyangiales; family Polyangiaceae; genus JAPYTK01. Next base: position 2,937 of record JAUHZF010000081.1, read on the forward strand.
CCTGCAAGCACCCAACGTCCACATTCGGGACGTTCAAACCCTGCACGCATCCCACGTCCCCCGCCTCGGACGTTCACCCCCCCGCAGACGTCCAACGTCCCCCGTCTGGGACGTTCGACCCCTCGTGCAGCGAGGGGAGGGGCCTTCTGAAGCTTCTGAAGGCCCCTCCTGATTGAGGAAGGAGTGAACAGGGGGTGTGTTCGCGAAGCCTCGCCCCGCCCCGGAGCGAGTCGAGGTGCAGCGAACCCATGGGAACGTATTAGAGCGTCTTGGCCTTGGCGCAGGCGCTCTGGGTACCGAGGCGGCAAGACTTGCTCAGGAGCGTCTTGGCCTTGGCGACGTCCTTCTTCACGCCGTTGCCGTGCAGGTACATCGCTCCGAGGCTCATGCAGCCGAGCCCGTCGTCTCCGTCGCAGGCGCGCTCGAAGAGGGTGACCGCACGCTTCTTGTCGATGTCGATGATGCCGAGTCCCATGCTCGTGCAGGCCCCGTAGGATTTGCCCTGGCAGGCCTTGTCGAAGAGCGCCAGGGCGGCCGCGGGATCGGGTTTGGTGCCCCGACCATCGCGCAGCATCTTGGCCTGCATCTCACAGCCGAGCATGTCGCCACGGTCACACCCGTGGGCGAGGAACGTATAGGCCTTGGTGTCGTTCTTCGTCAGTCCGCGGCGTCCCTTGAGGTGGTCGGCAGCCAGCTCCACGCAGGCGTGGCCGTCCTTCTTCGTGAGGCAGTCCTCCTCGAGCCGCTCGGTCGGCGACAGACGAGCGGTCTTGGTGGGCCCCTCGCCCTCGTCGTTGCGGTCCCCGAACGCGGTACCGCACAAGCCCAAGCAGCTCTTGGTCGTCGACCTGACCGTCGCCTCACAGCTCTGGTCGCCGGCACACTTGGCGAGCTCCTCCTTCTCGATGCGCTCGCAGGCGCTGGTGCACTTCTCTTCTTTGCTCTTGCACGCAGGGGCAAAAAGGAGGGCCAGGGTGGTGAGGGCGGTGAACGTCTTGCTCGTCATCATGCTCGGTGGAGAACCGACCTCGCGAATGTGACCAAAAAAAATCCGACGCCCAGACGCCCGGGGAAGAAGCGGCCCCGGAGGCCGTATGTTCTCACCATGATGCGGTACGTGTTGGCCCTGGGCCTGTCCCTGATGGCGGTTGGTTGCTCGAAGCACAAGTGCGAGTTCGAGACGGATGCGGAGAAGGGCGCGTTCGGCGAGCTCGCAGACATGACGGCCGGCGCGGAGCGTTGTTACGTGAAGGGCACGAGCCTCATCGCTGGCCTCGCGATGTCGGACCTCAGTTGCGAGATCGGCAAGAAGGACTGCATCCCGACCTTGGAGACGTCGCACTACGAGCTGAGCCAAGAGCAGGTCGCCTCGAACTACACGACCTTCCTCGAGCAGAAGGGGTGGGACGTGGAGAAAGAGGATTACGAGAGCGAGCGCGCCAACGGCAAGCCGCTGAAGGGGATCCGCCTCACGGCCAAGAAGGGCGACGATGGCCTTCTGATCACCATGTACAACCTCGCGGAAAAGATCGTCGACGTTCGGGTCCTCAAGGTCGAAAAGAAGATGATCAAGGACAAGGACGACAAGAAGAGCAAGGGCTGAACCGGCTTCCACGAAGCCCACCCACGCTTCCCCGCCGAGCTGAGGGATGTGAAACTCGGGTCGTGCGCTCCTACGACGACTTCCATCGCGAGGTGACGCTGCGTCTTCGGGCGGGCGAGCATCAGGCAGCGGCGACGCTGGCCCTGGAAGTCCTCGGTCCCGAGATCATGGGTTTCGTCATGTCGATGACGCGCGACGAGACCACGGCCTCGGAGGTCTTCTCCGACTTCTGCGAGGACATGTGGCGGGGCCTGCCTGCCTTCCGGGGGGAGGCTTCCTTTCGAACCTGGGCCTACACGCTCGCGAGGCATGCGGTGTACCGGCAGCAGCGCGATCCCTATCGGAAGCGCCGTGTGGCCCTGAGCAACCACCCCGTGCTCAGCGAGTTGGAAGCGCGCATTCGCACCACGACCCTGGCGCATCTCAAGAGCGAGGTGCGGGAGGCGGTGACCCGCCTGCGCGACAAACTCGCCCCCGATGACCAAGCCCTCTTGGTGCTTCGCATCGATCGAAACCTCAGCTTCCAAGAGGTGGCGGTGATCCTATCCGGAACCCCGCTGGAGGAGACCGAACGCAAGAAGCGCGCGGCGGCCCTCCGCAAGCGGGTCGAGCGGCTCAAGCAGAAGCTCCGCACGATGGCGGAGGCCGAAGGGCTCCTGCGCGGGGAGGCCTGAGGTGGGCAGCTGGCCTGCCACCGCTGCCGGAGGGGTCTGCCTGATCACCACGGTCTACACGGCCCTGGATTTCTTCACCGCCACCAGCGGCCGCATGTTCGGCCTCGGGCCGATGCACTTCGCCATCATGCTCGGCTTCGCGGTGCTGCTGCTGCATGTCGGCCGCTATCCCTGGATGGGCGTCGTGGCGGCGATCGGAGGTGGGATCGTGCTGATGGCAAAACCGCTCGTGTTTCCAATCCGGCACGAGCGCGGGCCGTTCACGCTGACGAGCGAGACCCACCTCTACTACGTGGTGCCAGCGCTACTCGCTGGGTTCGTCGCCCTCGCGCTGGCCCTCGGTCCGCGACCGGAGCCGCGCGAAACGGGCCCCGTGCCCGCGCTTCCGGCGGTGGTGATCCTCTCCGGGCTCGCGGGGATCTTCCCTCTGATGCAGTTCTTCGCGGGACGCGGCGCACTGCATTCCGTCGTGGGCTTGCTGGTTCCCGGGGTCGCGCTGGTCGCGGCCGCCATCGTCGCCACCCGTGGACGGCCAGCCATGACCGCCACGGCCTGGCCCACACCGGCGGGAGCGTGGTCGCCGTCGGCGTGGTCCTCCGTCGACGTCTCCGCGGCACCGTCGGCTCTGACCTATGTCGATCCGAGCATGGACGCGCTGCTCGCCGCGGTGGCGGAAGCCCCGACCCCGCTGGGCCTCGAAAACCTCGCCGGCCGTCGCTTCGGCCCCTACGAGGTCCTCGGTCTGTTGGGTCGCGGAGGCATGGGTCAGGTGTACCGCACACGCGACCACCGACTCCTTCGAGACGTCGCCCTCAAGCTATTGCCGGCGGGACGGGATGACGCCAGCCGGCGGGCGCGCCTCCTTCAGGAGGCTCGAGCCGCGGCTCAGCTCAACCACCCCCACGTAGCCCAGATCTACGACGTCTCCGTCGACGGTCCCCGTCCCTATCTCGTGATGGAGCTCTGTGAGGGGTGGACCCTGCGCGAGCGGCTTCGCCAGGGCCCATGTGAGCCGGCCGAAGTGAACCAGCTCGCGCGGCAGATCGCCTCCGCTTTGGCCGCCGCGCACGCGCGGGGGATCGTGCACCGAGACCTCAAGCCAGAGAACGTCATGGTCGATGCGGTGGGGCAGCTCAAGGTGCTCGACTTCGGTCTGGCGCGGGTCGACGCGGGGGCTGTGGCCGAGGCCGCACCGGGGCACCTCACGCGGGAGGGCGCGGTGGTGGGCACGCCGGCCTACATGTCGCCCGAGCAGGCCCGCGGCGAGCACGTCGACGCGCGCACCGACGTCTTCGCCTTCGGCTTGGTGGTGCACGAACTGCTGACCGGCCACCTCCCGGCTCGAGACGAGCACGGGTTGGCCATCGCGCAGGCGCTGCCTCCCCCCTGGGCCGCACTCGTGGCGTCCGCGCTCTCGCTGTCACCCGAGCAACGACCCGCCGACGGCCAGGCGCTCTTGCAGGCGCTTTCGGGGTAGCCGCGGCGGAACGCCTCGCCCCCCCTCTTCGAGGGGCAGCGAGGCGGTTTCGTCCCTCGAGTTCGTTGGGTGGTCTCGACCTCGTGGGCGAGCTCGACCTCGTGGGCGAGCTCGGGCTCGTGGGCGGGCTCGGGCTTCGGCGGAGCTCTCAGGTGCGCCACACCCGGCTGCGCGACTCCGCGGAATCGTCAGTTATCTTGAGCGCTAGCCTGCGAAGCCCGGGTGGTTCCGACGTTGAAGGTCTGCAGGGGTTGAACGTCGGGCGGGAGTCGACGTCGAAGGTCTGCAGGGGTTGAACGTCGCCAAAGTCGACGTTGGACGGGAGCAGGGCGGGTCTGCGGGGGTTGAACGTCCCGAATGGGGATGTTGGGTGCTTGCAGGGCGAGTCTGCGAAGGTCGAGCGTCCGGATCTGGGACGTTGAAGGTCTGCAGGGGTTGAACGTCGCCAAAGTCGACGTTGGACGGGAGCAGGGCGGGTCTGCGGGGGTTGAACGTCGGCCGGGTCGACGTTGGAGGTCTGCAGGGGTTGAACGTCGGGCGGGAGTCGACGTCGAAGGTCTGCAGGGGTTGAACGTCGCCAAAGTCGACGTTGGGTGCTTGCAGGGCGAGTCTACGAAGGTCGAGCGTCCGGATCTGGGACGTTGGAGGTCTGCAGGGGTTGAACGTCCCAGGCGGGGGGACGTTGGAGGTCTGCAGGGTTTGAACGTCCGAGGCGGGGGGACGTTGGACGTCTGCAGGGTTTGAACGTCCGAGGCGGGAGACGTTGGACGTCTGGAGGTCTTCGAGGTGCTCAGCCCGAGCACCGAGGGCTACGACCGCGGTGACAAGTTCGAACACGACGCTCGACGTAGCGCAGCTCTATGAGGCGGCGGCCGCGCTGGAGGGCGTGAGACCCGCGCGCCTACTCGTCGACGTAGGCCGCGCCGCGGGGGAGGGGAGCGCCACGCATCACGCGGACGGTGGTGGGCACCTCGAGCGCGAAGGTGACGATGACGCCCACGGCGGTGAGGGCCCAGGCGACCCAACCCGCGAGGCGATCGGTGGGGACCGTGAACGCCATGATGGCCAGCGCGAGAAGGCTCGCGGCATAGCCGCCCCAGCTGAGGGCCAAGAACTGGCGGCGGTCGTTGCGCTTCACGTCGAAGAAGAAGAGGAAGACCGACCATAGCTTGGCCGGGGCATGGACCCGCGCCCCGCTCAGCCAGCAGCCGGTGAGATGCCCCCATTCGTGAAGGAGAAAGGCCACCACCGTGGTGATCACCCCGGCGCCGACGGCGACCGCCGTGCCTGTCGCGCCCGCCCACCGTCCTTCGAGCCACCACGCCACGCCCATCACCGTCAAGATGACGAGGTCGCGCAAGGCAAAGGGGACGAAAGAGCGCACCTCCAACACTTTAACCGAGCCGGTGGCGACTGGCATCGCCACCGGTCGGGCCAACGCGATCAGGGCGTGAACAGCTCGAGCTGGTTCGAGTCGAGCACGAAGAGGTTGTCGAGGCCGTCGAAGATGATGCCGGCCGGGGCCCAGCCGCCGCTGAGGCTCAGCCCCGGGCCGCTGACCGAGGTGACCTGACCCCCGGGGATGGCGGCCTTGCTCACCGAGTCGTTGCTGCCGCAAGTGAAGTAGACGAACTGATTCTCCTTCACCGCGAGACCGTCGGGCTGGCAGCCGGCGCTCGCGAAGACGGTGAACTGGCCCGTCGAGCTCATCGTGTAAATGGTCGACTGGCTGTAGGCCGCGACGTAGAGCGTGTTGTTGTCGAAGACGAGGTCGGAGAGGTTGGCCGAGCCCTGGGTGCCGATGGTCGTCGGCTGGCCCGTCGATGGGTCGAAGGCCACGACCTCACCCGTGCTCTTGGCCACGATGAGCTGGTTGCCGAAGGCGCCCCAGCCGGCCGGCGCGACCTCGATGCCGTTGAGCCACGAGGTGGTGGTCGACATCGGGAGCTGGGTGACGTTCCCCCCGGCCTTGGTCATCGAGAAGATCTTGTTCTGGTTCGTGGCGTAGATGAGGTTGGTGCCCGGGTGGTAGGTGACGCCGCGAATGTTGCTCCCGAAGTTGTGGAGCACGTTGGCCGTGCTGGTGTTTCGGTTGACCTTCCACACGCTGCCCGAGTCGGTGCCGAAGTAGAGGTCACACTGGTCGTCGAAGGTCATGTCGCCGACGCTCGAACCGCTGCTGTGCGGGACGGGGAAGGCCGTCGGGTTCCAGTCGCAGGTCGCGCAGTCGACGTCGTTCGTCTCGTTGCAGGTCGAGGGGCAGCAGTTGTCACCATTGACGCAGGCGGTGATGTTGGACCCGCCCGCGCACGTGCCATTGGTGCAGATCTCACCTGTGGTGCAGGCGTTGAGGTCGTCGCAGAGGCCGCCGTTGGGCACGGGCATGGCGGTGCACTGCCCGGTGTTGGTGTCGCACTGCCCGATGTTGCAGCCCGCGGTCAGGCCGCTGCAGTCCTTGGGCCCGCCGCCCTGGCACACGCCCGCGCTGCAGGTCTTGTTGACGGTGCAGAGGTCCATGGTGTCGACGCAGCCGCCGCCATCGTTGCCCGGTTGAGGCTCGCACATGCCATTGGCCGGGTTGCACACCGCGACGTGGCACTCGTTCGGAACCGGCGAGAAGAAGCAGTCCTTGGGCGTCCCTCCCTGGCAGCTTCCCGAGAAGCACGTGGCGCCCACGACACAGAGGTCACCGGGGTCGCACATGCTGCCGTCGTCGGCGGCCTGGGAGCTGCAGGTCTTGCTGCCCTCGTTGCAGGTGATCTCGTTGCACGGCGGCGCGGTCATGCCGCACGTGTTCTGGGGACCGCCGGTACACACGCCCGCCTGGCAGGTGTCATCGGTGGTGCAGAACATGCCGTCGTCGCAGGTCTTGCCGTCTTCGGCGGGGACCACCACGCACTGGCCGACGGGGCCGGGGTAATTGCCCGTGTTGCACACCGCCTCGAAGCAGTCCTGGGTGGTGATGGTGCTGCAGTCCATGGCGCAGGGGCCGGTGTTGCCTTCGCCGCCGGCGCCCCCGGACCCGGTGCTTCCGCCCCCGCCCGTCGTTGTGGTCGTGCTCGTATTGCCGGTCGTGACGACGCCGTCGTCTTCGACGACTTCGCCCGCACATCCCGCTGCGGCGAGCCCGCCCGCGAACAGACACACGGCACCCGTCTTGACCACGGTGGAAACGTGGCGCATCCCCTTACCCCTCGAAAGCATGCCCTTACTCTACCGCTCGGGCCGGTATCGAGGGAAGCGATCCTGCGCGTGGTGGGTTACCGTCCTCGCCCTATGCGCGCTGCGCTCACCCTCGTCGTCCCGCTCGTCGCGTGCAGCGCCATGCCAGCAGAGCGCCCCATGCCGGCGGCCAAGGATCCCGCGAGCGCGAGCGCACCGGGACTCGAGCGGCGCGGCCCGGTCGCTACGCCCGCGCTTCCCGCAGACGCGCCGACCTTCCGTCGCTGGGAGCCCTCGGAGGGGGGCGCTCCGGCCGACGGGGCCGAAGGAGGGCAGGGTGGCGCAGGCTGAGCGAGGCGCGCTCTTGGCGCTGCTCTCGCTGGTGGCGTGCGGCCCGCCACCCGACGCCGGGGTGGCCGACGTGCAGGCCGTCCTCCACGAACGCTCGCAGGGCCAGACCATCCATCCTCGCGACGAGGTGCGTCACGAGGCTGTGCTCGAGAGCACGATTCTCGCTCTGCTGCGCGGCCCCCTGACGGAGCGCTCGGCGGTGAAGGTCGCGCTGCTGAACAACCCGCAGCTCCAGGCCGAGCTGGCCCGGCTGGGCATCGCGGCGGCGGAGCTGCATCAGGCCGGCCTCGCCGAGAACCCGCGGCTCTGGGGCGCCGTGCGCTTCCCCGCGCAGGGCGCGGTGGTGACCGACGTGATGGGGGGCCTATCGACGAGCTTTCTGTCCCTCTTCACCATCGCCGCCCGCCAGCGGGTGGCCGAAGCAAACCTCGAAGCCGAAACCCTCGCCGTCAGCCACGTGGTGCTGCGCACGGTGGCCGACGTGCGCACCGCCTACGTCGAGGTACAGCGACGCCAGCAGCAGCTGGCCGCACTGCGGTCGCTTCAGAAGGCGCTCCCCGACGACGACGCCACGACCGCCCCCCTTCGCGATGCCCTGGCCCTGCGGGGGCTCGAGGTCGAGGGAGAGCTCGTGGCCGCGCGCGAGACCATGAATCGCCTGCTCGGCCTGTGGACGCCGACCCAGCTCCAGTGGTCGGTGCAGGCACCTCTGCCTGCCCTTCCTCGCGAGGAGCTGAAGGTGGCGTCGCTCGAACGCACCGCGGTGGCGCAGCGGCTCGACCTGCAGGCCGCGCGGGCGCGTACCCGCATGCTGGGTCGCACCGTGCAGATGAGCCGAGATTGGGGTTGGCTCGGCGAGCTGTCGTTGGGGGCGTCGGTGAACCGTCCGACCACCGGGGATGGGGTCACGGTGGGGCCGTCGGCGTCGCTTTCGCTCCCCATCTTCGACCAGGGGCAGGCTGCGGTGGCGCGCCTCGAAGCCGCGCATGCCCAGAGCCGGCACGAGACGACGGCGCTCGCCATCACCATTCGCAGCGACGTCAGGCGGCTCCGTGCTGCCCTCGACCGCGCGCGTCGACGCGTCGGCATCGTCGACGGGGGACCTTTCGCCCGGGCCGAGAAGGCAGCAGAGGCGCAGGCCGACGGCGCCCTGTCCCACGCACGAGCCCAGGTGGCTCTGCTCGATGGTTATCTGGCCCATCTCGACGCGAGGGCCGACTACTGGCGCCTTCGTCACCAGCTGGTTCGAGCCTGCGGCGGGGTCCTCCCCCCCTGATCGATCCCCGCGAATGCGGTATAGGGGGCGGATGACGACCTCCTACGCCGACGCGGCGCGGGCCCGGCGGGCCGAGCGTGGCACCATCCCTTGCTTCGACCCGGCGACCCTCGAACCCTTGGGTGACGTGCCGGTGGTGGCGCCGGAGGAGGTCCCGGCGCGTGTGGAGCGGGCACGCCGAGCGCAGGTGCGCTGGGCCGAGACCTCGTTCGCGGTTCGGCGCCGGGTGCTCGGCCGGGTGCTCGACCACGTCATCGACCACGCGGACGAGCTCTGTCGCTTCGTGGTGCGCGACGCGGGCAAGACGCTCCCCAACGCCATGCTCGGTGAGATCTGGCCGGTCTGCGAGAAGCTCCGCTGGACCATCGCCCACGGTGAGAAACACCTTCGCCGCGAGCCGGTCGGTTCGGGGCTCTTCGTGCACAAGCGGGCCTTCGTCGACTACGTGCCGCGCGGGGTGGTGGGTGCCATCACCGCCTGGAACTACCCGCTCCAGCACATCCTCGGCTGCACCATCCCCACCCTCATGGCCGGCAACGCGGTGGTGGTGAAGGTCAGCGAGTGGTGTGCCTGGTCGGCGGAGCGCTTCCAGCGCATCTTCGACGAAGCCTTCGAGGCCGAGGGCCTGCCGACCGACCTCGTCCAGCTCATCAACGGCTACGGCGAGACTGGCCAGGCGCTCGTCGAAGGCGGGGTCGACATGGTCATCTTCATCGGCTCGGTGGAGAACGGCCGCCGGGTGCTGTCGGCCAGCGCGAGCCGTCTCATCCCGGTGGTGCTCGAGCTCGGAGGCAAGGACGCCTTCATCGTATGCGAGGACGCGCACCTCGAGCAGGCGGCTCACGCAGCCATGGCCGGCGCCTTCATCGCGGCGGGCCAGAACTGCCTCGCCGCGGAGCGCATGTTCGTGCACGCGTCGGTCTACGACGCCTTCGTGGACCGCCTCGTCGAGCTCGCGGGACCGCTGCGTCAGGGGGCACCCCTCGGTGGCCAGGAGCCCGTCGACGTCGGGGCCATGACCACGCCTGCGCAGCTCGCCATCGTGCAGCGGCTCGTCGACGACGCGGTCGCCAAGGGCGCGCGCGTGCTGGTGGGCGGCAAGCCCGGCCCGAGCACGGGTCAATTCTTCGCGCCGACGGTGCTCACCGACGTCACCCCCGAGATGGCCATCATGCAGGAGGAGACCTTCGGACCGGTGGCTGTGGTGTGCAAGGTCGAGAGCGAAGACGAGGCGATTCGAATGGCCAACGCCACCCAGTTCGGCCTCGGCGCCACGGTCATGACCAAGAGCCGCCGACGGGCCGAACGCATTCAGCGCCGTATCGAGTCGGGGGGCGTCAACATCAACGACTTCGGCTTCCACTACATGGCCCACGACCTGCCCTTCGGTGGGGTGAAGGCTTCGGGTTTCGGTCGCCTCAACGGACGCGACGGGCTGCGCGCCTGCACCCACCCCAAGGCGGTGCTCGCCGACCGCTTCCCCCTCAACATGCCGGCCGTGCTCTACCCCGTGGGCAAGCGGGACGTCGACGTGGCGCGCGGGACCATCCGCCTCCTCTACGGCCGCGGTTGGCGTCGCAAGCTGCAAGGGGTTCGGGATCTGCTTCCGTTCTGATCGTGCGGAGCGACGGCGCCCGCGCCGGACTATGATGTCGGGCATGGACGACAAGACGCGCACCGAAATCGAGGCGGCGACCTTCCGACGGCTCGTCGCGCACTTCCAAGAGCGCACCGACGTACAGAACATCGACGTCATGAACCTCGCCGGCTTCTGCCGGAACTGCCTCGCCAAGTGGTACAAGGCCGAGGCCGAGGAGCGGGGCGTCGAGGTCGACATCGACGACGCCAAGCAAGGGATCTACGGGATGCCCTACGGCGAGTGGAAGACCAAGTACCAGAAGTAGGCCCCCGTGACCGAAGCTGAGATCCATCGGTGGCTCAGCTGGGGGGTGATCGGCGTCGGCGTCCTCACCTTCGGGCTGCTCTTCTTCGTGGCCGCGCCCTACGGCCGCCACGGCCGGCCCGGGTGGGGGCCGACCATGCCCACCCGCTGGGCATGGATCGTCATGGAGAGCCCGGCGGTGCTGCTCTTCGGTTGGATCTACGCTCAGGGCCAGCACCGCATGGCCCCGGCCCCGCTCATCCTGCTGATCTTGTGGCAGGTCCACTACGTCAACCGGACCTTCATCTACCCGTTTCGCATCCAGTCTGGTGACAAGCGCACGCCGGTCCTGGTGGCCGCGCTCGCCTTCGTCTTCCAGCTCATCAACAGCTACGTCAACGCCCGCCACATCAGCCACCTCGGCCACTACGACGCGGCCTGGCTCGAAGACCCGCGGCTCTGGATCGGGGTCGGGCTCTTCCTCACCGGCCGCCGCATCAACACCTGGGCCGACGCGGTGCTCATCGAGCTGCGCAAGACCAAGAAGGCCGCGCCAGACGCCCCCCCGCTCGAGCGATACACGATCCCCAAGGGAGGCCTCTACGATTGGATCTCGTGTCCCAACTACTTCGGCGAGTGCGTCGAGTGGGTTGGCTGGGCCGTCGCGAGCTGGTCTCTGGCTGGGGCCTCCTTCGCCATCTTCACCTTCGCCAACCTCGCCCCGCGCGCCGTCGCGCATCACCGCTGGTACCGCGAGACCTTCCCCGACTACCCCGCGGAGCGGAAGGCCCTCATCCCCGGCCTGTGGTGAGCGCCACAAAATGAAGAGCGCCGCCGTCCCGGGTTGGGAGGCGGCGCCCATGGCACCGTAGCGACGAGGCGCTTCGGCGCTTCACTTCATGAGGTAGCGCTTGGTGAAGATGTCGTCGTCGAGCTCCTTGTTCACCTCGGAGGAGGTGAGCATGAGCACGGTGAGGAGGCCGGTGGCGTTGTTCTTGAACTTCATCACCGCCGGGGAGCAGAAGCCGTCCTTGCAGGTGTAACCCTCGCGCTTCTCCTCTTTGATGACCTCGCCCTCTTCGTTGTACATCTTGACCGCGACGGGCAGCATGCGCTTCTTCTCGACCTTCATGGCGAGGCGGGGGTAGGGCGCGGCGGCGGTCTTGGCCTTGAGCTTGAGGTACAGGAACTCGCCGTCGTCCTTCTGCTTCACCACCTCGTAGTGGGTGGCGTAGCGGGTCACGCTCATGTCGTCGGCCGACAGGGCGGTTCCGAGGAAGGGCTTGCTGTTCACGTGGCTCGCGATCCGCCGAACCTTCTTCATCGCGGGCAGGTAGATGTACATCTGCTCCGGCGAGAGGATGAGGACCTTGGTCCCCTTCATGTCGGCGGGGGCGGCGATCTCCGTCATCTGCTTGTTGTTCTCGCCCGCCTTCATCCGCATCCGAAGCTGGATGGAGCTCATGTCTCCGTCCTTCTTCTTGGTGGTGATCGAGTAGCGGTAGTCGAGCGTCTTCCAGCGGTTGACGGACTCGTCGACCTTGACCAGCGGGTTTCCGTCGCCCACGGCCGGGCCGGCGACGAGCAGTGAAAGCGTGGCGGCAAAGAGCGCAACCCAAGTCTTCATGGCCCAAGTCTTCATGGGGGTCCTCCTCGGGGTTTGACGCCCCTTGCGGCAGAGTATTCGCACAAATGCCGGCGTCCTCAAAGGGCTCACCAGCTATGTTGTGAACATCGTTCGTGAACCTTGTTCACCAGGCGAGGCCCGGGGTCGTCCCCGGGGCACGGTTTCGACGGGCCTTGCGCTCGCTGGCAGGTCGCGGGACGCTGAGCCAAGTGCACGTCGCATCCTTCACGCCGCTCAGCGTGGGAGGCATCTCCTGGCGCTCGCCCGAGCCGACCTACACGGTCGTGTTGAAGGCGACCTTCACCCTCGAGCAGGATGGGCCCTTGCGCCTCGACCTGCAGCAGAGTCCCGTGGGCGACGACGCGACGAGCGGCTACGAAGGCGAGCTCTTCTACGGAAGCGACTTCGCGCCGCGGAAGGTCGGCGTCGACGTCATGCTGGTGGGCCACGCCCGAGCGAGCGAGCCTTCGCCCGTGGTGCCTTTTGCGCTCCAGGTCGGCGAGGTGCGTCACGTGCTGCAGGCGGTGCCCGAGGCTCCGGTGCAGGAGGTTCCCCTCTGGTCGCGCCACGTCATGCGCGTGACCCGCGACGCACGCCAGACGGTGCAGCTGGCGCCGCGTCCAACGGAGACGCGGAGGTGGCTGCGGGAGGTGCCATCGGGCTTCGACTACAGCGTCTTCAACGCCGCGAGCCCCGAGCTGCGACTCGATGAGCTTCCCGTGGATGGGCTGCTGCGGCTCGAGGGGCTTCTTCGAGGGGCCCCGGTGCGCAACGTCATCCTCAACGACCTGCACCCCTACGTCTTCTACGTGCACGACGCCCATCAGCGGAACCAGGCGGAGCTGCTCTATCCGGTCTGCGACACGATGTGGATCGACACCGATCGCGAGCGGCTGATCCTCTGTTGGCGGTGCGAGGTGCGGCCGGCCCACCCCAATCCATTTCTCTCGGTGGTGCTCGGCTCACGTCGCCACGCGCCCGAGTGGAGCGACGTGGCCCCGCAGCTGGCGCGGGCCCGTTGGCACGACGCTTTCGAGCCCGCACCCCCCCGGTGGCCGACGGGGAGCATGCCCGTGCCGGACGCGATTCGCAGCGACCCCGGGCGCGACTGGTCCGGCACGCCGGCGATGCCGCAAGCCGCGCCGTCACCCAGTCCGCCGCCTCATCCGACCTCGTCGGCCCGCGCCGCCCACAGCTCGACGCGAGGCTACGAGGTGGTCAGCAGTTGGGACGAAGCCCCGCCCACGCCGTCGTGGTCACCCGCGGCGCAGTCGCAGGAAGAGCCCCCGCCCACCCCGCGTCGCTCGTCGACCGGAACCGAACCTCCGGCCGAGTCGGAGCGCGAGCCCCAAGAGAAGCCAGCGCGCGCCGCGACCATCGAGCTCGGGCCCGACCGACTCCAGGCCCTCGCCGAGCTCGACGAGGCGTTGCGTCGGCGCGAAGCCGAGGCGGCATCGGCAGAGACCCCACGCGCCAAGCTCCCGCGCCGCATGCGGCGAACCGAGCCCCTGCTCGATCGCGTGGTGCCAGGCACCGATCCCATCCCGTCGCGCGACCTGGCCCGGCAGGCCGACGAAGAGGCGGGCCCGGCCACGCCCATCGTCGACAGCCAGAGCTTGGCCGACGACGAGGAGCTGCTGCCCGCCGAGGAGCTCGTGCACGACGACGAGCTGCCCGAGCCCGATGGGGCTTTCGACGATGGCGACACCGAGGGCATCGAGCTCCCTCCGTCGTCGGAGCGCACCGAGCCCAGCCTGGTCATCGAGCCGGTTGGTGACGATGGCTGACGAGCTTCTCTTCGACGATGAGATGGTCGAGACCGCTATGGCGGTGCTCGACCAGGTGGCGTGGCGCATGGTTCGTCGCTTCGGCAGCCAGATCCAGCGCGAGGACCTTCTGTCCATCGGCCACCTCGCGCTCATGGATATCCTCCGGCGCTACGACCCAGAGCAGTCGCCGCTCGAGCCCTACCTCCGGACGCGACTCAAGTGGGCCATGCTCGACGGCATTCGAGCCCAGACCCACGGGCGCTTCATCAAGAGCCGGGCGTCTGCGATGCGCACGAGCGGCCACCTCACCGAGGCCAAAGAAGGTGAACCCATGCCCGAGCGGGGGCCCCTCAGCGAGGCGAGCCATACGGTGGTGCTGCGAAACACGCTGCGGGACCACGCCCTCGCCATGGGGGTGAAGTTGGTCGTCGCCGACACGGGGGGCGAGACCGCGGTCACCAACTCGTCCCAGAACCCCGAGCGCCTCACCCAGCGACGGGTGCTGCTCGATGCGCTGAAGCAGGCCGTCACAGAGCTCGACGACACGCGCCAGCGCGAGCTCATCGAGCGCCACTACTTCGGGGGTGAGCCGGTGGCCGACATCGCGGCCGACCTCGGGCTCTCGAAGAGCTGGGCGAGCCGTCTCCACGCGGCCGCCGTGCGCAGGCTCGAGGCGCGGGTGCGGGCCATCCTGGGCGGCGCGATCAGCTCCGTCGTGTGACCGAAGTTTTGGCCGTCGGTCGGCCAGCTCGTCATGATGTGCGCAAATGTGCGACATGGGCAGCATGCAGCAGCGCCGTACCACGCGGCATCGGGTCGAGATCCCCTGTGAGCTGGTGACCTCTGACCGAGACGAACCTCAGCTCTACTGGGCCACGGATCTGTCTGGTCACGGGCTGTGGCTCGAAGGGGCGCAGAGCCTGCCCCTCGGGGAAGTGGTGGTGGCCTGCATCACGCCCGGCATCTGGTGGCGACGTCGCGAGATCCAGGTCTTCGCCGAGGTGGTGCGGGTGAGCTACGGCTTGCGCCAGGGCGACAGCGGACCGGGGGCGGGCCTGCGGTTCATCGACCTCACCCCGAGCGAGCGCTGGGCGCTCCGGCGATGGCTCCATCCGCGACCGCTCATCGCCGCGATGCGGCGCTTCCCCGTGGCGCCCAAGCGGCCTACGCACATGCCGCGGGCCTCGTTCGGCTCGCCCTTCTCGGCGCGCGTCAGCTGACCGAGCCGTGATCGTCCTCTACCAGTTCGGCCCCGCCTTCGGGCTTCCGAGCCTGAGCCCCTTCTGCACGAAGGTGGAGTCGTATCTCCGCATGGTGGGGCTCGACCACCGGGTCGTGGAGGGCGACGCGCGACAGGCACCCAAGGGCAAGCTGCCCTACATCGAAGACCGCGGCACGGTGATCGCCGACAGCGGCTTCATCGTCGAGCACTGTAAGCTCGCCTACAACCGCGACCCCGACGAGCCTCTATCGCCGGCCCAGCGGGCCACCGGGCTCGCAGTTCGCCGCATGCTCGAAGAGCACTTCTATTGGGTCCTCATCTACGCGCGCTGGATGGATGAGGAGGGATGGGAGGGCGGCTATCGCGACGCCATCGGATCCATGATGCCGGCCGGTCTCCGCCAGGTCGGACCCGGCATCCTCCGGCGGCGGCTCCGCACTGCGCTCAATCGACAAGGACTCGGGCTCCACAGCCGCGCGGAGATCTACGCGCTCGGCGTGTCGGACCTCGATGCGCTGGCCGACCTCATCGGCGACCAGGCCTTCCTCTTCGGTGAGAAAGCCAGCTCCTACGACGCGACGGTGCACGCCTTCGTGTGGCACGTGATGGAGAGCCCGGGTGACAACCCGCTCAAGCGGGCCGTGGCGCGGCGTCGGGCCTTGGCCGACTACGTCGAGCGGAACAACCGTGCCTGGGGCTTCTCGGAGGTGTAGCGTGAAGGGCATGAGCCCGCGCCATCTCATTGGCTTCGCCCTCGCCCTCGCGGCGGGAGGTTGCGGCGGTGGTACCCCGCCGCCCGCGTCGGGGGGAAACCCGCCTCCCGCCACCGTCGACGTCTCCTCCGGTCTCGACGCCGAGCGGTTCTTCCCGCTCCGCGACCGCTACGTGTACAGCTACGTGGTCGAGACGGCAGAGGGGAGCGGGGGCATGCTCAACATCCGGGCCTCTCGCCGCGACGAGAAGACGGGTGTGTTGCAGATGCCCACCGGGCCGCGCGAGTTCGTCTACGCGCCCGATGGGGTGGTGCTCGGCGGGACCGACGGGATCTACTTTCTCAAGTGGCCGCTCGAGGTCGGCACCCAGTGGCGCGGCGAGCGCGGCGGCGTCGTCTCCATCGTCGAAGTGGCGAAGACGGTCACCGTGCCCGCCGGGACCTACCAGGGTTGCGTCAAGACGAGCGAGCGCCGTGGGGGCGACCGTCCCATGCAGATCGACACCACGGTCTGCCCCGACGTGGGCATCGTCGAGCTTCAGGCGGCCAGCGGCGAAGCCTTCGAGCGCCTGTCGTTGAAGAGCTATGGCCCGCCGGTCGACCTCGGCCCCGACGGAGTCCGAATGGTACCCCCCGGTACCGACGACGGCGCACCCACCGGAGATGGGGTAGACTGAACCCCATGGCCGAGCCAGAGCAGCTCCTCGCCGACCCCTTCGTGGCCGCGCAGATCGACGACGCCATGGCGCTCGTCGCGCCCGCCTTGTCGGAGGAGCAGCGCACTTGGCTTCGTGAGCAACTGGCCGAGGTCATGGCCGAGGACGCCCAGCTCGCCGAGGCCCTCGCCGGGGCCCATCCGCGCTCGGTCGTGCACAGCGGGATGCAGGCCAAGCCCTTCGAGACGCCCCGAGAAGAAGACGAAGCGGCCGAGGGCTGACGCGTTTCAGCCGCCGCAGCGGTTCAGCGCTTGGTCGAGTGAAGCCGACTGCAGGCTGCGCACCGCGCTGACGGACACGTTCACGTCGATGTCGTCGATGGTGTAGACGACCACGAAGCCGGACTGCTCCCAGGTGATGTTCTGCTCCACCTGCTCGATCTCGACGTAGCGCTCGAGCCGCTCGTAGCCACCGCTGAGGAAGATGTCGAGGTTGACGTGGATGAAGTGGGTGTTGCCCACCACGACCCAGCCGTCCTGCTTGACGTTCACGTTGAGCGCGTTGCGGGCCGTCTCTTTGTAGACGGTGGCCACGGCCGCCTCGCTGGTCTGGGACCAGGCTTCGGGGTCGTCGAGATCCTTCTGCCAGTGGCTCGCGACGCAGGTCAGCTGCTCGGGGGTCGCGTCGGCGAAGAAGGCCTGCGCGCGGGCTCGCAGGCTCGGCGCGTTCTCGTCGGGGCTGATGTCGGTCGCGTTCTCCTTGGCGAGCTGCTGCAGCTCTGCGCGCATGGCGCCGACGTCGAGACCATCGAGTCCGATGAGGCGCGCGAGCAGGCCGAGGGCGCGCTGGGCGATGCCGTTGCGGAGCGCGTAGCGGGCGGTGCCGCCCGGGTCGAAGAGGGGCCACAGGGCTTTGAGCTTGTCGCCGTTCTCGAACACCTCGAGGTGCTTGCCCGGCGTCCACATGTCGGCGCGGAGGTCCTGCGCATCGAAGGTGCTAATCCCGCCGAGCTGCGCAAAGGGCACGTTGACGTAGAGGGTGGGACCCACGAGCTCCATCTTGTTCCCGAAGACCTCGCTCGGGCAGATGGTGACGGTGTCGAAGATGGCGCTCGGGATGCCGTGGGTGTCCTCGTGGAGCTGCTTGAGGAACTCGACCACGTTGTCCACCTGGGTCTTCATGTCGGCGTAGCGACCCTCGGTGTTCAGGTTTCGACGGGCGAAGAGCCAGCCCCCATTGAGGCAGGTGGCCTCGTTGCCGACGACGACCCGGTAGGCGTCGGCGAGCGGAACCGCCTGGCGCACGTCGACGTCACGGTGCTCGAGCGTCGTCTCCAGCTCGCACTGCCGCGAGGCGAGGGCAGCGTCGGCGTAGTCGTTGAGGGAGGCGACACGCTGCGCGGTGAGGTCGGCCTGCCCTTCGTCTTCCACGCGCTCGAGCGTGGCCGGGAGGGCAACACATTCGATCTGGTCGGCCGACTGAGCCGACACGTCGTCGGCGGGGGCGCAACCCACGTTCGCCAGGGCCAATCCGAGGGCGGCCATCCATCCTGCTCTCCGCATGGTCCACCGTGGTGCACCTACTGTGCCGCACAGTGTAGGTTAGTTGGCGACAGGTCCTGGCCTTTGGTTTCAGCTACTTGCCGTTGGGATCGGTGGGTGAGCTCTGATCCACTGGTGCAGCTGCGGCCCGGGGCCGCTGGCTTCGCGGGCTCTCTGCGGCGTCGCCGAGTCGTTCGTAGTGAACGGCGCAGCTCGGGCAGAGCGTCCAGACGGTGGGAATGGGCTCGTGAGGCCCGAGGAGCACCGGCAAGAAGTCCCAACTGCCCGCTCCGTCTTGCCGTTGTGCGACGCGGCAGCTCCCGCACACCTGCATGGTGCCGCGGGCGTCGACGTAACGCCCGAGGTCGGGTTCGACGACGAGGTTCTCGTGCTCGCGCGCAAAGATCTGTGTGTGCACGAGCAGCAGCCCACCGTGGCGCTTCATCGGGTGCACCGTGAGCAAGCACACCATCAGCTTGTCTCGGGTGGGGCCGAGGTACTCGTGGCGCCAGACCTCTCCGTCGGCCAGTGTGCGAAGCAGCTCGGCTCGATAGAATGCGTGGAGAGGCGGCATGATCCCTTCCACGAAGGGGCGGCCCACCACCTGCGGATGGGTGAGCGCCGGCACCAGCCTCGCGCGCCGATCCCAGGCGGGGCTGGTCCATTGCATGACGAGGCGGTCGTCGGTCGCACAGGCCACCGGCGCGTCGTCCTCGTGAATGGAGAGCAGCTCCTGCACTTCCTGCACGAACTCGGGACTTGGGTTGTCTCTCGCGCGTGTCATCTCCCTTCGAAAGTGGGGATGATTGCGCGTCCGAACAAGACTTGCGCGGGACGATTGGCCTTTGGTAACGGAACGTTACAAGTTTACCGTACGGTAGTGCAAATCATGCGGCGGTTCACGCGACGAGGTGCAGATCTCGCTGCGGGAACGGAATCGTGATGCCGTCGCGTCGGAAGCCGGCGTCGATGGCGAATCGAAGGTCGCTCGCGATGCGCGGCTCGCGCAAGGGGTCGTCGATCCAGACGCAGAGCTGGAAGTCGAGGGAGCTGTCCCCGAAGCCGACGAAGAACACCTCGGGCTGAGGCTCGTCGAGCACCCGCTCGTGCGCCTTCGCGACCCCGAGGAGACACGCCTTCACCGCGTCGAGATCGCTCCCATAGGCCACCCCGATGTCGATGCGGGTGCGGTAGACGTCGGTCGGTCGCGTGATGTTGGTGACCTTGGTGCTCACCAACTCACTGTTGGGGACGAGGATGGCGATCCCGTCGCGCGTGATGACCCGGGTGAGCCGAAGCGAGATGTCGTCCACCTGACCCACCGTCTCCCCCACGATGATGAAGTCCCCCTTCTGGACCGGGCGCTGCACCAACAGCGTGATCCCGGCGACGTAGTTCTGGGCGAGACTCTGAAGTCCGAGGCCGATGCCGACGCTGAGCGTGGCGCCGACGGCGGTGAGGGTGGTGAGACTCAGCCCGAGTGTCTCCAGGCTGATGAGCACCCCGAGAATGACCACCACGATCTGCACCATGCGGCCGAGCGCGTAGCTGAGCCCTTCGGCGTCTGGACGGCGGCTGTCGATGAGGCGTTGCAGCCCGCGGCGCAGGGCTCCCGCGAGGGCCACGGACAGCACACAGGTTCCGATGAAGATCAGCAGTGACATGGGGGTCACCGGGGTCTCACCGAGCTTGAACAGCTCCACGTCCAGCTGCTCCAGCAGGGCCTTCGTCATGGTGGTGATCTCGTTCATCGTCCTGCTCATCTTCGTCGGCGCGCGGCCGCATGGCCACGGTTCATGCCCTGAGCTACCGTGACCGCCTCGTGTTGACCAAGGTCCAAGCCGGTCCCTTTACCGTGCGCGGCGTGTCCGTAGGTGGGGTTTACACCTCGCTCCAAATCCCCGAGCTGGGGATCGTGCTCGACTGTGGGCAGGCGCTTCGTGGCTTCGCGGCTACCGAACACTTGTTCTTGAGCCACGGGCACGCGGATCACATTGGCGCCCTCCCCTCGCTCCTGGGGATCCGCGGCATGATGCAGCGGCCGCCGCTGCGCATCTTCATGCCCGCACCCATCGTGAAAGACACCGAGGCGGCGCTCGCCGCGATGAGCCGGATGCAGCGCTACGACTTGGCCATCGAGCCCATCGGGATGGAGCCGGGCGACGAGCGGGTGGTGAAGGGCGACCTCTGGGTGCGCGCCTTCAAGACCTTCCATCCGGTCCCTTCGCTCGGCTACCTGTTCTTCCGCCGTGTGAACAAGCTCAAGCCCGAGTTCAAGAACCTGCCCGGGGCCGAGATCGGTGCGCGACGAAAGGCGGGCGAAGATATCTTCTTCGAAGAGGAGCGCCGCGAGCTGGCCTACGCGACCGACACCCTGGTCCAGGTCCTCGATCAGAGCCCCGAGATCCTCGACGCCCAGGTCTGCATCATCGAATGCAGCTTCCTCGACGATCGTAAGAGCCGCGCCGACGCCCGCGCTGGATGTCACATCCACCTCGACGACCTCGTCGAGCGCATCGAGCTCTTGGAGAAGAGCCGAGCCACCTTGGTCTTCATGCACTTTTCTCAGCTCTACAAACCAAGCGAAGTCCCGGTTCTCCTCGCCGAGCGCCTACCGGCCGCACTGGTCGAACGCATCGTGCCCTTTGCCCCCCGCAAAGGCGCCTGGCCCGGATGACCGCGGACACGCCAGCTGGTGCTCACTCCAGTACGCGAGCCTCGTCGCCGACGAGCTCGAGGGCCTGGCGGGCGTCGCCGCAGTGGCGTGACATGCACGCATCGATGCCCCAGGCCTTGCCGTCGCAGTAGCTCTTGATCCCACCGAGCTGTGGCGTGTGACCCATGACCATGCGCTTGGCGCCGGTGGCTTCGAGCACCTTGCCCAAGAGGTAGCAGTCCGCGGCATTGGGGTTCTTGGTGTAATGGCGCATGTTCACCGGGCTGTCCCAGTCGGTGAGGAAGGCCCAGAACGCGTCGTCTTCGCCGAGGGCAAAGGCCCTCGTGCGGGCGTTGATGGTCTCGATGCCCATCTTCACGTGTTTCGGAAGAAGCCCTCCGTGCACGAAGAGGGTGTCGTCGAGGCGCAGCACGACGGGGTAGTCGGCGATACGCTTGGCGAACGGCCCACCCGGCACGAAGGCGGCTCGGCGTCCTCGGCGCGGCTTGGGGTAGGCCGTGAGCGCGGTGGCTCCGTCGTCGTACTTCTCGAAGTCGCGGAAGCCGTCTGGGGTCACGTAGAGAAAACGACCGGCCACGTTCATCAGCTCGTGATTGCCATTGAGTACGTGCACGGCCCCACCGGCCTTTTCGGCCTCTTGGGTCAATCGCTCGAGAAGGTCGTAGATCTCGATCTCTTCGTCTCCGCGGTCGAGGATGTCACCGGTCTGCACCATCACGGTGGGGCCCGCTGCCCAATGGTCGTCGGCGTCGATGAGCTTCGCCATCCGCAACACCTCCCGGGTCGCCTTCAGGTCTCCGTGCAGGTCGCCGATGGCTACGATGCGGCGTGGGCCCGGGGGGGGCGTCGCCGCGCTGGGCACTGGGGGCGCCGATGTCGACGCGGTGGGCGGCGGCGTAGGTGGCGCCGTCGTCGTGGGCGGGACGTCGACCGGCTCGGCCGAAGGTGCCGGGGCTGGAGGGGCGTCCCGCTCACCGCACGCGAGCATGCCCGCGAGGAGCAGCGCAACAGTCGCTCTCAATGGTTGCTCCGATGGCGTGAAATGCGGTCGAGGGTGTCGAGCTGCCATTCGATCTGCGGCGCGTGGCTGTGAATGAGGAGGCCGTAGTGATGCATCTCGCCGGCATAGGTGGCGAAGCCATCGCGCACGGTGTGGCAACGGTCGCGGTCTTCGGTGACGCCGGCGGGGCAATCGACGTAGCGAAGCGGCGCCGACGGATCGACGACCCCGGCCCGACCGAAAAGCTCGTAGAGGCGCTCGTTGCAGGGGAGCTGACCGTCTCGGGTTCCAATCGCGAAGCGGAGGTCGAACTCGCCCTCGCGATGGCGCGGAGCGAGCGCCTTCGCGAGCTCCATGACCCCGTCTTCGCCGATGCCCGCCTCCTTGTCGGGGTTGAGGCGACCGCAGGACAGACAGGTGAGTCCGGCGGTGTGGAAGGCATCGGGCTTCTTGCGGAGGGTTTCGAGGATCATCCTTGAGCCCGAGCTGATCCCCTCGGTGCCGATGGTCAGCACAGCGGGATCGACCCCGTCGAGGTAGCGCTGGGCCACGTGATGGGGGATCTCGTACGAGAGGTATTCGATGGGCCCGTTGTTGTACTCGTGGCCCCAGCTGTCGAGCGACATCACCACCGGGGCTGGCCGATCCGGGTGCGCCTTCTGCCACGCGTCGACGAGCTGCTTGGTGCGCAGCCCACCCGAGCCGCGCTGGAAGACGGTCTTGCCCGGGAGCGGCGAAAGGAAAGGGCGACTGCGGCCGCCGTTGCCACCGGGGACCAGCATCAGGAGGGTGCGCACCCGATTCGGCGCCACGAAGAGGTCGCGCGGGAGGTAGGCGACGTACATGGCCTCCCACGACTTCTGGCCCGTGCAGCCGTCACACTGACGCCACTTCACCTGAAAGCGACAGTCGACGACGTGGCTCCGGGGTTTGGCGAGCCAGTCGCGCTCGAGCGCTTCAGGGTCGTGGCCACCTGGCGCGACCCCGCTCTCGATGACAGGGAGGGCGTCCTCGTCGTCGGGCTCGGTGGCGTAGCGACGCCACGTCTCGGTGTATTGGCTGGGCCCGAGCGCATCGACGTAACAATGCTTGGCCACCCACTTCACGAACGGAAGCGACGCCGGCGGCGCGACGGGGGCGGTGGCCGAGGTTACGGCGGTGGCCGAGGTCGTGGCGGAGGTGGTGGGTGTGGGGTCCACCACGGTGGTGCTCGACGGCGCCGAGCCGCCCGAGGGGCGCTCATCGGAGCCACAGCTCGTCGCGAGAAGCGCGAGCACGAGGGACACCCACCGCATGGTGTCTCTTCCCTAGATGCGGAACCCCATCGAAACAAGGGCCCCCACGAAACGGGCCTCGGTGCTACCACCGACGTTGCACCATGGAGCTGTCGAGGTTGGTGGCCTGCTCGCAGGCGGTGAAGGCGACGCGGTCGCGCAAGAAGAAGATCGCTTCCCTCGCCGAGCTCCTGCGCGCGGCGCGAGGGGAGGAGATCGACATCGCGGTCACCTTTCTGTCGGGCACCATGCGCCAGGGGCGGATCGGCCTCGGCTACGCGGCAGTGATGAAGGTGCGGGTCGAGCCGGCGAGCATTTCCACCCTCACGCTCCGTGAGGTGGATGGCACCTTCGCCGACATCAAGGCCTGTGCGGGCAGTGGCTCGGGAAAGCGAAGGGCGGAGCTGCTCGGCGGGCTGCTCGGCCGTGCCACGGATGACGAGCAGAAGCTGATTCGTGGGCTGGTGGTCGGCGAGCTGCGGCAGGGCGCGCTCGAGGGGATCCTCATCGAGGCGGTGGCGGCGGCAGCCGACGTCGAGAGCGCCGGCGTGCGCCGCGCGGTGATGTTGCACGGCGCGCTCGATGGTGTGGCGCGCGCCGTGCTCGAGGAGGGGGCGGCGGCCTTGTCGCGCTTCACGCTCGAGGTCGGGCGGCCCATCCAGCCCATGCTGGCCCAGACCTGCGACGCGGCCGAAGAGGCCGTGGCTCAGCTCGGGGAGGCGGTGCTCGACTTCAAGATCGACGGGGCTCGGGTTCAGGTGCACAAGGACGGTGATGAGGTGGCGGTCTACAGCCGAAACCTCAGACCGGTCACGCCGGCGGTACCCGAGCTGGTGTCGATGGTGCGCGCGCTGCCCGTGGCCACGGTCGTGCTCGACGGCGAGGTCATCGCGCTCAAGCCCGACGGTTTGCCTCATCCCTTTCAGACCACGATGCGCCGCTTCGGTCGCAAGCTCGACGTGGCCAAGCTCCAGGCCGAGCTGCCGCTCACGTCGTACTTCTTCGACTGCATCTACGCGGAGGGCGAGCTGATGATCGACCAGCCCGCGCGCGACCGCTTTGCGCGCATGGGAAACATCTTGCCGGCCGAGCAGGTGATTCGTCGCTGCATCACCGACGACCCCGAGGCGGCCGAGGCTTTCTACGACGAAGCCCTCGCGTCGGGTCACGAAGGCCTCATGGCCAAGAGCCTCGACGCGGCCTACGCCGCCGGCAGTCGCGGCGCCGAGTGGCTCAAGATCAAGCCGGCCCACACCCTCGATCTCGTCGTGCTCGCCGCGGAGTGGGGAAGTGGTCGGCGCCAAGGTTGGCTCAGCAACCTGCACCTCGGAGCGCGCAACGCGTCCGACGGCGGCTTCACCATGCTGGGCAAGACCTTCAAGGGGCTCACCGACCAGTTGCTCACCTGGCAGACCGAGGCGCTTCTCACACGTGAGCTCGGTCGCGAGGGGCACGTCGTGCACGTCAAACCCGAGCTCGTGGTCGAGATCGCCTTCAGCGACGTGCAGACGAGCCCCCACTACCCAGGCGGGCTCGCGCTCCGCTTCGCCAGGGTCAAGCGCTACCGCCCCGACAAGACGGCCGCGCAAGCCGACACCCTCGCCACCGTGAAGCGCATCCACGAAAAGGGCCACCGCAAGTAGCGGCCTAGGGGCGGTCCGGACTCATTCGGGGGTGGGCGGTTCGGGTCGCTTCGGGCCACATGCGAGCGGCGCGTCCTCAGGGCCACCCTTGGCCTCGGGACCATCCCCGTCAGCAGGACCGCCCGGGCCAGCTTTGCCGGGGCCACCGTTCGGGGGTCCAGCCGCGCCGGGGCCACCCTTGCCGGGGCCACCCTTGCCGGGGCCACCCTTGCCGGGGCCACCCTTGCCTGCACGTCGTGGGCTGCAGACGCCCTGCATGGTCCAACCCTTCGCGTCGAAGGTGCAGGCATCGCCATCGGCCTTGCCCTCGCAGGCGGAGACCGCTTCGGGGCCGATGCCCGGACCTCCTCGCATGCGACCACGACCGCCGTTGTGGCGGCCGTGGTCTCCCGGACCGCGGCGGTCCATGCCGCCGCGGTGACGACCGCCTTCCTTACCCCTGTGACCCGCCTCGGGCCCATGCCCACGGCGGGCGTGGTGGTCGCCCGGCGGGCCACCGGGACCACCCGGACCGCCGGCGTAGTGGGGGGGAGGACAGGGTGGCTGACAAGCCAGCAGCCAACCGGCTGCGGCGATGGCGCCGAAGATACGACTCGTCTTGTTCATCACCGCCAACTTGCGTCGAGGACGTGAGCTCGCCGTGAGGTGAACGTTAGCGATTGTTAACGTTCTCGTGGCCATCGCGCGGTCAGCTCGTAAGATCCCTGCTCGATGCTCTTCTCGTCCGCCAAGCTGAAGATGCCCTCGCCCGAAGATGCCCTGCCCGGGCGGCGGGAGGCGCTCATCCAACCGCCCGACCGGCACTTCGTTCTCGGCACCCCGATGGTCGAGCCCTTCCAAGGCATGGAGCTCGCCATGTTCGGCATGGGATGCTTCTGGGGCGCGGAACGAAAGTTCTGGCAGACCGAGGGCGTGCACTCCACGCAGGTCGGCTACGCCGGGGGCTATACCCCCAACCCGACCTACGAAGAGGTGTGCAGCGGGCGCACGGGGCACAACGAAGTGGTCCGGGTCGCCTTCGACCCCAACCGGATCAGCTACGAGGACCTACTCGCCGTGTTCTGGGAGAACCACGATCCCACCCAAGGGATGCGGCAGGGCAACGACCTCGGCACCCAGTACCGCTCCGGGATCTACATCTACGGCGACGCCCAGCTGGCATCTGCCGAGTCGTGCCGCAGCGCCTATGGAGCCAAGCTGCAAGAGAACGGCTACGGAGCGATCACCAC
>JAUHZF010000082.1 GCA_030426145.1 Polyangia bacterium
CAGGGCTAGGCCCACGCAACGTTCAAGTCCCGTCATGAGTCATTCCGTCCGTCCGAAGCTCGCTGCGGCCCTACTCGGCGCCGCCACGCTGTCGGCCGTACCCTGCGCCAGCGCCGATGATCGGCGGCAGGCCACCCGGTACGAGCCGCTGCATCAGAGCATCGCGGCCGAGTCCTGTGCCTCGCGGACCACCCTCGGTGACATCATCGAGGCCCGTATCGAGGCCGCTCAGGCCGCCCATCGCTACGAAGCGATCGACGAGCTGACCACCCTCTGGCTGAGCCTGTCCAAGCGCGGGCAGCTCGGTCGAGTCGTCGAGCGAGGTGAGCAGTTCCTCAACGTATCGCTTCGAAATCAGAGGATCTCCGAGCTGCGTCGGGTCAACCGCGCCCTCAAGCGGCTCGGCGGCGACGACGCCGCGCTGGCTGAGCTTCCCGTCGATCCCACGCCTGTCGCCCAGGGCATCGACGCAGAGCGCTTCGTACAGAGCCTCGAAGAGCCTTACCGCACCGCCGTGCAGTGGTCGCTCATCGGTCTGAACCACCGCGAGGTGGCCGAGAAGATGGGGGCGTCGCACGCCGCGGTGCGCAAGTGGGCCCAGCGGCTCCGAGAGCGCATCGACCCCAGCGACATCGCCTGACGAAAGCGCCCCCGAGCTACGCGCGGGGGGGCATAGTGTCCGGGTCAGTGTTTCTGACTTAGTCGACTCAGTCTCTGACTGGGGTGCCAGCGATGGCGGCGATGTTGAGGAGGCCGCGCGCGGTGACGGACGGGGTCACGATGTGGGCCTTGTTGTTCATGCCCATCAGGATAGGGCCGACTTCTAGACCTCGCGCCGCCGAGCGCAGCGTATTGCGCACCGCAGACGCGGTGTCGCTGCTCGCAAAGATGAGAACGTTGGCGGCTCCGGTGAGGCGGCTGTCGGGGAAGGTGCGGTTCCGCAGGTTGGGATCGAGCGCGAGGTTCACCGGCATCTCGCCCTCGTATTCGAAGTCTCGTGGCGCTCGGTCGAGGATGGCGAGGGCTTCACGGAGCCGACACGCCGGATCGGTGGGGAGGTTGCCGAAGGTCGACTGGCTGCACAGGGCGACCTTGGGGGTGAGGCCGAAGTGGCGCACCTGTCGCGCCGCCTCGAGCACCGTGGTGGCGATCTGTTCCGGGGTCGGATCCGGGTGCACGTGGCCGTCGGCGACGAAGATGGGGCCTGACTCGACGATGATCATCGACAGCGCGGCCGCCGGCTGTCGCTCTGGCGTGCACAACACCTCGCTGATGTAGCGTAGGTGCCAGAGGTATTGACCGAAGGTGCCGCAGACCATGCTGTCGGCTTCGTTCTGGTGGACCATGAGCGCCGCGATCACGGTGCTGTTGGTGCGAAGGATCGCCTTCGCGAGATCGGGGGTGACCCCACGCCGACACATGAGCCGGTGGTAGGCCATCCAGTACTCTTTGTACCTCGGGTCGTTCTGCGGGTTGATGACCTCGACGTGCTTCCCGATCTTCAGCGGGATGGCATACCGCTCGAGTCGACTCTCGATGACCTCGGGGCGACCGATGAGGATGGGGCGGTCGCGGGTCTCTTCGAGCATGGCGTGGGACGCGCGGAGGACACGTTCATCTTCACCCTCGGCGAAGACGATGCGCCGAAAGGCGGAGCGCGCCGCTTCGAACACCGGGCGCATGATGAAGCCCGAGCGGGTGTTCGAGTGATCGAGGTCGGCCCGGTACCGCTCGAGGCTCTCGAGGGGACGGGTGGCGACACCACTCTTCATCGCAGCCTCGGCCACCGCGCCGGCCACGATGGACAGCAGACGGGGATCGAAGGGCCTCGGGATGAGGTAGTTCGGACCGAAGCGAAGCGTTTCACCCTTGTAGGCGGCGGCGGCCTCGGCCGACGAGCTGGCACGGGCGAGGGCAGCAATGGCCTCGACACATGCGAGCTTCATCTCGAGGTTCACCCGCGTCGCGCCGACGTCGAGGGCTCCACGGAAGATGAAGGGGTAGCAGAGGACGTTGTTGACCTGGTTCGGGTAGTCGGAGCGACCGGTCGCGATCACCGCGTCGGGCGCCACCTCCTGCACCTCCTCCGGCATGATCTCGGGTACCGGGTTGGCGAGGGCAAAAACGATCGGCTGCGCCGTCATGCGCTTCACCATCTCGGGCTTCAGCACCCCTCGCACGGAGAGCCCGAGGAACAGGTCGGCGCCCTCGATGACGTCGCCGAGGCTGCGTGGTCCTCCGGGCTGCGCGAAGTTCGCCTTCTGCGGGGTCATGTCCTCGGTGCGACCCTCGTAGACGAGACCGAGATGGTCGCAGAGGAAGATGTTGGCCCGTGGAACCCCGAGCTCGACGAGCATCTGAAGGCATGCGACCCCCGCCGCGCCGCCTCCGGTCGACACCACCTTGATGGAGTCGAAGGTCTTGCCGACCACGTGGAGTGCGTTGGTCGCCGCGGCGCCGACGACGATCGCGGTGCCGTGTTGGTCGTCGTGGAAGACGGGGATCCCCATGCGCTCCTGGCACGCTTGTTCGACGATGAAGCAGTCCGGCGCCTTGATGTCCTCGAGGTTGATGGCCCCGAAGGACGGCTCGAGGGCACAGACGATCTCGACCAGTTTGTGGGGGTCGGGCTCGTCGACCTCGAGGTCGAAGCAGTCGATGTTCGCAAACTTCTTGAACAGGACCGCCTTGCCCTCCATCACCGGCTTGGCCGCGAGAGGACCGATGTTGCCGAGGCCGAGCACGGCGGTGCCGTTGGAGACGACGGCGACGAGGTTGGACCGTGCGGTGTAGGCCGCCGCGGCGAGGGGCGACTTCTGGATCTCCTTGCACGCCTCCGCGACGCCGGGGCTGTAGGCGCGGGAGAGGTCGCGGGCGTTGGCCAACGGCTTGGTGGCGCGGATCTCCAGCTTCCCCGGCTTGGGGTCGGAGTGATAGCGGAGTGCAGCGCGGGCCGCGGCGTCCGCGCGGGCGCTGTCGCGAATGGCTTCGTAGAGGGTGCGGTCGGACATGCGGCCTCGATTGTTCGACGGGCGCAGCAGCCGCGGCAAGCCCTCGCTCAGATGCACACCTTGAGGAAGTTTCAGGTGAGGAATGGTGCGGGTTGACCGTACATGATCGTGAGCACCACGCAGCCCAACCACCCTCACCGCACAATTCCGCCCTGAGTGGTGGATCAACGATCCGCAGTGGGACATTGGGTGACCAGTGTATTCGGCTCACCTACACCGGCCTTCATCGACCCACGCGTCGAGATTCTGCGGGGTTGCAGGTTGTCGGGACATGTAGGCAGGGGTGGTCCGCGCTTTGCTTAGGTCTGGGACGGGAGGCGTCGCTTCGCGGCGACCCAGACTGAAGAGGAGTGCGACCCGTGTTGAGGAACTTCAAAATCAAGAACCTGGTGGCTGGGGCCGCCATCTGTCTCGCTGGCTCGTTGACCATCCAGGCTTGTGGTGGTGGAGACGCTGCCCCGGACGTGAACGGTGAGGGCGGCAGTGGCGCCGGCACCGTGACCGGCACCGGGACCGGCGGCGACGGCCCCGGCGAAGGCATCTGCCTCCTCAACAACTGCTCCAGCGACAACGAGTGCCTCGGTTGCTCGGACGGCCGCAACACCTGCCTCGTCGAAGAGAACCGCTGCGTGGCTTGTGACCCGAACACCGGCGCCGGCTGCGCGGACGGCCAGGAGTGCTCGAGCTTCGGCCTCTGCGTGCCCGCGGGTCAGACCTGCCCCACCGACAGCGAGGGTGAGCCTACCGTCACCTGTACCAAGAACAGCGACTGCGCCGCGTGCAGCCCGATGCACCAGGTTTGCGACACCACGACTGGGCAGTGCCAGGCCTGCACCGACACCAACACCCAGCACTGCCTCTCCAGCGACATGTGTCTCGACGGCGAGTGCTCGCCGAAGTGCCCCTCGTCCTGCGACATGGACAGCGACTGCGGCTCCTGCGGTGGCGTCGGCAACGAAGCCCACGCCTGCAACAACCACCAGTGTGCCGAGTGCAGCGACACCTGGCCCTGTGCGGCCGGCCTCGAGTGCGTCGGCGGCAGCTGCGTCCCGGTCTGCGGCATCCCCGGGCCCGTGCACGGCGACTGCCTCTCCAATGAGGACTGCGACTACTGCGGCGACCCGAACGACACCAACGACAGCTGGGAGTGCAAGAAGCCCATCAACGCCAACGGCCCCAACGACCACGGCACCTGCGGTCCGGTGGCCAATGGCTGCTCCGACCTGGGTCAGAACGTGGCCGTGCTCCCGCAGCCCTGGAGCCAGGTGACCAACCTCTGCTCCAACGACATGGACTGCAACGGCGTGGGCATCCAGTTCAACGTTGGCAAGGCCATCCGCGACCTCGTCGGCGGCCCCAAGATCAACCTCGGCTTCACCGAGATCGCCATCCAGGACGCCAACGTCAACTACAACATGCCGAAGTGCGCCGACATCGACATCACGGAGAACATCTCCTGCGGTGTCTGTGTCCCCTGCGAGCAGGACAGCGACTGCAACCCGATTCAGGTCGACCCGCTCATGTCCCAGCTCTTCGCTGGCGAGCCCCTCGCGCAGATTGCCTCGGCCCTCCTCGTCGACCTCCTCTGGGGTCAGAACACCGACCACAGCCTGCACTTCCAGTGTCAGCCGGTGGCCGCGGGCTACGGCGTGTGCGCCCCTTGCTCGAACCCGCTGCAGGCCTGCGGCGGCAACCAGGGTGGCACCACCACCCAGGGCACCTGCAACCACGACGTCTGCACCCAGGGTGACGCCCTCGGCGCCAACTGCGGCTCCTGCGAGGCCAACGTCTGCGCCCACGACCCCTATTGCTGCAACAACCAGTGGGACGCCCTCTGCGTCGGTCACGTCTCCACCCAGTGCGGTCCCAACGTCTGCGGCGGCGGCGGTGGCGGCAACAACAACTCGAACTGCGCGCACAGCGAGTGCAACGCCGGCCCGGCGCTCACCCCCAGCTGCTCCACCTGCGCAGCGGCCGTCTGCCAGGCTGACCCCTACTGCTGCAACAACCAGTGGGACAGCATCTGCGTCGGCAAGGTCAACGCCGAGTGTGGCGCGGGCACCTGCCCCTGAGCCTCTGACGCTCACCCGACCGTGAACGACGCGGCGACCTCTTCCGAGGTTCGCCGCGTCTTCACATTTGGTGGTTTCGTGACGCCGCGCCGCGGAGCGACCTAGCCTCTCGCCCCATGGCGAAGAAGAAGACTTCGAAGAAGCAGACCGTCCGACTTCCCAAGAGCGCTGCACTCCGCATGGCCGGGCTTCGCAAGGCACCTCGGCCCAAGCGCCCGCGCAAGCGAAAGGGCCAGCCCGAGCAGGTGCTCAAGGGAAGCTACGACGTCTATCAAGAGGGCGCCGACCCCGTCGGCTTCCTCTACGTCGAGGAGATGGAGGCGGTTCGCCCCGACGGCAGTGTCTACCACCTGGGCTCACGCGAGCACTGGGGGCTGACCGAGGACTTCGTCAAGCCGGGATCCAGCTCGGACCCGGTCGAGATGAAGTTCGTGCCTACGGGATCGTGGAACAGCGTCGCCGCTTTCGTCGAAACGATGCAGGAGCTGGCGAACAGCACAGGGAAGGACGTCGAGTACATCCCGTGTACCTGCATCACCGAGACCCTGGAGCCGGTGAGCAGTTGACGCGCGTTAGCTCGTGAGGAAGGCCTGCGCCTCGTCGACGCTGATGATGTCGAGGCGCAAGGCCCAGTGCTCCCGCGGTACCGTTCCTGCGAGCGCTTGCACCACCTCGGGCGCGAGCCGCGTGCTCGGGGGCGGGTGCCCGCGACCGCACAGGGCCGCGATCTGGATCCCGAGGCCTGAGACCGGGCAGTCCGCGGCTTGCTCGCGCAGAGAATCGACCTCCCCTGGCTCGGGGATGGCACCCGCGGCGATGGCGAGACTGCGCGCGAGCTGTGAGGGCCAATCTTTGCCGAGCGACGCCCAGGTCTCTGCCGCTCGTTCCGCCCACTGCTGCGCCCACACCGCTTCGTTGCGCCGGTAGGCGATGGTCGCTTCGATGAGGCACATGAGGGCGATGGACTCGGGCGAGGCCAGCCGTTGAGCGGCCTCGATGAGCTCCGGAATGGGGGTCAGGTCATGCTCGGCCCGGTAGCGTGCCGTACGCCAGGCCCAGGTGGCCATGGTGGTTTGCATGGGAAGGCGAGCCTCGTCGGCGAGGTCGTGGGCCTGCTTCGCGCGCGCGGCTGCGACCTCGAACTCGAAGGTCTCCATCGCTGCGGCAGCGCTTCGCAAGAGGTCGTCGATGGCCCGACCGCGCCACGGCTCGATGGCGGATGCCTTCTCGAACCCCTCGGCTGCTTCGGCGTAGCGCGCGTCCCGGTAGGCGAGGTGGGCCGTCCATCGATGGCGGTAGGCTTGGATGTGCGGGCTGTCGTCGGCAACGGCGAGCCAGACCTCGGAGGCGGCGAGCGTCTGCTCGTGCTCCTCTCTCGAGCATCGGCGTGCCGCGTCGTGAGCGAGCTGGTGGCGCCAACCCTCGATGCGCCGATCGCCGGACACGGGGAGCTGCCGCACGCGCCTCGAAGCCAACGGACCAGGCTTGTTGACGACGTCGAGCGCGACCTCGACCAGGCCTTGCAGGTCTTCGGCGTCGCCCCAGCGCGTTTGATGTCGAGCGAAGGCGAAGGCGGCCACGTCGAGCTCCGCTGGGCGCCCATCGGGCAGCACCGTGAGCAGCCACTGCACCAAGAGCTCGCGTCCGCGAGGCCGAAGCGCGGCCGGGACCTCGGGTCCCTCGAACCGACGGAGCAGCAGCTGATGTGACTCGACCACCACGAAACGCGCCGCGGCGAGCTGGCCTTCCTGGGCGAGCAGGTTGGTGAGGGCCAGCGCCTCGTCGACGAGCGCGCTCACCTGCTCCTCCACGGTATGGCCCTGATCGGGCGCAACGGCGCCGTCGAGCGCCATCAGGAGGTGCCACCATCGCCCCGCCGCACCCGGGCCGAGCACGGTGGCGATGCGGCCATGGGCCGAGGCGCGCTCCATGCGTGTCCATCCCCGGGGGCGGAGCATGGGGGCGAGCGCGTAGGTGTCGCCGCGGCGGTGGAGGAGACCGCTCTTCTCCATTTGATTGAGCTCGGCCTCGAGCGACCAGCGGGGCACCTCGCGAACGGCGGCGAGGGTTGCCAAGTTGGCGTGGTCACCGAGCAGCGCGATCCACTGCGCCAGATCGCTTCGCCCCGGGGTGAGGGCGCTCGGTGGCGCGTCGGGCGCGGCGAGCAGCTGTGCGGGAGCGGCGCGTAGCGTGTCGACGGCACGTGTGCGATCGAGCACGGCACGGGTCACGCGGAAGCCGTCTCGGTCACGCGAGACCAGCCGCGCCCGTTCCCACGCCGCGAGCTCTGCCGCCACCAGGCGAGGCAGGCCGCCGGTCCGAGCGTGGAGCAAGCGCGCCGCGTCCTCACGGAGGTGGAGGATGAAGTCGGGCCCCGCGAACAGGTCGCGAAGGGCGTGCTCGCTCAGGTTCGACAGGCGGATGGCGTCGCCCCCGCCGTCGCGACCGCCAAGCAGCATGGGCCTTTGCCCGAGCTCGGGCACGATGGTGCGGGTGATCGGATCCAGCCGTTCGGGTTCGTCGACGACGAGCACGACCCGACCTTCGAGGCGCTCGCAAAGGCGGTCGATGGCGTGCCGCTTCGCATCTTCGAGACTCGCCCCGGGATCGTCGGGGACGGCGCCGTCCACCGTCGCCAGGCTGCCGAAGGGCGTCGAGCTCGCGACGAGGCGGGCGACGCTCCATCCGTCGGCGCGCAGCCGCTTGAGCGCCTCGCGCTGGACCCGTGTGCGGCCCGAGCCCGATGCCCCGACGATCTCGGCCGGGCGTCGTGCTTCGACGCGTGCCACTGCGGTCTCGATGGCGGTGGTGGGGCCCGCCCAGGGGAGCTCGTGCTCTGCCTCGAGGCCGCGACCGCGAATGCGCGCTGCCGCTTCCGCCCCCGACCGCGGTCGAGCGTGAGGGTTCATGGCGAGCATGGCGTCGACCGTCTCGGCCACGTGTGGTGGAACCTCGGGGGCGAGCTCGAGCAGCGGCCGTGCCGGTCGCGTGATGCGCGCCGTGAGCACAGAAGACCGGCGACGGCCTTCGTGGGGAATAAGCCCAGAAAGGCACTGGTAGATCATGGCACCGAGCGCGAAGATATCGGCCGCCGTGCTGGCCTCGTCGTCCTGGAGGATCTCCGGTGCCATGTAGGCCGGCGTTCCTACCGCCGCCCCGGTTTCCGTGATCCTTTCTTCCGTACCCGCACCGATGCTCAACCCGAAGTCGAGAACCGTGACCTCGCCACCCGGGCTGACGAGGACGTTCGCGGGCTTGAGGTCGCGATGAAGAACGCCGTAGGCGTGGATGCGGTCGATGGTCTCGAGCAGCGACAGGCACAGCGGCGCGAGCTTGGGCCAGGGCATGGGCAGCGAGCGGCCAGGGAAGGGCGCGCCGTCCACGAGCGCCATGGTGATGTACGAAAGATCACCATGGTGACCGTCGTCGTAGAGCTCGACCACGCCGGGCACGTCCAGGCGACGCAGCGTGGCGACCTCGCGGCGAAGCCGAAGCCGCCGCTCCGCGGTGAGCGCCGCGAGCAGCTTCACCGCCACCGGTCGGTCGAGCACGCGATCGTGCGCGGCCCACACCGTTCCGAAGCCTCCGCGGCCCAGGCGTCGCTCGAGACGGTAGCGGTCGCCGACCACGATCCCGACCCCGACGTCTTCGACGGTGGTGCTCCCATGCTCCTGCATACGCGGTCCACATGGTTAGACCGCTCCCGTCGGGGCGGCCAGCACTGGGCGCTCGCAGCGCTGTTGATGACGCTG
Organism: Polyangia bacterium; assembly: GCA_030426145.1. Classification (GTDB taxonomy): domain Bacteria; phylum Myxococcota_A; class Polyangia; order Polyangiales; family Polyangiaceae; genus JAPYTK01. The sequence continues at coordinate 8,836 of JAUHZF010000082.1, forward strand.
CCCGCCGCCCCGGCGGCGGCTGAAGAGGCCGCGCCGCCGGTCGAGACTCCGGTGTCCGACCCCGGCGTGGTCGGGACGGCCCTCATGGCCACCGGTGGTCTCGGTATCCTCGGTGGTATCAGCCTCGGGGTCGTGTCCCTCACGCGGCCCGATGGTGGCCCCGAGCCTGGGCCCAAGAACGGTGACATGAGGACCGCCTCCGGCGTGTCGCTTGGGGTCGGGCTCGGTGTGTTCGCGGCCGGCGCCGTGATCTTCGCGCTCGATCCCAGCCCGAGCGTGCTGTCCGGGGTACAGCTCTACGTCGGTCCCACGGGAGGCGGATGCGTCGTCTCCTTCTAGCGCTCGTCCTCACGCCCCGCCTCGCCTGGGCCCAGACCGAGCCGGAGCCGGACCCCGAAGCGCTGGGCGAGATCATCGAGGTCGTGGTCGAAGAAGAGCGGGAAGCGCCGGCCCAGACGACCATGACCCGTGAGGAGGTGCGCCGGCTGCCGGGTGCGCTCGGCGATCCTTTTCGCGCCATCGGCGCCCTGCCTGGCGTGACGCCCTCGTTGAGCGGGCTTCCCTACTTCTACGTACGGGGCGCACCACCTGGGAACGTGGGCTACGTGCTCGACGGGGTGCGCGTTCCGTACATGTTCCACGCCCTCGGTGGCCCCGCCGTGGTGCACCCCCGCCTCATCGAGTCGGTCGACCTCTACCAAGCGGGCTACCCGGCCGCTTTGGGACGCTACGCGGGAGGCGTGGTGACGGGCTCGCTCGCCGAGCCGCAGCCCGAGTGGCGAGGGGAAGGGAGTCTCCGCCTCATCGACGCCGGCGTCTTCGTCGAAGGTGGTTTCGACGAGGGTCGCGGCACGGTGGCGCTGGGTGGCCGCTACTCGTACACGGGGGCCATCTTCTCCGCCATCTCACCCTCGCTCACGCTCGACTACCGGGACTTTCAGGGCCGCATCGCCTACGACCTCACGCCCGACGATCGCATCTCCGTCTTTGCCTTCGGCGCCTACGACTTCTTCGCGACCGAGAGCGCGAGCCAGACCCGCCCCATCTTCGCCACCGAGTTCTATCGCGTCGACACGCGCTACGACCGTTGGCTCCTCAATGGAGGCCGACTGCGGGTTGCCGTGACGGCGGGCTTCGACCACACCATCACCACCGACGACCGCGACGCGCGAACCGTAATGGCGGCTACGCGCATGCGCCTCCAGCAGCCCCTCGACGAGACGCTCGACCTCGACGTCGGCTTCGACCTGCAGCGCGACGACTACACCGTGACCCCGAGTCCCTTTCGCGACCCGGATGACCTCGTGGCCGCCGGCTACGACGACCTCTTTCGCGAGCGACAGGACGGTGCGGCCTCGGCCTGGGCGGGCTTCGTATGGCGGCCGACCCCCGGAGTGACCATGACCCCCGGGTTGAGGGTGGATGGTTACTTTCAAGGCGCGACGTCGCGCAGTGATGCCACGGGCGCGGTGGCTGCCGATCCTCGATTGAGCATGTCGGTGAAGGTGCACGACAGGGTTCGGTTGCTGCATGCGCTCGGAACCGCCCATCAGGCTCCTTCGTACCTCGTGCCGGTGCCCGGCCTCATCCCATCCGATCTTCAGAACGGCCCCCAGCGCTCGCTGCAATCCTCGGCCGGGGTCGAGGTGACCCTGCCGTTTCAGACCTTTCTCACCGTGAACGTGTTCAACAACGTCTTCCTCGACCTCACCGACGGAGCCAATACCGACGAGCCGCTCACCCTCCCCACGGAGGTGCCGCGCAGCCTCGGCAGCGGCCGCGGGGTCGAGGTCTATCTGCGACGTTCGTTGGCCAAGCGGGTAGGAGGCTTTCTGTCCTACACTTTCTCTCGCTCCTCTCGGGCCACGGGACGCCAGGCTTCGGTGGCGGCCTTCGACCGGACGCATGTGCTCGGCATGGCGCTCGGGGTCGACCTCGGCCACGGCTGGATCGCCGGGAGCCGCGCCAACGTTCAGAGCGGCACCCCCAACGCGCTCTTGACGGGCTTTGCTTCCTTCGAGGATGGAGGGGTGGTGCGTGACCCCACCTTCTATCGTTTCGACGTTCGCTTCGAGAAGCGGTGGACGGTGGCGGAGCGAGGCTTCATCTCTCTCGTGTTGGAAGTGGTCAACGCAACCTTCAATCGCCAGGTCGTCGACGGCCAATTGCTCCCGCCGGTGGTCTTGCCGAGCTTGGGACTCGAGGGGGGAGTATGAGGACGCTGACGCTGCTCGCGGTGATGTGCCTGATGGGCTGCCTGCCAGAGGATCTGCGGGATCCTCCGGCCGAAGTTCTCGTCACCGTAGAACCGTCGCTCGCGACGAGCGAGGGGTTCCTCACGACGGAGGGGTGGTTCGTGCGATTCGACCAAGTGGCCCTCAACATTGGACGCGTCGGCTTTCCCGATGACGACGACTGTCGCTACTACTCGTTCACGCAGTACAGCTGGCTCATGGATCTGACCGTCGCCGAGCGCGAGAAGGCGGGCCTGGTCTACGCTCTGGGCGATTGCGGACTCCAGTTCGATGCCCCGGTGGTCGATCCCGACGTCACCCGCCTCGGGGTGGGAGCCGACGATGCGCTCCTGGACCTCATGTCCCTGGAGTTGAGTGGGGTCCTCTTCGGGTATGCCGCGAAAGGAGACAGCTTCATTCCATTCGAGTTCGCCCTTGGATACTTCTCGCTTGGACCCTGCTTGGACGAGTTCGGTGCCCCGTCCCTGGCGGACTTTCACCTCGAGTCGGGGGGGAGATACGAGATACCGCTCCTCGCAAGCCCGGAAGCGTTGCTCTCGTCGGTATCAGCCCCGGGCGTCTCGAGCCTCGACTTCGGCGCCGCCGACACCGATGGTGACGCCTACCTCAGGCAAGACGAGCTGGTGGCCGCCTTGGTCTCTTTGGACGACTACGAGGCGACCATTGACGGCAAGCGCATTATTCTGCTCAGCAACTTTCTGCGGCCTCGCGATGGCGGGCCGTGCCTCCCGAACGAGCGACCTCAGCAGGGCTTCAACCCCTTCTGAGTGATCCGGGCGGCCGTGTGGTCTACACCCACGGACATGACCACGCCGCTCATCGACCGCGACATCCTCTTCGGCAACCCGGAGAAGGCCCACGCCCGGATCAGCCCCGACGGACGCTACCTCGCTTTTCTCGCCCCCGAGGAAGGCGTGCTCAACGTGTGGGTGGCGCCGGCCGATGAACTGTCGGCCGCCAAAGCGGTGACCAAAGATCGCAAGCGCGGGGTCCGGAACTTCTTCTGGACCCATACCGGTCAGCACCTCGTCTACCTGCAGGACAAGGGCGGCGACGAAAACTGGCGCGCCTATGCGGTCGACGTCGAAGCGGGAGAAGAGCGCGACCTCACCCCCTTCGACGGCGTGCGCGCCGACGTGCAGCAGGTGAGCCCCGACCACCCCGAATCCATCCTCGTGGGGCTCAACGACCGCACGCCCCAGTACCACGACATCTACCGCGTCGACCTTCGCACCGGTGAGCGGCAGCTGGTGCAGCAGAACGATGGCTTCGGCGGATTCATCACCGACGACGACTATCAGGTGCGCTTCGCCATCCTCCCCACCGACGATGGCGGCAAGGAGATCCACATCGCCAAGGACGGCGGCTTCGAGAAGTGGGCCACGGTGGGCATGGAGGACGACATCGGCACCAACGTGCTCGGCTTCGCGAAAGATGCGAAGCGGGTCTACCTCGTCGACAGCCGTGGTCGCGACACCTCGGCGCTCGTCGCCCTCCGCCTGCCCGACGGCGCGCCAGAGGTGATCTTCGAAGACGAAGCGGCCGACGTGGCCGACGTGCTGTTGCACCCCACGACGAAGGCGGTGCAGGCCGTGGCGTCAAATCGTCAGCGCAAGGTGTGGCGCTTCTTCGACGAAGCAGTCGAGAAGGACTTCGCCCACCTGCGGACCCTGGCCCGCGGAGACATCGAAGTGGTGAGCCGGACCCGCGATGACGCGGTGTGGATCGTGGCCTTCGCCCCGGACGATGGGCCCATTCGGTACATGCGCTACGACCGCGAAGGAAGAGATGCCACGTTCCTCTTCGTGAGCCGCAAGAACCTCGAAGGCTTGCCCCTGCGACGGATGGAGCCGCTCGAGATCCCAGCCCGCGACGGTTTGTCGCTCGTCTCGTACCTCACGCTTCCTCCCGACGTCGGCGATGCCTCGCGGCCGTCGTCACCATGGCCCATGGTGCTCTTGGTGCACGGCGGACCCTGGGCCCGCTCGTCGTGGGGCTACCAGCCCTATCACCAATGGCTGGCCAATCGTGGCTACGCGGTGCTCGACGTCAACTTTCGCGGCTCGACAGGCTTTGGAAAGCGCTTCCTCAATGCGGGCAATGGCGAGTGGGCGGGCAAGATGCACGACGACTTGCTCGACGCCGTGAAATGGGCCGTCGACGAGGGCGTGGCCCGAGAGGACGAGATTTGCATCATGGGCGGCAGCTATGGCGGCTACGCGACCCTGGTCGGGCTCACGTTCACGCCCGAGGTCTTCGCGTGTGGGGTCGACATCGTCGGGCCTTCCAACATCATCACGTTGCTCGAGTCGGTGCCGCCCTACTGGGCGCCGTTTCTCGCCCTCTTCAAGCATCGCGTCGGCGACCACACCACCGACGAAGGTCGCGCGTATCTGAAGTCGCGTTCACCGCTCACACGGGCCGACGCCATCGTGCGTCCGCTCCTCATCGGCCAGGGGGCCAACGATCCTCGCGTGAAGCAGGCGGAGAGCGACCAGATCGTGAGCTCGATGCAGGACAAGAAGATCCCCGTGACCTACTGCCTCTACCCGGACGAGGGGCATGGCTTCGCGCGGCCCGAGAACAGCAAGTCCTTCAACGCCGTGGTCGAGGCCTTCCTCGCCACGCATCTCGGAGGCCGCATGCAGCCGATGGGCAGCGATCTCGAGGGCGCGAGTCTCGAGGTGCCGGTGGGGGCCGACCACGTGCCCGGGCTCGCCGAAGCGCTCGCCTGAGCTTGGCCCCTCCCCTCGCTACGCGAGGGGGGCCTCCCCAAACGGCGTCGCGTCGCGACGATTTGTAGCGAATGCACGCTCACCCATTTAGCCTCCACAGCCTATGACGCCGGTCGACGCGCTTCTGCTTCGGGTTCATCCCTTTCAGTTCCTCTCGGCCGACCGGCGGGCGTGGCTCGCCGAGCGCATGGTCGCGCGGCGCTACGCGGACGGGGAGGTCCTCGTCAAAGAACTCGACGAGAGTCGCGAGGTCTTCGTCATCGCGACGGGCGCGATAGAGGCGATCGACGACCTCCGCGACCCGCCGGTGCGCTTGAGCGTGATCACGGCGGGACACTACATCGGCGAGCGCTCGGCCCTCTTCGAGGCACCTCGTCAGCTCACCCTCCGCGCGGTGGGCGACGTGGAGGTTCAGGTCATCGCCGCCGACGCCTTCCTCGCCCTCGTGCAAGAGGAGCCAGCCTTCGCTCAGGCCCTGGCGCGCGCCCTCACGGGGAAGCAGGGGATCTTCGGCGCCTACCGCCACATGCAGGCGCGGGTCTACGCGCTGCTGGACCGCCGCGAGTTCCTCCACGGCGAGCTGCTCCCCGCCTACCGAAAGCTCATGCCGGCGTTGCATCCCAAGTTGGCCGAGGACGAGATCGACGTCGGCGCGCTCGGCTACGTGGTGGCCCGATTGCCGGAGGGGGTGACCCGCACCTGCTTCTACTACCTCACCACGGCGCTCCCTGAGCTCTACCAAGATCCGGACGACAAGTTCGATCCGGTGCCCACCAAGGCGCGACGCCGTGCGAGCTGGGAGCCCATGTCGGGCAAACACATCGTGCTGCTGCGGGATGGCATCTCGGACGTCACCGACCTGCTCACCTGCCTCTGCGGCTACGCCATCGAAGCACGCAAGCTGCGGCATCGCCTGCGCAGTGGGGAAATTCTGGCCCGGCTACGTCGGTTGACCACCGAGCCCGAGCCGGAGGAGGCCGCTCGGGAGCTGCTCGCCGAGCTTCCGCTGAGCCCGGAGGAACGACGAGGCCTCATCTCGATCTGGGGCGACCGCTGGTGGCGCGAGGTGAGGAACATCCTGCTCCACCACGAAGACATCGCCGTCGAGTGCGACATCATCCTCGAGAGCTACAACTCGAGCGCAGCCGAGACGTGGACGAGCCAGGTGAGGGAGAAGGCGGCGGTGTTGGTCGACCTCGACAACCCCGAGCTCGAGGTCCACATCATCTCGTCGAACACCCACTCGGTATCCAATTGCCTGTCGCCTTACCTGGCGAAGCAGGCCGACGCGATCCTCACCTGGGGGCGCGAGCACTACCCGCACGTCTGCGGTATGCCCACCGAAGAGCGGCCTTGGGGGGCGCCCTGGGCCCATCGAGAGGATCTGGTCTATGCCCTCGGGCGCTACTACCTCGAGGAGGTTCCCGGGGCCTACGCGCGCTGGGACGTCGAAGAGCGGAACGCCAACCACCGGCATCTCGACGAGACGGCCTTCACCGGGATCGCCGTCGATCTGTTCGACCTGTCGGGGGAGGCTGGTCCCTGCGATCCGCTCCTGCCGACGACGCGACCCGAGCGGCCAACGCTCATCGTCAACGTCGACTACGCCTTCGGTCAGCAGGCTGAGCAAATCCTCGCGAGTCTGCTGTTCCTCTTCGGACCCCGCGTTCGCTCGGTCAACGTGATGGGCAAGGCGGGAGGCCTGGTCGGCGGCCGCGGCGACGTGCAGCTCGCAGAGTCGGTGTTGCTCCAGAGCGAGGACCAGGTCTTCTCGTTGCCGAACCGCGACCTCGACGTCGAAGAGCTCCAGGCGCTCATTCCCGACCGGCGGGTCTTCCCGGGGCGGGTGCTCACCGTGGCTGGCACGCTCTTGCAGGACCGCACGCTGTTGCACTTCTACCAGCGCATCTACGGGTGCATCGGCCTCGAGATGGAGGGTTCTTTCTTCATGCGGCAGCTCCAGCGCGCGATCCAGACCGGTGTGGTGAGGCCGGACGTGAAGACCCGCTTCGCCTACTACACGAGCGACCTTCCCCTCGAGCCGGCCCACAACCTCAGCGAGGGCATGGCGGCGCACGAGGGGGTGCCGCCGCTCTACGGCATCACCCGCGCCATGCTCCGCCGCATCCTGGCCCCCGATGGTTGACGCGAAACACGTTTCGCGACGTCGTGGTTTCGACGCGACCGACGAATTTTCGTCAGTCGCGGCGGCCGTGAACGGGGGCTCACGGGAGATGGCGCAGGGTGACGCAGGGAATTCACGGCGCAAATCCTCCGAGCCGTGCAAGTGGCCGAAGTTCTGACTTGGCCTCGTCTTTGCGACAGTGGTGTGATCATGCAGACCTTAAGACGGAAACGATGGCTTACGATTCGACCCGCGGTGCGTCTCACTGCGATGGCGGTCCTTCTCTCGCTTCCCACGATGGCCATGGCCATCACCGAGCGGGAGTTCGACTGCGAGCAACAGGCGAAGCGGCTCACCGGGTGCTGTGGTGACCGCTTTCGTCCTGGCGTGACCCTGGAGGGAGAGTCGCTCGACCGCATCATCTGCTTCGACCTCGACGGTGGGTGCGATGGCGACGACGTGGACCCACGCACGCCACTCGAGGTGGTGCAGTGTCTCGAGGACTTGAGCTGTGACGAGGTGAAGCAGCTCGGCCTCTGCGATGAGCCCGAAGCGTGTGAAGAGCGACGCCTCGGAGGTGCGCCGTGAGGTGCCTCGTCCTGGGGGCCCTCGTCGTGTCCGGCCTGCTCGCGTCGACGCCGGCCGCGGCGCAGCAATGGTCACCCGAGGTGCAGGGGCCGCCCTACGTGCCCCCCGAGCCGCCGACGCCGGCCACGCCGGGCGGTTTTCGCATGCGCGTCGCGACCGGGGCCACCATCGACGTCATCTACGACAGCCCCATCTACCAGGGGGGCGTCGAGGTCGCTCTCGGGGGGCGATTTCGGGGGAGCGACTTCGTGCTGTACGGGCACGCGCGCTACCAGGGAGGTCAGACCGATCACGGCCTCACCTTCCACGCGCCCGCAGCGGGCATGACCCTGATGTACACCCCGGGCCACTTTCGGGTGGGGGTCATGGCCGAGACCTTCCTCAACGACCTCCACTACTTCACGCGCTCGGGCAGCGAGCTCGCCTTTGGCGGGGGGGCAAAGGGCGTCATCGGCGCGGAGCTCGTGCGTCAGGGCGACACCGCGATGTTCCTCGAGTACCGGGCGGGGATCGCCTGGTCGAGCCTCGTGGAGTCGGAGCCCAGAGCGCTGTGGTCCCCCGGCGCGATCTATCTCGGCGCTCGTTGGGGCGACTGATGGGGCTCATGTCCTGCCCACTTGTCGGACCCAATGGGTTGGCGTCAGTGGGCGGGACAGTGATTGAGACAGCGGTTCGCCTGCGCGGTGCAGCGCCGGTCGGCGCCCGAGTCGCTGAGGGAGACGTTGACGGCCGACATGCACGCCGCCTGGCGCTGCTGGCAGTCGGAGGCGCATGCGCTCTGCTTGGGGTCGGCCGGCGCGTCGGGCGCGGGCGCCGGGCCACAGCCGAGGACGAAGAGCAGGCAGAACCAGGAGCGTCGCATCGTGGCGATCATGCCCGAAATGCGGGCGCTTGGCTCCAGACGACTTAGCTTGTGCCGAAGTGGCGCTCACTTGCTCCGAACACGTTGCGGTCCCGGGCCTCTTCATCTGCACGGCGTGTCAGCGAGCGTGGTGCGGGGCGTGTGCAGCGGCGAAAGGGGCGCCGGACGGCGTGCGCTTCTGCAAGACCTGTCGCGGGGTGCTCGCCGAGCACCGCGAGCTCGCGCCGCCCGACGATCTCACCTCGCTCGCGGCGCGGTTCGTGAGCGGCGACGCGCTGATGACCCTCGGCTTGTTGTCGCTGCCGGGCATGCTCGCCATGGGCACGGGGTGGCTCGGCTACGTGCTCATGTTCGTCTACTTCGGAGGGGTGGCCGGCTACGCCTACGAGACCGTCGATCACATCGCGAGTCGCCGCCCGGGTTTGCCCTTTGGTGCGCCGATGGCGGACTGGATCGGCATGGGCCAGAAGATCCTGAGGGGGGGCCTGGTGCTCGCGGTGGCCGTGGGGCCGGCCCTGCTCGCCTGGTATTACGACGGCACCTGGCCCCTGGTGGTGGGGCTGCTGTTGGTCGGCTTGTCGCTCGCCCCGGCGTCGTGGTTGGCGGGTTTCGTCACGCGCCATTCGATCAACCAGATCTATCCCCCCGCCCTGTGGGAGGTGGTGCTGCGCAACCCTCGGGCCTACCTGCACCTGTGCGGCTGGTTCTACCTCGCTGGTGTGGTGGTCATGGGCGTGACCGCCTGGCTCAGCTGGCTGCTCGAGCCTTCGGGGTTCGTGCAGGCGGTGGTCGTGCCGCTGCCCATCACCTTCGGCTGTGTGTTCGTCGCGGGCATCTTCGGTCGCCACCTCCAGCACCACGCCGGTGACTACGGCCTGCGGTATCACTGATGTAGGTGTAGGTAGTTCTGGGTGGTCAAGGTTCGCCGCATGTCCGTGCGACAGCGGTGAACCGTGCGTGCCGCTCGGGGTTGACGGCTGTCGATTCGATTATTATCAAATCGTCGAACCGATGGCCGATGCCGACGCCAAGCTCGTGAGGATGTTCAAGGCCCTGGGCCATCCGAACCGCTTCCGCCTCTTCGTGGAGATCCTCCGCGCTGGGGAGAGCTCGTTCGAAGAGGGGCACCACTGCTTCCTGCACAGCATCATGGACCGCCTCGACATCGGCGCTCCCACGGTCTCACACCACCTCAAAGAGCTGGTGAACGCCGACCTCGTGTCGACCGACCGCGAGGGAAAGTTCGTCACGTGCCGCGTCAACCAAGAGGCGTTGCGTGCCGTGGCCGGCTTCTTCGATCGCACATGAGCCCAGCCGCGCGCCAGGCTCCGGCTCGGCGCGGCTAACATTTCGATACTTGTCAAAACATCACACCGAGACATCCAATGAACGCGCCAGCCCACATCGAGTCCGCTACCTTCCTCCCCTCCACGAGCACCATGAGGCGCGTCGTCATCCATCGCGCGGGGTCCTACGACCGCCTGCGCTTCGAGGAAGGCCCGGGGTTGAAGCCCGGCCCCGGTGAGGTGGTGGTCGACGTGGAGGCGATCGGCGTGAACTACGCCGACTGCATGGTGCGCATGGGCCTGTACGCGTCGGCGAAGGAGTTCGTCGGCTGGCCGATCACACCCGGCTTCGAGACCGCAGGCCGTGTGGCCGCCGTGGGGGAGGGCGTGGATGACCTCGCCGTGGGCGATCGCGTCTTCGCGCTCACCTTGTTCAACGGCTACGCCTCGCAGGTCAAAGCCGGCCGCGCCTACGTCTTTCCCGTGCCCCGCGGCATGTCCTTCGAACAGGCCGCGAGCTTCCCGTCGGTCTATCTCACCGCGTGGTACGCGCTACACGAGCTCGCGCATCCGCGGCCCGGCGCGCGGGTGTTGATCCACTCGGCGGCTGGCGGTGTCGGCGGGTGTCTGGTGCAACTCGCCAAGCGTAGCGGCTGTGAGGTAACGGGCGTCGTCGGCGCGAGCCACAAGGTCGACGCCGTGAGAGAACACGGGGCCGACCACGTCATCGACAAGTCGAAGGATGCGCTCTGGGAAGCCGCGGAACGAACCGCGCCCAGTGGCTTCGACGTCGTCTGCGACGCCAATGGCGTGGCCACCCTGAAGGACAGCTACCAACACCTCGCCCCGGCGGGGAAGCTCGTCGTCTATGGGTTTCACACCATGATCCCGCGCAAGGGCGGACGCCCCAATTGGCTCAAGCTCGCGCGGGACTACCTGCGCACGCCCCGCTTCAACCCGCTCGACCTCACCCAGGACAGCAAGAGCGTCATGGCGTTCAACCTCAGCTATCTGTTCGAGCGCACGGACATCCTCGAGCTCGCCATGACCGACCTCATCCAATGGCTCGAAGCGGGCGACATCAAGCCGCCAGGCGTCACCACCTACCCCCTGGACGACGTAGCCGACGCGCACCGCGCCATCGAATCAGGGCAAACCACAGGCAAGCTAGTGCTCATTCCCTGACGGCGCTGCGCTCAGTCTCAGTCTCGGTCTCGGTCTCGGCCTCGGTCTCGCACTCGTGCTCGTGCTCGTGCTCGTGCTCGTGCTCGTGAACCTGGAACCTCGAACCTCGAACTTGGAACCTCGAACCTGGAACCTCGAACCTGGAACCTCGAACCTGGAACCTAGAACCTGGAACCTCGAACCTCGAGCATCGTGAGAGCAGCCGGGATGCCGGGCCCGCTTCCGCAATGCTCGCCCCCATGAGGGCACGAGCGGTGATGTCATGCTCAACCTCTAGCGGACGGTGTTTCGCATCGTCGCCGCACCCTACGACGCCCCCGTCGGAACGAGCGTGCTCGAGATCGACCAACAGCGCTTCGAGATGCTTCGCGGCGCCTTTCCGCAACCGTGAAGCCGCGGCGCCGATAGAGGAGGGCCGTCCCCAAAGCGAGGAGCCACCCCCATGGGAGGTCGCGGCTTCGTGTCGACGACATCGTGCAGCCTCCCGAGGTGTCATCGGCCCCCGGCGCGCCGTCGCATTGGCAAGTGCCCACGCCGTCGCCGGTATCGTTGCAGGTCTTCACGCCCTGGGCGCCGCCGGGACAAGCGCAGGCCACCTGCGCCCCGGGCAAGCAGCTGGTGATACCGCCCCCTTCGCCCGCGCTCATTCCGCCCGCGCCTCCGCTCGATGAGCCTCCAGCTCCGGCGGTGGAGCCGCCCCCGACCCCTGCGCCCCCGCCCCCGGTGCCGCCGCCCATCTCGCTCTGGCACGTGTTGTCGCAGCCGTCGCCAGGCATCACGTTGCCGTCGTCGCAGGTCTCAGGCCCATTGATTACACCGTCGCCGCAATAGTCGCCGGGGCCGGTGCACGCCGCGTTGCAATAGCCGTAGGTGCCATTGGAGTGCACGCTCTTGGAGTCTCGGGGCAGGCACCTTCGTCATCGCGGTGGTCACGTTGATGACGCCTCATCGCGCGGCCGCGCAGACGTCGGACGCCGCCCTGGCCGAATCGCTCTTCATCGAGGGGCGAAAGCTCATCACGGCCGGCGAGGTCGCCGCGGCATGCCCGAAGTTTCGCCAGAGCCATGAGCTCGACCCTCAGCTGGGAACGCTGCTGAACCTCGCCATGTGCTACGAGCGGAACGGTCAGACGGCGAGCGCGTGGGCCGCGTTCACCGAGCTGTCTCGCCTCGCGTCACGGGCAGGCCAGAAAGCGCGCGCAGACTTCGCCGCCGAGCGCATCCAAGCGCTCGAGCCCGACCTCGCCTACGTGACGTTGCGTGTTCTTCCCCCGCCGCCGTGGTCTCAGCCCGAAACCACCTTGGACCCTTCCCCCTGGTGGCCAGCGGCCATCGCTGGTTACGCGGTGACCGGGGTGGGACTCGTGGTGGGCGGCATCACAGGCGGTTTTGCTCTGGATATCGGCGGGTCGCTCGAATGTCCGATGGACGCCTGCACGCCGGCGGACGCCGACGACCTCTCGCGTGCGACGACCCTCGCGAACGCCGCCAACGTGAGCTTCGCCGTCGCCGGGGCCAGCGCCATCTTCGGCATCGTCGCGACGGTCATTGCGGTGAACGACGAGAAGGTCGAGCTCTCCTCGCGCGGTATGATCTTTCGTTTCTGAGGGTCGCCCGCGCGCCCGTGAAAGCGCCGTCGTTCAGCCGCCGACGCGGCCGAACTCGATCTTCACGCCGCTGGCGGTGCGAATCCGGTTGAGCTGGGCCTCGTTGCTCGTGACCACCGATGGGGTGGTGGGGTTGGGCAGGGCGCCTACGATGACGGGTCGGTCCGGGTCGCCGTTGGTGAAAGCGAGGCAGACCTCGACGCCCGGCTTGAGCGGGAAGTGCATGCCCTCGTTGGTGCCGCCGTAGGGCTGGGCCCGACGCACGGGGTGGCTGAACTGCTGCTCGCCGAAGGGCGCGGTGTCGAAGGTGAAGCGCACGGTGTAACGGCCGTCGTCGTCCAGCTTGGCGTATTCACCCATGCCGCTCGTGGTGCCGGGTTCGACGATGGCGGTGAGCACGCCGGCGATCTTCGGGCGCGGGGTCACGACCTCGGGTCGGAACACCAGCTCGGCGGGGGTTCCTACGAAGCGGTTCTCGTAGCGGGCCGTCTCGCCGTCGGCGAAAGAGCGCGGGTGGAAGCCGTCGTGGTGGAGCTCGGTGACGAGCACCTCCTTGCCCTCGAGGCGCGGGTGCTCGTCGATGGAGAAGATGTAGCCCGCACCGAGCCGCGCGACGTCGCTTCGGCCCGTGTAGCGGCGACGGGTCGCTTCGGCCCGCTCCTTGCGGACGCGGGCGAGATGCAGGGCCTCGGCCGGGGTGCGTGCGTGGCCGCCGTACTCGGAGTGTCCACCCGCGTGGCCATCGCTGAGCTCGGACTGCTCGAGGAGCTCGGTCTCGGGGTTTCGGTAGTTGTAGTCGTGGTGCACGTACCGCTTCGGCACGAGGCGCTGCACGAGGCGCAGGCCATAGATGTCGCGCTCGTCGCCGGTGTCGTTCACCAACACCGGCTTGGGCTCGACGGGGGTGAAGCCGTCGGCGTGGTCGGTGAAGATGATGCGGTCGTCGCCCTGCTCGTCGTGCTCGAAGAAGTAGCTGATCCCGAGGTGCTCGGTGATGCGATTGATGAACTCGAGGTCGGTTTCCTCGTACTGGGTCACGAACTCGCGGGTGTCGTAGGTCTCCTGCAGGCGAAGGTCGCAGCTGTTGCCGAGGCCGAGGCGATTCAACTTCTCGGTGATGATCTCGGGGATGCTCATCGCGAGGTAGACCTCGGTGAGCCTGACGAGTGTGGCCTGCCAGAAGCGCGGCACGACGGTGACCTTGAAGGCGGCCTCTTCGGCCCGGATCGGATCGAGGTCATCGTCGACTTCGCTGACGATGCCGTGGATCTTGCGCTGAACGTCGCCGTTCTCGTTGGCCAGCTCGATGGTGACACGGGCGCCCGCGATGTCGTCGATCGACAGCGTGTCGCCGCTGTTGCCGTCGACCTCGAGCGCGGCGTGACCGATGTCCACGACGGTGAGCTGAAACTCGAAGGGCTGCGAGATCCGCTCGACGCCGACGATGCGCGTCACGTGGAACTGGCTGGTGTCGAAGGCGTCCGACGTGAGCCGGGGTTGGGTGTAGGAGACGTTGTCAGCGGGCATGGGCGTCCTCGCGGGAGAGTGGTGTCACCCCCGCATCAAGCAACCAGCATGCCGCCGCGACGAAGCGGCGAAAAGCCGCGATCTCGGCACATCGCAGGTCAGCGTCTGCTCGACCGGACGGATCCGGCCGCGCACACCGGCCAGATCTGTCCGCTTCAGCCCTCAACGCCGGGGCATGATGCTGGGACGCTCGCCTAGCTCCTCGAGGAAACTGTCGACCTCTTCGTCGTCGGGGGCCTCGCGCTTGGCCCGCCGGGCCCACATGCGCGCGGTCTTGTCGTCGCCCTGTCGTTTCGCGATGCGGCCCTGGCGCAGGTAGGCCTCGCCGCGACTGATGGGACAAGCCTCGTCGTCGATGAGGGTGATGGTGCGCAGGGTGCGGGCGGCGAGATCCCAGTCTCCCATCTCCTCGGCGAGGTCGGCCAGGGCGGCCGCCACCTCGCCGTTCTTCTTGTTGCAGAGGTGCGCCTCGCCCAAGAGCTCGAGCTGTTGTTTGATCTCGCCCTGGGCCGCGGCGAGCTGGGACTTGCGGTGGAAGAGCCGCGACATCTCTGCCGAGCGACGTCCCTTGCCGGCCTCGATGGCCACATCGATGAGCTCGGCGGCCTCCTCGAGCCGCCCGTCGAGCAGGTAGGCGTCGGCGAGCGCCACCGTCGCGGTGGCGTCTCCCGGGACCAGCTGCAGGGCCTCTTGGAGGGCGGGGACGGCCTGCGCCGCCTCGCCGAGGTCGACGAGGAGCTGGCCGGCCTGACCGAGCAGCTCCGCGCGCTTGCGCGGCCCGTCGACCGCACGCGCATCCTCCACCAGCAAGCTGGCCAGGGCGCGCTCGTCGCCCTGGCGCTCGTAGATGCGCCGTAGGGCTCTTCGGATCTCTGCGCTTTGGGGCTGCGCCTGGGCCACATGCTCCAGACCTGCACGCGCACCCTCGGGGGTGCCGAGCTCCTGGTTGGCGTGGGACAGTCCCAAGGCAGCGTCTAGCTGCGCGGTGCCCTCTTCGAGATGGATGAGGCGTTCGCAGGTCTCTGCGACCCGCTTCCACTCGCCGGCATCGGTCCCGAGCTCGCGCAGCCGTCGCAAGGCCTCCACGTCGTCGCCGTGGCGGGTTGTCCAGCTGGCGAGGCACGTCATGGCTTGCTCCTGTGCTCGAGCCTGGAGCTGAACTTCCACGTAGCGCAGGGTCGCGTGACGCTCTGCCTCGTGGTCGTTGGCCTCGGCGGCCGAGGCCATGCGTTGTTCGAGGGCGCTGGCCAGAAGGGGTGCCGCCATCGGGCCGCTCACCGTGAAGGCCTCCTCGAGATCGGCGATCGCGCCGTCTTCATCGCCGCCCGCTTGCCTGAGCTGTGCCCGCGTGAGCCACAGGGGAAGGGTCTGCTCCGTCGGCTCCCCCATGACCTCGCTGATGGCCTCCACCGCGCGCCGGTGCTGGCCGGCCGCGCTCAACGCGCCCGCGAGCTCGGTACGGAGACCGAAGTCCTCGGGTCGCGCCGTGACCGCACGCTCGAGCAGGTCGGCGGCGCCATGGGGGTCGTCGAGCCGCTCGCGCCGTAGCTTGGCGGCGCTGCGCCAGTAGGGCACGCGCTGAAGGTCGTCGCTCTGCTGCATCGCCGAGATGAGCAGCACCCGCACCTCGCCGTCAGCGTTGCCCGCGGCTTGGTAGCGGGTCTGTAGAGCCTGGCGCAGCGACTCGTGCTCGGGGGCACGGCCCACCGCCGACTCGAGGGTGCGCATGGCCCCTGCGGTATCTTCGAGTCGGTCGTACAGGTGAACGAGGGTGAGGGCATGCTCCGCCACTTCCTCGGGCTCGACCTCACGCAACAGCGCTTCGAGGAGCTGGGCCCGCTCCATGTGGTCGTCGTCGTCCAAGCGTTGCAGCAGAGCTCGCAGCAGGTCGGCGTCCTCGGGCATGCCTTGAAGGGCCTCTCGGAGCACGGCCAAGGCGTCGTCGGGGTGTTCACGGTCGAGCCTTCGCGCCAGCTCCAACGACAGGGTCTTGAGCACGCCGTGGTCGCCTTCGCGCTGCGCGATGGCGAGCTGGTTGCGAAGCAACGCATGAACCGCCTCGCGCTGCCCGGTGGCTTCGAGATGGTCCATCAGGAGCCGGCGCGCTTCGGCGTGTTGCGGATCCTCGTCGATGACGCCGCGCAGGATCTCCACCGCGTCGTCGCGGCGGGCCTCGTGCGACAGCAGCGCCTGGGCCAGCGCGACGCGGAGGCCATTCTTGTCGGCGGCTTCTTCGAGGCCGTCGAGGGTCTCTTCCACGATGCGCTCGAGGCGTTCGACATCCCCGAGCTCACCGTAGAGCTCGGCCAGCGGACGCCAGGCCTCGCGGGCGGTCGGCGCTCGCTCCAGCAGCCGCTCGTAGAGCTTGGCGGCCAGGGTGAGATCACCCTCGGGCCGGCGCGCGAGCTCAAGCACGCGGTGGGCGAGCGCGAAGACGGCGGACAAGTCTGCGACCTCGGCCGCCTCGATGAGCCAGCGCACGGCGCCCGGGAGGTCGCCCGCGTTCATGCGTCGTTCGGCGAGCCCGAGCAGGGCCCAGTCCACGGCCGCGAGATCCCCTTCGCGAGATCCGGCGCGGCCGAGCTCGGCGGCGCGCAGCATGAGGGCCTCGGCTTCGTCCATTCGCTCGAGGCGGGTCGCGATCTCGGTCGCTTCACGCGCATGATCGATGGTGGCGCCCTCGTGGTCGAGACGGCGCGTGAGGAAGTCGAGCAGGATGTCGTCGTCACCGCATCGCCGTGCCACGAGCTCGTAGGTCTCGAGCACGCCCGCGTGGGTGCCGAAGCGCTCCGAGGTCTGGCGCAGGATCATGGCTGCACGTTCGCCGCGGAACTCGTCGGTGAGCGCTTTGCGCAGGGTGGTGAGCCCCTCCTCGAGCGTCTCTTCCGCCGCGAGCTGAACTTCGCCGAGACGGTAGAGGGCGTCGGTCCGGGTCTCCGACTCGGCTTCGCCGAGGTTGGCGAGCCGGGCCAGCAGACGCATCTGCTCGCCGCTGTCGCCTCGGGCGCCAGCGATGCGGGCCTGGGCGCGCCACACGTCGACCGTGCGCACGCCCGTCGCCTCGGCCTGGCCGTAGAGGGTGGAGGCGCGATCGAGGTCTTGACGCTCCTTCTCGAGCACCTCACCGAGTCGCAGCAGCAGCTCACAGCGAACGTGCGGGCTCTGATCGGCACGCTCGTCGGCGAGGAGGGCTTCTACCTGTGAGACGTAAGCGTCGAGGCGACCCATGCGGCCGGCGGCGTCGCGCGCCGCTTGATGCTGCGGCGGAGACGAGGGGTCGGCATGCACGGCGGCGAGGCGCATCTCGAGGCCTTCGTCGGGTCGCTCGAGGTGTTCTTCGAGCAGCGCCCCGAGCTCGCCCATGATCGTCGCTCGCCGGTGGGCGACCTCGACGTGCTCGAGGCGGTGGCGCAGGACGCGCTCGAGCAATGTGAGGTCACCGCGGGCACGCAGCTTGTTCTGAATGCGGGTCGCCTCACGGTCGTGCTGGGTGAGCGCTTCGAGACCGGACTCGATGAGCTCACTCGCTTTGTCGGCCTGGTCGCCGCGCGCGGCGAGGTCGGCGAGCTGAAACAAGACCTCGGCGGGACCGATCGGCAGGTCCTTGGGGTCACCACGGCGCACCGTGAGGAGCAGCGAGCGGTAGGCCCGCTCGGCCTGCTCGAGCTGCTCGGTGTCGCTTGCGAGCTCGGCCAGGTTCGTCAGGATCTCGAGGTCGCCAGGGGCCATCTTGCTCGCGGTGTCGAGCTGCTCGAGGGCGGCGTCGGTCTCTTCCTGCGCTCGCAGCACGTGCGCGAGCTCGAGGTGGATGCGTGCCCGCTCTGGGCTGCGGCGTCGTCCGAAGTCGTGGATGAGGGCTTCGAACATCGCGCGTGCCTCGTCGAGCGCCTCTTCCGCCGCGAGCCCCTGGGCGAGGGCCAGTCGCAGCTGGCGGTCGTCGGGTGACACCTCGACGGCCCGGCGAAGGACGGGCACGGCTCGCGCGGGGCTCTCGAGGCGCTCGCGGTAGATCTGGCTCGCCTCTTCGGCATAAGCGAGCACGGTTCGCTCGTCGCTCAGCTCGAGGGCGGCGCGGCTCAGTGCGTCCGCGAGCGCCTCCCAGTCGTGGCTCTGACGGTAGAGTGCGAACAGCAGCTTGCGAACCTCTGCGTTGCGGGGGGCTTCGGCGAAGGCGTCGCGCAGAGCTTGGATCGCGCCGTCGCGCTCCTCGGCCTTGCGTCGCGCCCGCGCGAGCCGCAGCAACACGGCCACCCGATCCGAGTCGGGGGTCAGCTCGAGACGTCGTTCGAGGCAGCGCGCCGCTTCGGCCGGCTGGCCGCCCCCGAGATGAAGGCGAGCCAGCGCGTCGAGGGCGTCGGTGTCGGGATGGATCTGCACGACGCGGCCGTAGGCTTCGATGGCCCGAGGAAGATCGCTGAGCGCGGTCTCGGCGATGCGTGCCGCGTCGATCCACAGCGCGGCCGCGCGGGGGGCGTCCCCTCGACCCTCGAGAACGGCGGCCTGCTGTTCGAGGATGTCCGCGAGCTGGTCGTACTTGCCTCGTTCGGTGAGCACCTGGCGCAGCTGCTCGACGCTGGGCCCATGACCGGGCTGGTCTTCGAGGTTGGCGAGGAGGGAGGCGACGCGCCCGCCTTTGGCTTCGAGGGCGCCGGTGAGGCGTGCGTGCTCGAGCCTGAGCTCGAGGCGCCGCGCCTCGTCGTCGACGAGTGCGATCTCCTTGAGGCGAAGGGTGAGCGCCTCGGAGATACGTCCCTCCTGCTCGCAGAGCTGGGCCACGCGCTGCAGCACGTCGACGTCGTCGGGCTGGGCCTCGAGAACGCTTCGGTAGACGTCGATGGCGCGGCCGCGTTGACCGTGATCGGCGAGCATCTCGGCCGCGCGTCGCCGCAGGTGGAGGGCGCGCTCGGGTTCGAGGGGCAATCGGGTGCCGTCCATGAGGGCGTCGACGGCGCGGGTCGGGCGGCCCTCCTCGATGTGGAGCTCGACCAGCCGGTCGAGGGCCCACTGCGCGACGCTGGCCGGCTCGAGGGTGCCGGTGGTCGACTCGTTCCGGTTCCACATGCTCGCGGCCTTGCGGTACAGCCGCTCGACCACCGCGTGCCGATCGGTGCTGGTGGGGGTGCCGTCCGCGGGCGGGTGGAGGGTGATGCGAGCCGCCTCCTGCAAGGCATCGAGGGCACGTGGTTGCAGGCGATCGAGCTCGAGCAGCGCTTCACGGAGGTCGGTCGTCTCGAGCTGACGTCGAAGCTCGGCGAGCAGGGTGACGTTGGACTCGGAGGGGGCGAGCTCGGCCGCGCGCGATGCGAGGCGCTCTGCCGCCGTGAAGTCTCCCACGCGGTCACGCTGCCAGCGTGCTGCCTGTTCGTAGAGAGAAGGAGCCAGGTGCTCGGGAAGCGAGGACTCTTCGAGAGCGGCCTCGAGCGCGGTGGCCAGCGCCGCATGGGCGTCGCGGGCTTCGGCCTGCGCGTCGAGGTGGGCGAGCAGACCGGGCACGGTGCGGTCTCGCACCGCGGTCGTGCGCACGGTGGCGTGGGCGGCACTCTCCCATTGGCCGGCATCAGCGCCGCAGCGGGCGAGGACGTCGAGCGTCGCAGCATCGTCGGGGG
>JAUHZF010000083.1 GCA_030426145.1 Polyangia bacterium
CGTCCATGGCGTCGCGAGCATTGAGGGCGAGGTTGAGGAGCGCTTGTTGAAATGCCCCTTCGTCTCCTACCACCACCCGTTCAGCCGACGAGACTTCGCTCCGGACTTCGATACTCTCAGGAAGCAGGCGCTCGAGGAGACTGCGCGTGTGCTCCACTACGGGCCATGGCGAGAACTGAGACGCGATCCCGACGCGGTGCCGCGCGAATGCCAGCAGCTGTTGGGTGAGCGATGCCGCGTTGCGGGTCGCGCCGTCGAGCACATCGAGGTCTTCTGCCAACTCCGGGTCGTCGTCCGCCCGCTCCTGCATCAGTTCCACGGTCGCCCCGATGACCGTGAGCATGTTGTTGAAGTCGTGGGCAATCCCGCCCGCGAGGGTACCGAGAGCCTCGAGCCGGCGAGCGCGTTCGAGCTCGGCCCGAAGGAGGTCCTCCTCTTCCCGCCGCTCGAGCCACCCGGCGAGGGCGAAGGCCGCGAACAGCGCGCCGGTCAAGCCCAGGCCGAGCAGCCACCAGGCACCCGTCGACGAATGGCGTGCCACCAATGCGGGCGACGCGGAGACCACGAGCCTCCAGTCGAGGGTTTCCACTGCAAAGCGCTCCTCGTGGCGCCCCTCCCCCATCGGCCCCAACTCGAGCGCCGGCTGACCTCCCACGTCGACGGATAGGTGGTAGTCGCTCCGAAAGTGCTCATCGAGCAGCTCATCGACGAGGGGCTGCACGCGAAAGACGCCATTCACCACCCCGCGCGTCTTCCCCCTTACCGGAAAGTAGCTGGCGAACCCGACGCCCCCCTGAAACAGAACGAGGGGCGGCGTGACGGAACGAGCATCGGTGTCCAACATACGCTGGTACGCAGCTCCGGCTTTCTCGTGCTTCAGCGGGCTCTTGCCCAGGGCACCGAGGTTGGGCTCGCGGGGAACGACTTGGACGATGAGGTGGTTCTGGTCGATCCAGTTGATGGCTTGGAACCCGGGAAACCGAGCCTGAGCCTCCTCCGCCCGCTCCCGAAACCCTGCCCCAGGGGCGAGGCCGCCCAGTTCCATCTCGCGGGCCATCGACTCGACGAGGGCGAGGCGTACCGCAACCACCTCGCGAAGCCGCGCCGCGAGCTGATTGCCCGTTCCCGCTACCTGCGCGGCCAAAGCCCGCTCCTGGGCTCTGCGCAGCCCTACAGACGCCACCACGGTGGGAAGCGCCAGCGCCATGAACACGGCGAAGGCAATGAGCTGACGAGGCACCATGGGACGGTACGGACATGAACCCGCACAGCTTTAGGCTTCGGCGTCAACGGTCCGGAGGGCCATACCTCTGTCTTTCCGGGCGTTCAGCGGCCCCACGATGCGCGCGACCCAGGCCCTTGGTCGACCGCACTCCACTGGTCCTCGAGTTCGGTACGGGCCAAGTATGGTCACGGCACAGAGCCTCGTCTTCGAAGGCCCAGCACATCGCTGTCGCGCGAGCACGCTTGTCGAGACTGTCGCACTACAGGGTGAATGCGGCCGCCATCGTTCCCTGTTCTGTGCCCCAGGTGATCAATCCTCGGTCGCCGCTGACCGCCACGTCACCGACCGACGTGCAAGCGGTCTGGATCTCGAGGCGGTCGAGTGTACCCGTAGCGTCGAAGCTCTCGACGATCACTTCTCCGTTGTCGGTTCCGGGCGAGCACTCCGCCCAGGCGACGAGGAAGCTCGAAGGCCCCACCGCCACCGACGGGCGCCGAGGTTCCATGGCGGGGTCGCCGACCTGGCGTTCGAACTGTAACGACCCATCGGCCGCGACGACGAACACTTGCCCCGGGCCTTGGTCACGGCCGACGGCAATGAGTGCTTGGCCCATTTCCCGGTCGACCTGCACGTCAGGTCTCCGATAGCCGACGGCCCCGTCGAGCACGGGGTAGCGGAACGTCTCCCGTTCGGCTCCGTCGGGGCTCAGGGTGACGCTCAGCATGGTCTCGTTCTCCACCAGTGCTGCCCAGAGGAACCGCGACCCGAGGGACACGAGCGACATGGGATTGAGCTCCGTCGGGGGCAGAGCTTCGGACGGTGCGATACCGATGTCGTCGTAGTCGTAGAGCACTTGGCGAGAGCAGCACCCTTGCGGTGGTGAGCGATGCACCGCCATGAGGCCACGACCGTTGGCGAAGGCCGCACCCTGGCACCCCGCTGAGTTACCTGGCAGGGTCCGGTGACGCGTGACCACGAAGCCTGCGTCGAGCTCCATGATTTGAGTCGGATCCGCGGACCAGGCGTTGCCGCAGAGAATCAACGTATCGTCAGCCACGGAGAGGCTCGGGGTGTTTCCATGGTTCGACTGAACCACCGTGGACGTCCCCACCGTAATCGAGCCCGGCGCGGCGACGACTCGGCCCGCCCAGAGCTCGTGCGTGTCGTCGCGCCCCCCGACCATCTCGAAGTGACCGCTTCGCACCGCGAGTCTCGCGAGCCCTAACCCCGGAGCGATCAGCGACGGTCCCGCGAGGAGCTGAAGGCCGCCGGCGTCTGGAGGCGTGAGACCACCCGTCGCCCCAGTTTGCTCTTCGCCATCCCAGCCGACCTCCACGGTACCACCGCAGGCCGTCGCGGATGCGAGGCAGGCAAACGCCAACGCGGTAAGGGTCCAGCGCGACGACTGTGTAGAGGCGGGTTGGTACTGCATCGGTCTCGGGGCCATCATCGTCCGCCGCAGCAGGGCAAACACCGTGCCGGCTCCAAGTGCCAGGAAACTCGAACGTGGGGTTCGAGCTCGTGCCAAGGTGAGCCACTCGAGGCCGTCTGGATGGCGGCCAGCTTCACCCGCTTCTCGTGGGACGTGGCGCCAAGCGTGGGTGCGCCGCCCCTTGTGGATGCGCTCTGCGATGTGGCAGGCGAACTCGAGGACCCCGGACCTCGAATTCAGCCTCGGTGGCTTCGATCACCCACGTAGCGGACTGGGTGCAGCACTTCGATGGCGAGGCCGTCTGGACCGCGCTGATGGTGGACCAGCCATTGCTGCTCTGAGCTTCCCACGGGAGCTACGAGGCGCCCCCCGGGAGCGAGGGACGCCAGCCAGGCGGGAGGGACCTCCTCGACCGCGAAGGTGACGTAGACCTTGTGTGCGCCGGCCCAGGTGTCGAGGTCGTGGGCGTCGCCGGCGACCACCTCCACCTCATCGGGCACGCGCGCGGCCGCCGCCGCGGCGAGCTTCGGATCGACCTCGACCGTGCGGACGCGTCCTTCGGGGCCGACCAGGGCAGCCGCGAGGGTTGCGCCGTAGCCGGTACCGCTTCCGAGCTCGACCACGCTGTCACCTGCCTTCAAGTCGAGGGCGCGAAAGGCGTCGGCGTAGGCGTGCATGGCGGACAAGGTCGCCGCCTCGTCATCGGAGGCGAAGGCGTCGAGAGGCAGGGCCTCGTCGCGCGCGGATCGCGTGATGTGCTCGGGGGCCACGAAGCGCTCACGGGGCACGTCGCGCAGGGCGTGCCCGACGTCGTCGTCGAGCTCGATGCCGGCTGCCGTCAAGGCATCGGCTCTCGCTTCGCGGGCGCAGGCCGCGAGCTCGGGATCGTCGCCGGTGACGGGGCGCCCCACGAGCCCGCGCCATAGGTGCCACTGACCCAGGGTGTGCAGCGTTTGCCGTGCCGAGGTCATCTCGACCTGCTCGCGGATGGCGCGGAGGAAGTAGTCACGGGCCGGACCCTGATAGGCGAAGCGTGCTTCGACGCCCCGCACGATGGGATCGAACAGCTCGCGTCGTAGGGTGAGGGCCCGCCGGAAGTCGAGGTCACGGCTCGGGTCGACCCACTCGGAGAGGAAGTCCTGGTCTCCGTCGTGCCACCACGGGTAGCGATGCACGCGCATGCCGGTCTCGGCTTCCCAGCCGGCCCGATCTTCGTCGATGGGTGAGCCGGGGTAGAGCCGGAAGGGGTCGACGGATAGAAAGCCGTGGGTCGACGGGCCCTCGAGGAACAGCGACTTCAGGTAGGCCGCGCTGTTGCGCATCGACGCTTCGGTCTCGCCCGGGTGGCCCACGATGACGTTGGCGCCGAAGGGCACGCCGAGCTCCCCGGCCCAGGCCGCGACTTGCCGCATGTGGTCGAGATAGCCGTCCAGGCGACCCGACTTTCGGATCCGGCGCAGCTGCCCCTCGTCACCCGACTCGAGTCCGAACCCCGGCGCCACGTTGGCCCGTGCCATGAGGGCGAGGTCCTCGCGCTCGATGAGGTCGAGGCGAATGAGCAGCCAGATCTTGCGGGCCCGACTGGGCCGCCGGGCCAATCCCTCCAAGAAGGTCCGTCGCCACGCGCGCTTCATCCCGAAGAGGGCGTCGGCGATGAAGAGGGTCCAGTCGCTCAAGTCGAGGAACTGGTCGAGGCGGTGAACCTCTTCGACCGCGCGTTCGGGGTCGAGCGGTCGCCAGGCGGTCTCCCGCTTCGCCCGCTCCATGCAGAATGCACAATCGAAGGGACATCCTCGCGAGAGATAGAGCTCGGCTTGGGAGGCGACCTTGCGCGCGACCGGGCGGTAGCGTGCGAGGCGCTCCCAGTCGTAGTGCACGAGGTCGCCGTCGGTCAGCGGCTCTGGGCCCACCACCCGTCCGAGAGGGCGCTTGCCCGCAGCGAGGCGCTGGACCAACCGCAGCATCGGACCCTCACCGTCGCCCACCACCGCGTAGTGGAAGACCGGGGCTCCGGTGGCGGGGTCGACGAGCAGCTCGTCGGGTCGCGCGCTGACGTGATAGCCGCCCGTGACGAGGATGCTCTCCGGGCAGAGCCTCCGAAGGGCAGCGCCGATGGCCATGACCTTGAGGTAGTCGTAGGACGCGTAGCAGCTGATCCCGATGACGTCGTAGCCCGGGGCCACGAGCCGGCCGAGATCGACAGGACCGAAGGCGCGCTCTGCGTCGAGGTCGACCACGTCCACCTCGGCGCCCGCGCCGCGCTCGAGCACCGAGGCCAGGGCCAGGAGCTGAGGCACGCCGAAGTTGCCGCCTCCCCCGAAGAGACTGCCCGGCCAGATGAGCAGAACGCGCGGACGGTCGTGGCGGGCCATGGCTCACGCGAGAGGAAGGCGACGACGGGAGAGCTCGGCGCCGAAAGCGTCGTCGACGTGCTGGTGCACCAGGGGATCGACGTGGCGGTCCCCGTCGTTGTCGAGACCGATCGTCCACATCGCCGCCGCGCCGCAGCCGCCGTTGCACCGGTGTTCGTGCGCGCAACCAGCGCAGAATTTGGGGCGCCGTCGCCGGTAGTGCGTGCGCTCGGGCCGGGCGAGGATCGCCGCGACGTCGGCGTCGAGCACGTCGACGTCGTCGATACCGTCGGCGTGCAGGGTGCAGTGCCGCAGACGACCGTCCGGCCCGAGCGCGATCTCCTGCTGTTCGGTGCCGATGGGGCAGTCACCAAAGCTCACGGGGGCGTAGTCGTCGTGTTCGAGCACACATGGAGGCACGGGCATCGTGCACTGGAGCGCGAGGTCGTGCTGGCGTGCCATCTCTGCGGCCTGGCTGAGCGCGGTCATGAGCTGTGAGCGGCTCGGCAAGAGCCGAGCGACGTTCTCTGCGGCGTAGCCGGCGGGGCTGAAGCGGCTCAGCGCTACGGTCTTCACTCCGAGCTGCCGCCACTGCTCGAGGGTCGCGGCGGTCTTGTCGGCGTTGATCCGGGTGACCACGATGCACCCCACCACCGGCACCCCGGCCTCTCGCAAGGCTCGGATGCCGCGCAGGGTGCGGGCGTGGTGCCCGCGGCCCACCAGGGCTTCGTGGCTCTCGGCGTCCGGCCCGTTCAGGGTCTCCTGCACGAAGCGCACGTCGTAGGTCGCGAGTCGTTCTGCGTGCCGCTCGCTCACCAATCCGCCGTTGGAGATGAGCTGGATCCCAATGCCTGCTTCACGACAGCGGTCGAGCAACGGCCACAGCACCTCGGGCCGGGAGAAGGGCTCGCCCCCGGTGATGGTGACGTGCTCGAGGTCGATGGCGTCGAGCACGGCGTCGAGGCGCCGCAGGGTGGTCTCGGCCTCCACCGCGAGGTCGGCACCGTTGTCGTCCCGCCAGGCGTTGTAGCAGTAGCTGCACTTCTGGTTGCAGTGGGCCGTCAGCTCGATGGCGAGGCTGAGGAGGCGCGGTTTGGCCATGGCCCATCGTCGCACAAAACGACGAAGCCGGCCCTCGGGAGGGACCGGCCATCATCATGCTCTGTGACGAGAGGGCACAAGTCTGTGCAAACGCTTCGTCGAAGAGGTTTCTATGTCGGATGTAAGTGTACGGCGCACTCGGTCGCCCAAGGCTCAGCAGGCGGCCGTTTACGTCGACGGCCATCGAGGACATCGTGGACGGATCCGAGATGGTCCGGACTTCGCTCTGCTGGTCGCTCGTCCTGGCTGCCCTCACTGGGGCGTGCCCGGCCTGGGGCGCAGATCCCCTCGTGGTGAGCCTGAGGGACACCTACCCGTCGTGCTCCACGTCTCCACCCGCCGAGGACGTCGAGGCGGCCAAGGGCCTGCACGAGGCGGCCCGTCGCCACTTCGAGCTCGGTGAGTACGAGGCGGCACGTCGCCGCTGGAAAGAAGCCTACGCCCTCGACTGCTCTGCGCATCGTCTGCTCCTCAACGTGGCCAACTGTCGCCAGCGCGAAGGGAACGAACGCGCCGCTTGGGCCGCCCGCGCGCTCTATGTCGAGCGGGCCGGTGATGAAGCCGATCCCACCATCGTCACGCGGGTCGCGCGAGAGCACCCGCCCAAAGCCTATCGGCCCCGTCCTCTCACCTCCGCTGCCAACCTCGACGTCGTGCTCTGGCCAACGCGGGGAGCGGGCAACGTCTTCGTCTTCGAGGCGTCGGCCAAGGCGGCCCTGACACGCGACCTCCTCGTCGAGCTGGAGCTTCCTTGGGCGCTGTGGATCGACCCCGGGGCCCTGGCGGATCCACGCGGGAACGACGTCGACGATGCCCGGGCAGGGGTCGGAAACCCGCACCTCTCGGCCTTCTACACCCCGCGCTGGTTCTCGGGCGGCATCGCCGTCGGGGGACGACTCGGCGCGCCCTTGGCCACGATCGACGACGTCGATGCACAGGCCACGGCCGGGATCGGTGGCGACGCGCGGGGGTGGACCGATCTGCGGCAGTGGGCCGCCGCGCGGTTACCGCTGTCGGCGACGGCGGCCCTCGACCAGCGGGTGGCGGGTCCGCTCTCCGTGCAAGCCGACCTCACGTCCACGGCTTTCATCCCGCTGGGGCGGGGGGCCTATCGTTTCGACGACCGCAGCTTCGATGTGGCGATCGGTGGCGGGGCCGGCATCGCCCTCGACTTCGAGGTCCACAAGGGGGCAACGGTCGGCGGCGATGCGGGGGTCTCCATCGTCTACGCACCCACTTTCGAAGGTGACGACGCGCAGGCGACCCTGAGGTTTGGGGTGGCCTACCGCTCGGAGGAGATCCTCGTTCGCGCCGGGACCCGGTGGGGGCTGGACGGTCCGCTGGGGTGGGCCTTCGACGACGGCCGCCTCGCTACCTTCACGCTGAGCCTAGGGGTCCCCCTGCCTGGCCTCGCCGACAGACCCGGGCCTGCGACGAGCCTTGCGTCTGGGGACTAAATACGTTCCCATGCGTTCGCTACACATCGACTCGCCCCGGACGGGGCGAGGACGAGTCGAGGCTCCGCGAACACCACCCCTGTTCACTTCTTTCCCTACCTCTCGGGGCCTTCAGAAGGCCCCGCCCCACGCGACGCGCGGGGCCCCACCCCAAACGGCGTCGCTGCGCGACGACCTGTCGCGAATAGGCGGTCGCCTGTGCCCGACCTGAACTTCGGCCGACTCGAGCGCACGCTGCGCTTCTTTCGGTGGCGCACGGCGCTGCTTCTCTTCGTGTTCGGGTGCGGGCTCACCGCCTTCGAGCTCGGCGTCGAGGTGAGCGATCGACCGGGGATCTCCGACGGCACCCTTCTCACCCAGGCCTACTATTCGATTGGGCTCTTCGTGCTCGGGGGCCTCGACCTCGGGGTCCCCGTTGGCGGGCCGGAGGGCGCGCAGGACCTCCTCTGGTTCACCTACTTCGCCGCGCCCACCATCACCGCCTCGGCCGTCGTGGAGGGGGTGCTGCGCATCGTGCGGCCGTCGGGGTGGGCCATCCGGCGTATGCGCAACCACGTCATCATCGGCGGTTGCGGTCGTCTCGCCATGCAGTACCTCCGGCGCCTACGCGAGCAGGAACCACGCAAGCCGGTGATCATGGTGGATATGCGGGCGGACGCGGCGGGCCTCGAGGAGGCGCGCGACATCTACGGCGCGCACATCGTGGTCGGCGATGTCACCAGCGACGTGCTGCTCGATGCGCTGCGTCTCGACCACGCCGATCGTTTGCTGATGCTCACCGACGACGACTTCGTCAACCTCGACAACGCGGCCAAGATCCTCCAGCTCGAGCCCAAGCTCGCGGGCAAGCTCGTCGCGCACGTGTCCGACATCGCCTTCCTGCGGGTCGTCTCCGAGACGCACGTCGCCGACGACATCTCCATCTTCAACACCCACCAGATCGCCGCGCGCCACCTCGTCGAGACCAAGCTCTTGCGCCATTTCCAGCGGACCGAGCCCCTCGACACGGTCGTCATCGCGGGCTTCGGCCGCTTCGGACAGACGGTGCTCGACGAGCTTCAGGCGCGTGCGCTCGACGCGCTCGACCACGTCATCCTCATCGACGTGGATTGTGAGCGACGGGCTCTGGTCTTCGACGAGCAGGTCGGCTTCGCCCCCGACTACCGCCGGAACGTCCGTGAGGGTGACCTTCGCGACCCCAGGACCTGGCGAGACCTCGAGCTCGGCGAAGAACCGGTGCTGATCATCGGGTGCGGGGACGACGGGGTGAACCTGCGTACCGCCCTCTGGCTCAGGTCGCGCTACCCGAAGGCCTACGTCATCGTTCGCTCGTTCCGCCCTTCCGCCTTCGGAGCCGAGGTCTCGGAGGAGGCATCCTTCGAGGTGGTGAGCGTGGCCCAGCTCATCGAGCAGAGCTTTCCTCGTGGGTGGTTGAAGTAGACCGTGAGACGGGCGGAAGGCTCCAGATTTCGCTATCCTCAGCGTGTGCGTAGCAACCGGCATGGGTGGCTAGGGAGCGCGGGATGGGGCGTCCTTCTCATCGCCGCCGGCTGCTTCGTTCCCGTGCCCGAGCTCGAGGGTGAGTGTCGCCCCGGCGAGGCCCTGGTCTGCTACGAAGGACCCGAGGGCACCGAAGACAAAGGGCTGTGCAAAGCGGGGACGGGGGCCTGTAGCCGCGATGCCCAAGGGGTCGACAGCTGTGACGGGCAGGTCCTGCCCGCCACCGAGAGCTGCGAGTCGCAGGAACCAGAGGACGAAGACTGCGATGGGGTGGTCAACGACTACTGCGCGACCTGGAGTCGTCAGCTCGGAGGTGCCGGCTCAGATTCCCTGCAAGCAGTCGCCGTCGACCCCACGGGGGATGCTTTCTCGGGAGGGCGTTTCGGGGAAGAGATCGTGTTCGCGGGTGAGACCTTCACCATCGAGGGGGGGCAGAGCGACGGCTTCATCGCCCGCCACGCGGCATCCGGCGGTGCCCCCATGTGGGCCAAACACGTCGCAGGCCCAGGCGAGCAGTCGGTTCTGGTCCTCCTGAGGCGACCCTCGCGCCTGATCTTCGGCGGCTTCGCGGGTGGACGTACCGACATCGGTAGCACCACAGTGGACGCTGCGGCCTCTCAAGGCCTCATGCTCGGGGCGCTCGATCCCGCCGATGGCGAGGTTCAGTGGCTCCAGGTGTGGGGCGACGACGGTGCCTACGGGCGCATCCATGCTCTCGCGCCCAGAGCGGACGGTGGTGTCGTGGCCGGTGCCTATGTTCGCGTGGGGGTCGACTTCGGGGGTACGATGAAGCTCGAGGGCCTCTCCAACGACGCGGCCGTCGCCCTTGCCGTGGACGGCATGGGACAACCGCTCTGGCTGTGGTCGGGCGGCGGCAACACCCAAGCGCGTACCGAGGGGGTCGCCGTGGCCGACGACGGTGCCGTCTTCGCCGCGGGTTTCTTCCGCGGCACGCTCGGCTCGGGATGTCCGGACGACCTCGTGTCGGTCGACGATGATGACGGGTTCCTCGTACGCCTCGACCCCGACGACGGTCATTGTCTGTGGTCCTACGCGGTCGAAGGCACCGGGAGTCAGCGCATTCGAGGCGTTTTGGCCGTCGACGACGAGCTCATCCTCGCCGTCGATGTCGAAGGCTCGGCCGTGCTCCCCGACGGGATCAACTACACCCCGGGCGGTGACCGCCACCTCTTCGTGTATCGCATCGACCGCGACGGCGAGCTCGTGTGGCTGCGTCGGTTCCCCGCTACGCGCAAGATCGAGGCTTTCCAGCTGGCGCCGCTCCCGGACGGGGGCGTCGTCATCGGGGGAAGCGCGGAGGGGGCCGTGGAGGCAGGGGAGACCCCGCTCACCAGCCAGCCCCTCGAAGATGACGCCTACATCATCGGTCTCGATGGCAAGGGAGACACCCTCTTCGCGCGCATGTTCGGCGGCAACGGCGACGACGACGTCATGGGCGTGGCCACGGGGACCGACACGAACGGCACCCCCTACCTCTACATCGGGGGCGAGGTCACCAATACGATGGACCTCGGCCAAGGCCCCCTCGCGGTACCTGGCGACGACGACCAGTACGGGTGGATCGCACGGATCGGCATGTGAGCCGCGGCCCGGCGCCGGGGCTGCTATGATGGCCGTACGGCCGATGACCGCATCGACACCCACCGATCTACCCGACTTCCCTCATCATGTAGGGGGATACGAGCTCCTGGTGCCCATCGGCATCGGTGGCATGGGCACGGTGTATCTGGCGGAGAAGGAGGTCGTGAGCGGCGTGACCCGTCGGTTTGCTGTGAAGCTCTTGCACCCGCAGCTGCGCGCCGAACAGCGTATCGCCGACGACATGCTCGAAGAGGCCAAGCTCGCGGCCCTCATCACCCACCCCCACGTGGTGCGCACGGTCGAGGCGGGGAGTGACGGGGGCCACATCTACCTCATCATGGAATACGTCGAGGGCGTGACCCTCGCCGACATGGTGCGGGCCTCGATCAAGCTGAAGCAGCCGCTTCCGCTGCCCATCATCGGGCGCATCTTCTGTGACGCCCTCGACGGCCTTCACGCGGCTCACGAAGCGACGGGCGAAGACGGGCAGCCGCTCGGCCTCGTGCACCGGGACTTCTCCCCCCAGAACGTGCTCATCAGCGCCGATGGAACCAGCAAGCTCACCGATTTCGGCATCGCCAAGGCGATCAGCCGCATCGGGGCCACCGCGACCGGCGTGGTGAAGGGCAAGATCAGCTACCTCTCGCCAGAGCAGGCGATGGGCCAGCCCCTCGACCGTCGGGCCGACATCTGGTCGGCGGGTGTATGCCTGTGGGAGGCGCTCTGCGCCCGCCGGCTCTTCAGTGCCGACAACGACGCCGCGGTGCTCCTGTCGATCGTGTCGGGCGGAGCCATCGACGCCCCCTCCAGCAAGCGTCACGACGTTCCCCCCGCCATCGATGAGGTGATCTACGCCGCGCTCGACCGCGACCGCGGGGCGCGCATCCCCACCGCCGAGGCCTTCCGACAGCGACTCGAGGGCGCGTGGCGCCGCGAGACCACCATCGCCGAGCGGAGCGAGGTGGCGCGCTTCGTCTCGACCGTCGCCATGGGCCGGTTCGCCGAGCGCCGTCAGAAGGTGGCCGAAGCCAAGGTTCAGCGCGACAGCGATGCCAACGTGTCGGGGGTGCGACGGGCGTTGCCCGTCTCCTCGGCGCCGCCACCGGCCCCACCGGCAGCACGCCGGTGGCCGCTCGTCGCGGCGGCCGGAGCGGGGGTGGCGCTCGCCGCTCTGGTGGGGGTGTTCGTGGCGGGGTCAGATCCTCCGTCCCCCACCCCCGCCGAGCCATCGGCTCCGGCGGCCGTCCTTCGCGTCGAGGCCAATGCGCCCATCGCTCAGGTCCAGATGGGGGATGCCCCGAGCTTCCTCGTGCCCGCGCCCGAACCGCGCCTCGAGCTGCCACTGCGGGCGGGGCTGGCCCCCCCCTTCAAGCTCGTCGCCGTGGCCGTCGACGGGCGCCGCACGATGCTCGACGTCGGCATGTGGCCGGAGGGCGCGCTCGCCCTTCGCTTCGACGAACCGGCCCCAGCCGCGGACCCCGTCCCGGTCGCACCCAAGGCGCCGACCGAGCCGTCATCCGAAGTCGCGGTCGAGGCCCCCAAGCCCGGCCCCATCGCCGCGCGACCTCGCCCGGCGTCGGAGCCGGTTGCCCCCGAACCGGCGACCCCCGAGCCGGCTGCGCCCGAGCCCCAACCTCCACCAGCGCCGGCCCCCGTGGTTCGGCAGCCTCCCCCGCCCACCGCGCCCGGCCTCGGTGCGCCGCCCTACAAGCGAAAAGGGCAACCTTGAGCTTCGCGTGAGCCACCGCGTTTCACATCCCTTGCTCGTGCGCTTGGCGGCGGGCTTGTGGCTCGCGATGACCTTGCTGCTGTCGAGCACGGCCGCTTGGGCGTCGGAAGAGGAGGCGGCCGAGGTCGACGCGCGCGCACGCGAGGCCTTCGGCGAGGGCCAGTTCGAAGTGGCCGCGCGCCTCTTCGCCAAAGCCAACGCCATCGAGCCAGCCGCCATCACCAAATACAACGAAGGCTTCAGCTGGGAGAAGGCCGGTCGCTACGCCCCACAGGCCGATGCCTACGAGGAGGCACGCAAGCTCGGCACCCTCGATGCCGACCGCGACGCGCACGCGCGGGAGCGCCTCGTCGAGCTCGAGCGGCGTCTCGGGATCCTCGTGGTCAAGGCGCCCGAACGCGCGCGGGTCACCGTCGCGCATGCAGAAGGGCGGCTGGTTCCGAGCCGCATCCACCTGTTGCCCGGCCAGTACGAGGTTCGAGCGGTGACGCCGGCCGGCAAAGAGCACCGTCGCACCATCGACGTCGTGCAGGGCGACAGCACCTACCTCAGCTTTCCCGCCGACCCCGTCGCGAAGGCTCCCGTCACACCGGTCGACCCCGACGAGGGGCGACGTCAGATGCACTACATCGCGGGGGGCACGATGGTGGCCATCGGGGCCATCGGCGGCGCCATGAGCGTGGTCTTCGGAGCTCAGTTCCTCGACACGCTCGGAGACTTCGACGACGGCGGCCGCACCGACCCCGACCTGCGCGACCGCGCCCTCGACCTGCGCCTCGCGGCGAACATCGCGCTCGGGGTGGGGCTCGCCTTCGCTGGCGGAGGGATCGCGGTGGTCTTGACCGCGCCTTCGACCCCCGAGGCCGATGCGCCACCTGAAGCGAGCTGGTCGATCCACACGTCCGGGCAGGGGCTCTGGCTCGAGCACCGCTGGTGAGGTTCCTTGACCTGCACCGCGAATCATGAGCCATTGGGGGCCCATGGCGAGCGACGACGGTTACGCCGATCAGCCCACAGTTTCGCGCATCACGCGAACCGCCCTGCCGGTGGGCCGGCCATTCGTGCTCTCGGTGGTCGAGGGCCCCGATCAGGGTCGCCAGTTCGCGATCGACGCCTCCCTTCCCACCCGTACCCTCGTCGGCAAGAGCCAGGTTTGCCAGATCCAGCTCACCGACCCCTCCGTGTCTCGGCGACACTTTGCGGTCGAGGTGGTCGACCATCGCTTGCGCCTCCGTGACCTCGGGTCGACCAATGGCACGGCCGTCAACGGCATCGCCGTGGTCGAGGGCTACCTCACCGGGGGCGAGCAGGTGCACATCGGTGGCACCACCCTCCGCATCGACGTCGGGGCGCCTCAGCATCTCCAGCAGGAGCCCTCGGCCACCCGCTTCGGAACGACCGTCGGCGGCAGCCGCGCCATGCGCCGGCTCTACCCCCTCTGCGAGCGCCTCGCTCAGTCCAACGTCCCGGTGGTCATCGAAGGCGAGACGGGGGTGGGGAAGGAGCAGCTCGCAGAGTCTCTGCACCAGCAAGGCACGCGGGGGCAGGGCCCCTTCGTGGTCTTCGATTGCACTGCGGTGGCCCCGAGTCTCATCGAGTCGGAGCTCTTCGGGCACGAGCAGGGGGCCTTCACCGGTTCCACCACCACCCATCGCGGGGTCTTCGAGCAAGCCCACGGCGGCACCCTCTTCATCGACGAGATCGGCGACATGCCGCTCGAGCTCCAGCCCAAGCTCCTACGCGCCATCGAGCGCCTCGAGGTGAAGCGGGTCGGCGGGACGCAGTCGTTCCGGGTCGACGTGCGTGTCATCGCGGCCACCCGTCGCGACCTCGACCGCGAGGTGCAGCTCGGACGCTTCCGCGACGACCTCTTTCATCGCCTCGCCGTGGCCCGGCTCGAGCTGCCGCCCCTCCGCGAGAGGAAGGGCGACGTCGCGCTGCTGGCCGCGCAGTTTTGGACCGAGTTTGGGGGCGCGCCGGGGGCGCTGCCAGAATCGCTGCTGCGGAGCTGGGACGACTATGGCTGGCCGGGCAACGTGCGAGAGCTGCGCAACGCCGTCGCGCGTCGCCTCGCCCTCGGCGACCTCAGCGAGCTCAACCCCACCGCGGGCGACTACGGCGGAAGCTCGGGGGGAGGGACGCATGCCGTCGCCGGGAGCGGCGACACCATCAACGCGGTGCTCGCCCTCGATCTGCCCCTCCCCGACACCCGCCAGCGCGTGATGGGCGAGCTCGAGCGACGCTACGTTCAGCGAATGCTCGAGGCGCACGACGGCAACGTCACCCGTGCCGCGGCGTCGTCCGGGATCACGCGCCGACAGTTCCAGCGCCTCAAGAGCCGCCTGATCAGCGACGACGACGACAGCTGATCACGTCGAGGCCCAGTGGGTCTGAATCTGCTTGGGCGCGGGGTGAACCGCCACCGCGAGGTGGTGCTCTTCTGTCGGACGGTCGATCTCGAAGGTCCATCGCGTGGGATCGTCGGGGGCCCGCACCAAGCAGGCGCGCTCGACATCGAAGGCGAAGGCGTCGAGGGGCAGCACCCCCATGCCGAAACCACGCACCTTGAGGTAGGCCTCCTTGAGGGTCCAGAGGGTGAAGAAGGCCGTCACCTCCTGCGCGCGAGCCATGGGGGCGAGGCTCTCGAGCTCCTCGGGGGCGAAGACCGTCTTCTTCAGATTGTGGGTCACCCGCGAGGCGCGGACCTCCTCGACGTCGATGCCGACCTCGGCGCGGGGCGCGATGGCCACCGCGACCAGGCCTCGTGTGTGCGACAGGTTGAAGTCGAGCTCGGCCGGGGTGCTCAGGCGTGGGCGTCCGTGCTCGCCTTCTTCGAACCCGAGCGCGGACGCGGGCCAGCCGAGGTGGCGGCCCAGCATCACCCGCAGCATGGCATGGGCCACGCGGTAGAGCTGCCGGTCGCGCTCGAAGTGGTAACGCGCATGGCGCGCCTGCTCATCGGCCGACAGCAGCGTCAGGTGGTCGGGGTGGTCGGCGGCCTCGGGATCGGCCAGGCCCACCGCGACGTCACCCGGTCCGAGCGTCTCGAGCCAGTCGTCCGGTGCGGTGGGGAAGTGCAGGGTCAAAAGACGCTGATGCGCTCGCTCGCTGGGGCTTCCTCGACCGTGTGCAGCCAGGTGGCCTCACCGTCGAGGGCCAGGGGTTCGAGGCCGAGGGCGCGCCGCACCATGAGGGACCAGTCTTTCACGCGGTACGCGCGTGTGACTTCGGCCGGTGAGAGCTCGACGTCGAAGGCCTCTTCCAGCGTGAGCGCGAGCTCGTAGGTCGTAGCCGGCTCGAGCGCGAGCGGCTGGTCGGGGTTCAGGTCCCTTCGTGACAACCGCTCGCCCAGAAGGGCGATGACGTCAGCGTCGATACGCGCAACGTCGAGGCGACCGAGGGTGCGACCCAAGCGAGGGTCAGAGAATGGTTTCACGCGACTCACAACGTCCGAGGGGGGCCAATCGTTCCCGATGGTGGTTACGGGGCCGAGATCAGCCGTGTTTCCGATGCAAGAGGCACGGACACGGTTCAACCCCCGGACGCCTTTTCCCAGGCGCAGCCGCATTTCGTCAAGAGGGGTGTTTCTGCGACACGAGCGGCTGTTCGGCGTTGATGTCAGGGGATGTAGGCTTCGTGAACGTCCACCGCGCCGAAGGCCTGGGTCGAGGCTCCACCGGGCACGTAGATGATACCGTCGACGACGGCGGCACCGGTCCCGTGGCGAGGGATGGGCATCGCGGGGAGCATGGTCCAGGTATCCGCGCCCGGATCGTAGCGGGACACCTCCTCGAAGACGCCGGTCTGTGACGCGACGTTGCCTTCGCCGCCGAAGACGTAGAGTCGACCGTCGTGCACGGCGCCCGCCGTGCCTCCACGCGGCGTGAGCATCGATGTTCGCGAGGACCATGCGTCGCTTCCCGGGTCGTAGGCGTAGACGTCGCCCGACAAAGCCTCGATCCCGGTGTCGCGCCCGCCGAGCGCGTAGACGATGCCGTCGACGGCGCCTCCCGCGAGGTGGTCGAGCGGTTTCGGCAACGGGGCGAGGCTGCGCCAGCTGTCTTGCACCACGTCGTAGGCGCTGGTGTCTGCCACCGCCCCTTGCCGAAGCCCGCCGGCCACGATGATCTCGTCGCCGACGACCCCGACCACGCCGCCCCCACGCTCGGTGCCGGCGGGCATGCTCGCGATGGGACTCCAGCTGTCGGAACCCGGGTCGTAGACCCAGCTGTCGCCGTCGGCGGTGAATGACAGCGTCTTGAGGCCTCCGAGCACGTAGAGCTTCCCGCCGACGACGGCGGCGTGCACGTGATGGCGTGGTTCGGGAAGCGAGGCCACACCGCGCCAGGTGTTGGTGCTGGGGTCGTAGGCTTCCACGCTCGCGAGCACGCTCGCCTGCGCGTCGAAGCCACCGATGACGTAGAGCTCACCCGCGAGGGCGACCACGGCGTTCTCCTGCCGTGGAGAGGGAAGAGGCGCGACGCTGATCCATCCGGACGCAGGTGCGCCCCCTTGCCCGCCGGTGGTGGTGGGGCCGGTGCCGCTGCCGTTCGATGTGCCGGTCCCCGTGCTCCCCCCGGCACCGCTCGTGCTCTCCCCGTCGCTCCCACAGTGGAGCGCGGCGAGGGCCAAGGCGATGCCGAGCGCGCACCTCACGCCGGTCACGGGGAGTACCGCATCTCGATGCGCGAGTAGCTGCCCCCGGTCTCGGTCGACAGGGGGCCCGCCTGCGTCGTGTGCAAGTTGACCTGGTAGATGAGACGGTTCAGCGTGACGGGCTGCCCCTCGATGGTGGTGTTGTAGGGGTTGCCCGAGCCGTACGAGTTGCGCATGGTGGTAGTGCCGCGGGCACCGAGGATGCCGATCACATCACCCGCCTGAATGGGGATGTTCACGTTGATGTAGTTGTTCGTCGTGTCGGTGTTCGAATAGAAGAGCGTGGTGAACGCCGTGGTCGTCGACCCAAAGAGGGGCGGCGGCCCATTGGTGAACCTCACCACCTGGATGTTCTGGTTGTTGGGCGACTGGGTGCCGACGTCGAGGGGCACGCGCAGCTCTTGAATGGTGAAGCTGGTTGGGGCCGTGAACCAGAATCCGCGGGTGAGGGACGCCGAAGAGAAGACCGACGCCTGCGTCCCGACGTTGAGGTCGGTGATGGCGCAGTCGGTGTCGTTGACCGCGGTGCAGGTCGACGGGCAGCAGCTGTCGCCATTGACGCAGGCGGTGACCGGAGTGCCGCCCGAGCACATGCCGTTGCTGCACATCTCGCCCGTGGTGCACGAGTCGAGGTCGTCGCACATGTCCCCGTTCATGAGGGCCATGGTCGTGCACTGGCCGTCCATGGTGTTGCAGACGCCGAGCTGACAGCCCTGCGACATGGCCGAACAGTCCTTGGGGATACCGCCGCCACATACGCCGTTGCTGCAGGTGTTCTGCACCGAGCAGAGGTCGTTCTGGTCCACGCAGGACGAACCCTCGTTGCCGGGCACCGGCTCGCACATCCCGTTCGACGGGTTGCACTCGGAGACGAAACACTCGTTGGGGACGGGCTCGAAGAAGCAGTCCTTGGTCGTGCCGCCGGTGCAGGCGCCGGCGACGCAGGTGGCGCCGCTGAGGCAGAGATCGGTGGCGGTGCAGGAGGTGCCGTCGGGCAGGGTCGACGACGAGCAGCTCTTGCTCTGCTCGTCGCATGTGACCTCGTTGCAGGCGGGCGGGGCCATGCCGCAGTCGTTCTGAGGCCCGCCGACGCAGGTGCCCATGCCATCGCAGGCGTCGTCGACGGTGCAGAAGAGGCCGTCGTCGCAGCTTGTGCCTGTGGCCTCGGGCACGATGGTGCAGCTGCCGACGGCGCCCGGGTACTCACCCTGGTTGCAGACCGACTGCAAGCACGGTGGGGTGTCGATGATGCTGCAGTCCTGGCCGCAGGGGAAGGGATTGGCCATCCCGCCGGCGCCACCGGTGCCCGAGCCACCGGTTCCACTCATCTGCGTGCCGGTGCTGCCCGAGGTCGTCGTGGTGGTCGAGCCACCGTCGTCCTCGACGACCTCGCTGGCGGCGCAGCCGGCGCCCCACCCCGCGAGTGCCGTTGCTGCCACCGTGCCCCAAAACAGCTGCCAAGCTACCCTCATCCCCCCAAGATACCGCAAGTCGGTGCCCTGGTGACAACCAAGCGGTGCGGGCAGGGTTGTGCCGGGGTGGCCGCCGTCGGATAAGTCGCGCATGGACCCGGTGGCGATGCAGGTGCTCCAACACGTGCTCGCGGCACGGCGGCGCGGAAAGAACGAGGTGGTCGAGCTGCCGGGCATGGACCTGCGTGGCGCCAACTTGTTGCGCGCCGACCTCGTGGAGTCCGACCTCTCGGGGGCGGGGCTCGACCATGCCCAGCTCGCCGGGGCCAAGCTGGGCCGTAGCAAGCTTCAGGGCACGTTGCTCGGTGGCGCAAACCTCGCCGGCGCCGATCTCACCGAGGCCGATCTCCGCGAGGCGAACCTCAAAGGGGCACGCGTCGAGGGTTGCTCGCTCGCCGGGGCGGACCTGCGCGGGGCGAGCATCGAGGACGTCATCGGCGAGCCGGCCACGGTGGCGGGGGCCCGCATCGACAAGGCGATGGCCGATCGCTCTCGGCTGCGAGACGATGACGTGATCCAGCTCTGGAGCGAGGGCGTCATCATCGACGACCTCCCGATGTTCGACGAGGTCGTGCAGACGGTTTGCGGTGTACCAGGGGCGAGCTCGGACGCTGGACCCTCGGCTCGCCACGTGGCCGAGATCGAGACCGAAGCGCGTCGTCAGCGCCTCACCGAAGACAGCTCGATGCCCCCTTCGGCCCGCGTGAGCCAGGCGGTGGCCGAGGCGGCGATCGATGAGGCCAAACAACGACACCGGCCTCTGTCCCTGCGGTCCCTTCGCTTGGTGGCCGACATCCTCACCCCGGAGATGCTCGCCGCGCCCAGCTTTGCCGAAGGCGACCGCGTGATGGGGGTGACCCTCGAGAAGAAGATCGGCGACGGAAACGTGGCCGTGGTCTTCCGGGCCAAGACCGACGACGGGGACGAGGTCGCGGTCAAGCTCTTCAAGACCCACATGACAAATCAAGGCCTCTGCCTGCCTTCGTTCCGGCGCGGCGTTCAGGTCATGAATCGACTGACGGCAAAGCAGGTCGACGGCGTGGTCCCGCTCATCGCGGTGAGCATCAACCGCCTCGCCATGCTCATGCCGCTCGCCGAAAACGGCAGCGCGTCCGACCTCCCCGCTCTCAACTGGCCCATCAAGACCATCGTCGAGTTCGTCGAGCGCCTGTGCGCCATCTTGCAGGCCGCCCACGAGACAGGCGCCTTGCACCGCTGCCTCAAGCCTTCGAACGTGATGCTCGACGGTGACCTCAACCCTCTCGTCACCGACTTCGACGTGGTCGACCTGCCTTCTTTCGGCGGCACGGCCGGGGTCGGGGGCTATGCCGCCTACGCGCCTCCGGAGGAGCTGCTCGGTCAGAGCACCCAGAGCCCCACCAGCGACGTCTTCTCGCTGGGGCGGATCCTCGCCTTCCTGCTCCTCGGCGAGCACCCGCGGGCCACCGCCGAGGCCATCCCCCTCCTCGACGACATCGACGCGCCCGAGGGCCTCGTGCGCATCATTCGCCGCTGCACGGCCCGCGCCCCGGAGCACCGTTACCAGACCGTGGCCGACTTGGCGGCCGACCTCGCCAAGTACGACGACGCGGCGGCGGTAGGCATCGGCCACGACGACGACACGAGCTTCATGCCGGCGGCGGTGAGCGGGCTACCCCACCGCGCACGCTGGTTGGGCAAACGCGAAGGAGACAGCTCGCCGTTGCCACCGCCCGCGCGAAAGAACACCCCTCGCCCGCGCGGCAAGAGGAAGGAGCCCGAGCCGGCGCCTGCGCCCATGCGCACCGAACAGCTCATCGGAGCACTCGGCATCTTGGCCGTGCTCTCGAGCTTGCTCATCGTGGTCCTCGTCGCCAATCCGAGCGAGCGAATGGTGGGCCAGATGCAGATGTTGTCCGCCGCGGGCGGAGCATTGATGACGCTCATGCTCCCGCGCACGATCTCAGGCGGGAACGTCCTTCGCCTCTTCCTGGCTCTTCTGCTGGGGGCGGCCCTCTACTTCGTCAACCTGCCCGCCTTCATCGTCGGGTGACGCTCAGCCCGGCGGCGCCTCCAGCGCCGCATAAGCGATCCAGGCGCTTACTGCGTGCTGCACGTAGTCGATGCGAACCTCCGTGTGGCGGGGGTCGTCGTCACCCGTGAAAGCCTCCGGCACCGCCCCCGGGTGCTTTCCCGTCTTCACCTGTGCGCGCAACAGAAAGCGGATGGCATCGGGCACGGCTTCGTCGACGGCGCGAATGCGGCTTCCGTCCTTCAGATGGGGGCGCATGGCGAGGATGCCTTCGAGGCGCGTGGCGGTCGGGGTCGTGCGCCCATCGGCACGAAAGGAACCGTGCTGTGGTGCATCGGCGGCGAACTCGGGGCGATCGAGCATGCCATCGATGATCTGCCCCGCGTGTCGGCGAAGCGCCTCCTCGTCCTCGGCCGACAGGCCCCCCGTATCGAGGCGCAGGGCGGTGGCGATGAGGGCCCAGTGGTCTGGAGGCACACGGGCTTCGCCGCGGCGACTCTCGGCGAGAAACAGCAGCGCACGGGTGGCGGTCTCGAGAGCACCCGATGCGAGGGCAGGCGCCGTGCCGTGAAGGCGCAAGAGGCCGAGTGCCGCCTCTCCTGGGTAGTAGAGCGAGGTCCAGCTGTCGTCGGGTCCGCGACCCTCGTAGTACTTGCTGTAGAAGCTCCCGTCGTCTTTTTGCAGCCGCTGAATGAAACGAACGAGCCTCGCTATGGCCTTGGGCTCGCCGTGCGGGGGGCGGTGCTCGGTGAGCGCGACGAGGGCCAGCCCGGCGCCCCCCAGCTTCGCTTCGTCTTCTTCTCCGTGGGACCAGACCGCGTATTGGTCGTCCGCGTCGGGCACGGGGCGCAGATAGCGCTCTTGAAAGTAGCGGAGCGAGCGTCCGAGCGCAGCGGCCCGCTCGGGGGACGGCCATTGCGACTGCACTTGCCCCAAGGCGTAGAGCGCGCCCGCATGACGAAGCACGTTGTACTTCCTCGGCACCGAGGCTTCGGGGTCGAGGTTGAGGAGGTAGACCAGCTTGCCATTGTCGCGGGTTTTGGCCGCGATGTAGTCGGCGCCGAGGCGTGCCGCCGCTTCGGCCTCGGCCACCAGGGCGGGACGTGGCCGAGGTGCGCTCGTGGTGGTGGCCGGGGGTGGTGGAGGAGGAGCCGGGGCCGCTGTCGTGGCGGGCACGGGCGTAGGTGCGGAGACTGGGCGCGGTACCTCGGTGCAACCGAGAACCAGAGCCAATGGGATGATGGAGGTGCGCTTCATCGGCAAACCAATGGGAGAGGGCGGCCTTGGGTGAGCTTACGAACGGCTGCGATCATGTCGTTCTTTTCGGCCCCGCGGGAGGCCATGGCCATGCATTGCGATGAGGCTTGCATGAATCCATTGGCGTATCGTCGCGGCACGATGTTGGCCTCGGAAGCAAGCGCTTGGCAGCAGCCGACGTAGTCGTCGCGTTGGCCTTTGCTTCCGGGAGGCGGGGTTTGGGCAGGGGCAGGGCTCCAATGTAGACGCACGGCGCCGAGTTGCCCCGTGTTGTGCGGGTCGTTGCCGCGGAACCGCGAGATGAATGGCGTGGTCCGCGAATTCGTGTCGAAACAAAGAAGGTGGTCGTCGGCCGCCACGAGCAGCTCGAACGTGCCGTTGCCGTCGACGTCGGCAAGCATGGCTGGCGCTTCGATGCGGCCCACGTGCGACAGGATCCAGCGCTGTCCGTCCGCATTGACGGCGACCAGGTCTCCCGCCTCGGTGCCGAGGATCGCCTCCGAGGTGCCGTCACCATCGAGGTCGGTCACGACCGCGGTCGACGAGACCCGTCCCTCCGTGCTGCGGTACGTGCGTTGGACGGCGCCCACCCCCACGATGCCGTCCCGGTTTCCCCACCAGCTCGTGCCCTGTACGAGCACGCCGGGGCGACCAGGTAGCGGCACCGGCGAGCCGAAGAGCCCCTCGATTCCACCACTGTCGAGCGACAGTTCCTGGCTCCAACGCTGGGCGCCCGTGTGTGCGTCGAAGATGCCGATGTCGCTGTACGACCATGCGGCGAGGACCTCGGGTTTGCCGTCGCCGTCGAAGTCTCCGACCGAGGGCGAAGCGTGCATGCCCGAGTCGCGCTTCACCTCCCAAAGGATGTGGCCATCGCGTCCGCGGTAGGCGCGCAGCACACCATCACGGGCCCCCGCCACCACGTCGAGGCGTCGGTCACCATCGACATCGACGAGTGCCGCCGCCCCGATGAAGCCGCCGTTGCCGTAGAGGTTGGTGCCCGTTTGTTTCTGCCAGAGTCGCCGTCCGGTTCGGCTGTCGTAGACGTGCAGTCGACCTTTCTCGTCGCCGACCACCACCTCGACCGCACCGTCGCCATTCAAGTCGCCGAGGGCAGGCGCGGGCCGAACCTTGCCGCCGATGGCCGCCGTCCAGCGCACGTTGCCGTCGAGG
Source organism: Polyangia bacterium (assembly GCA_030426145.1). GTDB lineage: Bacteria > Myxococcota_A > Polyangia > Polyangiales > Polyangiaceae > JAPYTK01. The sequence continues at coordinate 22,967 of JAUHZF010000083.1, forward strand.
CGGGCACCCACGAGAAGCCCATTGTCGGTGCCGAAGTAGACATCCTCGCCATCGACGGCGACGCCACCCACATCCCGGTCGCCGGTTCCGGGAGAGGGGATGACGCGCACGACCTTGCCCGTGCGCGCGTCGAGCACGTGCACGCCGTCGTCGGACTCTCCTTTTCCGTCGAGGCTCCGGCCGTGGGTGCCGATCACGATCCGGCCCTGGGTGAAGACCATCGTGCTTCGGAAGGTCGTGAGCCCGACCTTGGCCTTCCACTTTGCACGCAGCACGACCCGGCGCTGAGCCGCGCGCGCGGGGGGCGTCGAACGTTGACGCGGATGCTCGAGGGAGGCGATCGCATCGAAGTCGGTGGTGGCGACGTCGACCTCGGGGGCGGGCGGGGCCTCGTCCGGTGAGACCACGGTCGTCATCGGTTCGGGTGTGGTCTCCACCACCACCTCGGGCGTCGGGGTGGGTTGGGCGGGCGCGCCCGAGCACGCCGCGAGGCCGAGCGACAGGAGGGCCCCTGGGGGGGCCAGGCGCGAGCGGAGAGGCATGACCCGTGGAGCCTAATCGGCGCGGCGCGAGAAGGAAGGCCCGTTCCAATTGTGCCCGACCGCGGTCTCCGGCCTTGGCTCGTCCGCCAAGGCGCGGTACGGCCCTGACCCTTCTCGGGAAGAACCCATCATGGCGAAGCAGAAGAAGCGCAAGCTGAGCAAGGCCGACCGGGCCGACATCCATGCCCTCTACCAGGACGCGGTGCAGGATCCGGAGAACGAGCTCGACACCTTCGACCGGTTCTTCAAGCGCTACCGCAAGCGCAAGCCACGCTCCCTCAAGGAGGATTTCTGTGGGACCGCCCTCTTCGCCACCGCTTGGGTCAAGCGCGGCAAAAAGCGGTGGGCGGTAGGCGTCGATCTCGACGGTCCCACGCTCAACTGGGGACGAGAGCACAACGTCGAGGCGGCGGGACCCAACGTCGCGCAGCGCATCCAGCTCGTCGAGGCCAACGTGCTCGACGTGCAGGAACCGCCCGTCGATTTGGTGTGTGCCCTCAACTACAGCTACTGCGTCTTCAAGACGCGAGAGGCGCTCATCCGCTACTTCAAGGTCGCCAAGCAGAGCCTGAACAAGGACGGCATCTTCATCTGCGACATCTACGGCGGTACCGAGGCCACCATCGAGCACACCGACCCGAAGCGGAAGTACAAGGGCTTCAGCTACGAGTGGCAGCAGGCGGCCTACGACCCCATCACCCACGACACCCTCTGCCACATCAACTTCTACTTCTCCGACGGCTCGTCGATGAAGCCGGCCTTCACCTACGCGTGGCGGTTGTGGACGGTCCCCGAGATCCGCGAGTGCCTCGCCGAGGCGGGCTTCGCCCACAGCGACGTGTGGTGGGACGACGGCGACGAGGACAGCTGGTACCAGCTCAAAGAGAAGGCTGAGAACCAGCCCGGCTGGCTCGCCTACATCATCGCCTACGACGATTGAGGCTCAGCCGATCACCGGCAGCCGACCTTTGCGGATCTGCGGCATCTGAAGCTCGGAGAAGCCCACGGGGGTCGGGACCTGTGCCGGGGCACCCCCGGTGGGGCCAACCCCGGAGCGGAGCTCGCCCCCAGCGGTGCGGTGACGCTGCTGGCCCCCCGCGATCTTGTAGTGGGCGAGGCGGTTCTGCATGAAGTTGAGCGGCCAGAACCCAGCCGCTTGGATCCAGCTCGAGTCCTTGCGGAGGACGAAGCGGCGCCACATCGAGCTCACGGTGTAGAAGTTCGTCCACGCGCGCACCCACCCCTCTTTCAGCTGCTCCCGCGTCATGTGGGTGGGCACGTAGTAGGGCGAGCCCTCATCGTGATCGTCGCGTAGCCACCACTTGGGATCGGTGAGTCGACCCTCGGCGAGAAGTCGCCGGTAGAGCGGCGTGCCCGGGTAGGGGGTGAGGATGGCGAAGGAGGCCATCGTGAGCTTCATCTGAATGGCTTCTTCTACCGTGCGGTCGAAGACGCTCAATCGGTCGGTGTCGAAGCCGAACACGAAGCTGCCCCACACGCTGATCCCGTGGTCGTGCAGCATCTCGATGATCTCGCGGTAGGCCTCGGGGCGATTCTGACGCTTGCCGGTGTACTTCACGGTCTCGTCGTCGATGCTCTCGAAGCCGATGAAGAGGGCGCGGCAGCCGCTCTTGGCCATCAGGGCCACGTTCTCGAGCTTGCGCACCGTGGCGAGGCTGCACTGGCCGATCCAGTGTTTTCCGAGCGGGGCCATGCGCTCGAAGAGCTCTTTGCTGTAGGCGCGATGGATCATGACGTTGTCGTCGGCGAACATGATCATCTTGCCCAGCGTCTCGAGCTCCGCGATCACGTGGTCGACGGGGCGAAAGCGGAAGGTCTTTCCGTTGGCCGTCGACACGCTGCAGAACTCGCAGGGGTAGGGGCAGCCCCGCATCGTCTGCACCACCTCGAAGGGGATGTACTTCGGGTTGGTGAAGAGGTCGCGCCGCGGAGGCGGCATGTCCTTCAGGTCGGGCAGCTCCGGGCGGTAGAGTGGCTTCAGCTCGCCCGCGCGATGATCGCGGATCACCCGGGGCCAGACGACGTCGGCTTCGCCAACCACCACCGCATCGGCGTGTTGGAGCGCTTCGTCGGGACACGCGCTGGCGTGGATCCCGCCCATCACCACGGGCACGCCCCGGGCGCGGTAGGCCGCCGCGATGTCGTAGGCGCGGCGGGCCGTCTTGCTGTCGACGCTGATCCCGACCAGGTCGACGTCTTTCAGGTCACGGGCGATGTCGAAGGGCTCGACGACGTCGTCGCTGTAGATGAGCTCCACGTCGGCCGGGGTTCGGGCCATGAGCACCCCGAGCCCCATGCGGGGCAAGAAGGTGGAGTCTTCGCTCGCGGGCGCGATGAGCTCGAGTCGCATAAGCCGACCCAAGATAGCGCGTTGTGCCCGGTGGGCGCGACCTACACCGCGCGCGGGCTGAGGTACTGCAGACTGAAGCGGCCTTCGCGGTCGGTCCAAAAGGCGGTGACCTCGAAGCCAGCCTCTTCTGCGAGCCGTGCGAACTCCTCGCGGCTGTACTTGTAGGACTCCTCGGTTCGAATCGTCTCGCCGGCGGAGAAGTGGAAGGTCTGGTCGCCTACCTTCACGTCCTGATCCGACGCGCTCACGAGGTGCATTTCGATCCTGCCCTTCTGTTCGTCGTAGCGGGCCTCGTGACGAAACGCATCGAGCGAGAAAGCGGCGGGGAGCTCGCGGTTGATGCGCGTGAGCAGGTTGAGGTTGAACGCCGCGGTTACCCCCTCCCGATCGTTGTAGGCGCGCTCGAGCACGGCCTTGTCCTTCTTCAGGTCGACGCCGATGAGCAGGCCGCCATCGGGTTGCACCGCTCGGCGAATGCGACGCAGGAACGCGATCGCATCGGGGGGATGAAAGTTACCGATGGTCGAGCCCGGGTAGTAGACGACCGTGCGCGTGAAGGCCTCGCTCGGCGTGGGGAGCTCGAGGGGTTGCGTATAGTCCGCGCAGAGCGGGAGCACCTCGAGGTCGCGGTAGGCGGTCTTCAGGCTGGCGACGCTCTCGTCGAGCGCGTCGGTGGAGATGTCGACGGGGGTATAGGCCGCGACGCTCTCGAGGTGGTCGAGCAGGATGCGGGTCTTGGTGCTGCTGCCGCTACCGAGCTCGACGAGGCGGACACCGGGGCCGATGTGTCGCTCGATGGCGTCGATGTTGCTCGAGGTCGCGTCGAGGTCGGCCCGGGTCGGGTAATAGTCGTCGAGGGCGGTGATGTCCTCGAAGAGCTGCGAGCCGCGCTCGTCGTAGAGGTACTTGCAGGGCAGGGTCTTCGGCGACTGCGAAAGGCCCGACTGCACGTCGGCGAGGAAGGTCTGACGATCGGGGGTGCTCATAGGTCTCGTGCCAGTCGAATGCAGGTGAATTGCCAGCGGGCGGAGGCGGGGAAGAAGTTGCGGTAGGTCGCGCGCAGGTGGCTCTGGGAGGAGGCGCACGAGCCTCCACGCAGCACGTGCTGGTTGCACATGAACTTGCCGTTGTATTCGCCCACGGCGCCTTCTGGGGGCCGGTAGCCGGGGTAGGGGAGGTAGCCGCTCTGGGTCCACTCCCAGCCGTCACCCCAGAGCTGGTCGATGTCGGTTTCGCCGGTGGCGGGGCGCGGGTGCAGCGCCCGCGTCTCGACGAAGTTGCCCGCATGGGGTCGGGCCCGCAGGGCGAGCTCGAGCTCGTGCTCGCGGGGCAGACGGGCGTCGGCCCAGCGGGCATAGGCGTCGGCTTCGTAGAGGCTGACGTGCACCACCGGCTCTGCCGCCTCGAGGCGACGATGGCCCGAAAGCGTGAACGCGTGTCGCTCGCCGTCGCGGTCGTCTCGGTCCCAATAGAGGGGCGCCACGATGTTCTCGCGTTGGATCCAGTGCCAGCCTTCGTCGAGCCACAGATCGGGACGCGTGTACCCGCCGTCGGCGATGAAGGCGCGGTACTCGTCCACGGTCACCAGGCGATGACCCAGCGCGAAAGGAGGCAGGAGGGTGCGATGCCGTGGTCCCTCGTTGTCGAAGTGGAACCCGGTTCCCGCGTGACCGACCTCCACCTCGCCCCCGGCGTGGCCGACGAAACGAAGCGGTGTGGTCTCGACGTCGGTCTCCGCCCACGGCGCCCCGAAGTCGGGGGCCAATGGGTTCTGCGACAGCACGTGTTTGATGTCGGTGAGCAGCAGCTCCTGATGTTGTTGCTCGTGGTGGAGGCCGAGCTCGAGGATGGTCTGCTCGTGCGGGTCGAGCCCGATGTCGATGGACGCGAGCACCGCCTCGTCGACGAGGTCGCGATAGCCTTGCACTTCGCGCACGGTGGGTCGCGAGAGCATGCCCCGGCGGGCGCGCGCGAACTGCTCACCTACGCCGTTGTAGTAGCTGTTGAAGAGCACCGCGTAGGCCGGGTGGGGTGAGCTGAAGTCGCGGCCCTTCAGGAGGAAGGTCTCGAAGAACCAGCTCGTGTGGGCCAGATGCCACTTGGTGGGGCTGACGTCGGGCATCGACTGCACGACGAAGTCTTCGGGCTCGAGGCCATCGCAGAGCCGACGGGTGAGGGTGCGCACCCGATGGTAGCGCTGGTGCAGGGAGTCTCTGGGCCGGGCTTCTTCGTTGGACCGGGCGCGTGTGGCACGTGCCCCCCCCGAGCCCATCACGTTGGTCGTCATGGCCGATGTCTTCGCTGTTGCGACGAGGCCACCCCGGTCGAAAACCGGTTCAGTGACCTCTATGCCGTTGCTTGCGCGCCCCGCCTCCGGCTCGGCAAGTCGAGCGTGCTCGACGTTGCGACTGCGAAGGCTCCCGCGGGAGAGCGCCGGGCTGCAGGTACAGCTCGACCCTCAATTGTGGGTAACGCCCAGACCATGATGGGCGCACCCAACCCTGTCAAGCGTGTCACCCAATTGCTTCGGAGCGCAGCGAGACCGTCGCGGGCCCTCTCGCGAGCAGCGCGTCGAGGCAAGGGGTGACCACCTGCTCGATCACCTGTGCGCGGAGCGGGGACGAGGCTTCGTCGCGGGTGAGGGCCGACCGCAGCGCCACGGCGGCCCGGCGCGCCGGGGCGGGGTGGGTTTCGAGAACCCAGGCGAGCGCGCGCCAGGCGAGCTCG
>JAUHZF010000084.1 GCA_030426145.1 Polyangia bacterium
GCCGGCCCCGCTGCCTTCGTCGTCGAGGGCGAGCTCGAGCGCGAGAAGCTACCGCCGGCGATGCCCGAGGTGCCGCTCACCAAGCGCGCGCTCATCAAAGCTCCGGCGGGGGTTCCCCCCGCGCCCCCCGAATGTGCCGCCTACGTCCGTCGCAAAGCCCCGGCCGCGGTGTGCACCTCCGACGGGGAGGCCCGTGGGGCGCTCGTCGACGCCATCTCGATCGGTGATCCCAACGCGCGCGACACCGCGCTCGTCGCGCTCGAGTCGTGTGCACCGCTGCCCCCTGGCCTCGCTCGGGCGCTGCGCATCGAGCTCGCGCCGGTTGCCTGTGCCGACGCGCTCGCGACGCCGTTCATCGTCTCCCCTGCGCCCGGCACCGGGGGCCTGGTCTACGACACCATCTACGGCCTGGCTCTCACCGGCATGCTCAGTCGCACGGTGCAGGCGCCCCCGGAGGCACCGCTTCCCCACGACAAGGCCAACCTGAAGAAGTGGACCGATACCACCCTCAAGGCGTGGATCGACCAGCAGGCCATCGCCATTCAGACCCTGTCCGAGGCAGGGGCCAAGCTTCGCTACTACGGTCGCGCCGTGGTGGCGGTCGAGGCGGGCATGGCCGACATGCGGTTCATCGACGCCGCGCGCAAGGTGGCCATCCCCGAAGAGTTCAAGAACGACGCCGAGCTCGCCGAGGCCTACTACCAAGGGCTCGAAGATGCGCTCGAGCCGCGCAAGCGACGCGGACGAGACGCCGCTCTCGTCGGCTTGGGCAACCTCGCGACGATCGGTCTGTTGCGCGACCCACGGGTCACGAGGGCCCGTGAGCTCCTGTCGCGCATGTACGGCGGCTCGCCCATCGACGCGCTCGATGCGCTGCTGCTGCCACCCCTCGACCCCCAGGCCCCCGGGGATGTCGACGAGCGCATCGCGGCACGGGTCCAGAGCTTCTATGCGTCGCTGCTCCTCGCTCCCGACCGCGCGGCGCCCTTGCTGCGCTTCGTCATCGAGCGAGGCTTGGCCCTCCCGCACCGCATCGCGCTCGCCAAGACCGAGCTCACCCCGGAGCAGACGCGCCTGGTGGCGCGGGCGCGCCTCGAGATGGGTCAGGCCTACTGGCGCAAGATCGACATCGATGAGGCGGTGGCGCTTCTAAATGCCTTGTCGCCGACGCAGCGCGGGGACCGGGGCCAGCTGCTCATGGCGACGGCACTCGCGCTTCGTGGAGGGCCGGCCAACGCGGCGTTCATGATGCGCAATGCCACCACGACGGGACTGGGGATCGGCGACGTGAAGGCGCTCGACCAACTCGCGGCCGCCGAGGGGCCCTACCAGGGTATGGCGGCGTTCAATGCGGCCTACGTGAGCCAGCTCACTGCCCCGGCGACGGCGGATGCCGTCTACTGGGACGCCGTCGCAGAGCGGTATGCCAAGGCGTCGTCGCTGCTGGTCGACATTCGGTACAAGCGTCTCGCCGACGAGCGGATCGAAGAGGCAAAGCAGACGGCCGCAGCCATACGAAAGCGTAGCCAACAGAAATGAGCGAGCTCGTCTCGGGCCAGGTCGTCGGCGAGTACCGCGTCGAGCGCAAGCTCGGTGAGGGGACCTTCGGAAAGGTCTACGCCGCGGTGCACCCCGTCATCGGGAAGCGTGCCGCGATCAAGGTGCTCAACCCCGAGTTCTCGGCCCAGCCCGAGATGGTGTCTCGCTTCGTGTCCGAAGCGCGGGCGGTCAATCAGATCCGCCATCGCAACATCATCGACATCTTCTCCTTCGGCACCCTCGATGACGGTCAGCACTACTTCGTGATGGAGCTCCTCGAGGGCATGACCCTCGAGGACTACCTCCAGCAGCAGGGGCCGCTGCCGCTCGACCGGGCGCTGCCCATCCTCGATGGGATCGCGCGGGCCCTCGGGGCAGCGCACAAGCAGGGGATCGCTCACCGTGACCTCAAACCCGAGAACGTCTTCATCAACATCGACGAGGACGGGCAGACCTTCGTCAAGCTCCTCGATTTCGGTATCGCGAAGCTACTCGGCGACACGGCATCAGGCCATCGCACCGCCACCGGCGTACCGATCGGCACCCCGCTCTACATGTCCCCCGAGCAGTGCAAGGGGGCCGAGGTGGATCATCGCACCGACATCTACGCCTTCGGCGTCATCGTGCACGAGGTGCTGACGGGACGAAGACCCTTCGACGGGAGCAGCGTGATGGAGGTGATGATGGCGCACCTCTCGGCCGATCCCCCGCCGGTGTCGACCGTGCGCCAGGGGCTGCACCATTCGCTCGACGCCCCGGTGCAGCACATGATGGCCAAGCGTCGAGAGGACCGACCGGCGGATGTGAGGCAGGCGCTCGAGGCTCTGGTCGTCGCGGCGGGTTTCGCGGGGGGAACGCCCTCCGGCCCCGGAGGCAGCTCCATGCCCGGAGGAAGCTCCATGCCCATGGGAACCCATGGGCCGGCGGCTAGCCACGGTGGAGCGGCCCAGTCGACCGCCGACTTCTCCGTCGAGCAGAGCCTCCCCATCGCCGGCACGGGAAGCATGTCCGGCGGAGGAGGGCAGCAGGGGTATCCCATGCTGCCCGTCACCCAGCCCGGCATGCCTGCCGATGCACACGCACGGGCGGGGATGCAGCCCCAGACCGTGGGCAGCGCCGGCTACGCGGCACCGGGGATGACCGCACCCACCTACGGCGCGCCAGCCATGACGGCGGCTGGAGCGAGCTCGATGGGCGGGGTGAGCACGGCGACGCCGAAGAAGAGCGGGGGCGGGCTGTGGGCCATCCTCGGGGTCGTTCTGCTCGGCTTGGTCGGGGGTGGGATCTGGTTCGCGAGCACGGACCGTGACGCGACGACGGTCGACGAAGACGAGGACCGCGATCGCGACGACAAGCGCGACGACGACGAAGACGAACCCGACGACGAGGACGAGCCCGACGACGGGGTGCGGATCGAGACCCACCCCATTCCGGTTGGGGCCACCTTCGATGCGGAGCATGAGATGGTCATCACCGGCACCGTCAGCGGCGGCGGGGGCACGGCCAAGCTCGCCATCACCCAGACCCAACATCGCGCGCTCCACACCTTGAGCGCGGACGATCACCGCATTCAGCAGGCGGAGGTGCGCTATCGGCGCTTCGATACCACCTCCATCGTCACGGTCGGCGGTCAGGTGCAGCCCACCGAAACCGAGTCCGAGCCGATGGCGAATCGAACCTATGTGGTCACCTCCGATGGCAGCACCACGTTCGCGGCGACCGAGGGGGGGCAGCCGGTCTCCTCCGACGTGCACGAGAAGCTCCAGGAGGAGCTTCTCAGCAACTTCGCGGTACGCCCCAACCTCTTCCCCAATGCTTTGTCACCCGGCGACGAGATGCATCCCCCGGGGCCGGTGATGATCGAGATCATGGCTTCCACGGCCGGGGGAGAAGGTGTCACCTTTCGGGATTCGACCCTGACGTTCGATCGCGTGAAGACCGAAGGCGGTCGCAAGGTGGGGGTGTTCTCCGTGAAGACCACCATGGTCGAGAAGAACACGTCGGCCGATCTCACCGCGGCGCTCGAGGGCACGGTCGAGTTCGACGTCGAAACGGGCTGGCCCGTGTCCGCCACGGCCAAGGGGCCCTTCAAGGGTCACTTCATCGAGTCGGGGCAGCGGCTGCCCGCGTCGGGACAGGTGCAGGTGCGCACCAAGGGCCGCATCGTCGAAGGGTCCTGAGCGTCATCAGCGCTTGTGGCGCGACTTCGCCCACTTCACCCAGGCCCCGGGTTGGGGTTTGTCGGTCGGCGCGAATCGGTTTCGGTAGTCGCCGTTGGCGATGCGGTGCACGCCGAGGGCCTGACGGTTGCGAAAGGTGTACGACCAGGCCTTCGTCCCGTCGTCGAGCTCGATCTCGTCTCGCACGTAGAGGCGCGGGTGATCCCGCTTGAGATCGCAGTGACCGAGGAGCTGAGAGGTGACTTCGTAGAGCTCGCCCACGACGGCCCCGGTGCCCCGCTTGACGATGCCGGGCAGGGGGCCCGCCTCCACCAGCTGATAGCCGACCGCCGTCTGCGCGGGCCCGATGAGCTTGGCCCCGTGCTCGAGGAGGAACGCGTGGTCCTCTTCCTCGGCGAGAAAGGTGCCATAGGCGAAGAGCCGGTAGGTGCGGGCCATGACGAGCCCAGGGTATCACCCGACGCCCGAATAAAAGTAGCCGCGCAGGCCGAAGGAGAAGAGCGGGTTGCTGAAACGCGCTGAGGAATTGCTCTCCGCCATGGCCTGCGCGGCTGGGCTTCGCTGGGTGACGGGTAGCTCTAGTTGCAGGGCCCGTGCCGATCCCCAAATGGCTGAGATCCCGTTCGGGTGGCGACCGGCCGTGAACGTTGGTTCACGACCGGGGTCGTGAACGACCCAGCGACCGTCGAAATCGAGCCCCTCGCGCGTCGGCTCTGCTTTCTGGACGGCGACCCTGGCGAGCCCGTCACGTCACGGCTACGACGAGACATGGCTCGGGCGTGGTGGTTTGCGATCGCGATGGGGCTGCTGATCGTGTTCACCGTCTCATCGGCGGGTGCGACCCTTCCCCCCGAGGTCTACGAACAGCAGCGCGCGTCGGCCCCCGTCATCTTCGAAGGGGTGGTGCAGAACGACCCGGGGGGGCGCATGCTCCTCGGCATCCAGCGCGTCATCCGGGGACCGTGGCGGCCGGGACAGGTGGCCGCCGTGCGCTACCCGGTGCGGATGGGCCCCACGCCGCCCCCAGGCTCGGTGATGTACTACCGACCCTTCGCGGTGGGCACGCGCTTGCGGGTCTTTGCCCGGCCCACCCCCGGAGAGCTCTACATCGTCGATGCCGGCATCGACATGCTCCAGGCCCCGCCCCCACGACGCGGTGGGTGCGCATCGTGCAACGTGGCCGAACGCGACGAAGGCCCTTGGCTTCCTTGGCTCGTGGGGTTGGGCCTCTTCGCCCTCTGGCGCAAGCGCCATCGGCTCTCTCTGCTCCTGCTCGCAGGGTGCGGGCCCACCGCTCCGCCTCCGCCTCCGCCGCCCGTGGCGACGGCGGCTCCGCCTCCGGTGGTGACCGAGACCGATGGGCAGGCTCAGGTCACGGTGCTCTCCCGGCCCGACCACCCCGCGGTACGACCCGACGGGGATCCGACCCCGGCCCCCAAGACCGACGCTGCGTGTCAGGCCGCTCCTGCCTGCGCGACGGCGGGACAGTGTTCTGCGCTCGGGAGCCGCTGCATCGCGAAGACCGACGACGACTGTCTTCGTGTGCCCGCATGTGCGGCGGGGAGATGCCAGCGTCGAGGTGATCGGTGTGAGCCCACGCGTTGTGCCGATGGCTGGGCCTGCCGAGCGACCGGTGCGTGCGGGGATGACCACGGGCGCTGTGTCCCGACCACCGCCGAGGGCTGTCGCGGCGCCGAGACGTGCCGCGACGACGGGCGCTGCCAGTTGAAGGATGGTGCCTGCCTCGCCCTCACCGATGACGACTGCAGTCCGAGCCGCGCTTGCACCGAAGATGGACGCTGCCACGCCGACAATGGCGCCTGCGTGGCGAGCGAGCTCGCGGACTGTCGTGGCGCGTCGTCGTGTCGCGGGGTGGCTTGTCGTCTCCGCAATGGTCACTGTGTGGCCGACTGCAGCACCTCGGGGCTGTGCCGCGCCGCGGGTCTCTGCTCGACCGAGCCCGACCGTTGCCTGGCTACACGCGAAGACGACTGTGTGGCTTCGGAGAGCTGCCTCACGCATGGACGATGCTCGGTGGGCCTACGCGGCACCTGTGTCGCTGCCGACGACGTCGACTGCCGCCGAAGCCGCGTGTGCCGGGAGGAAGGGCGCTGTTCCCATGACCGGGGACGCTGCGTGCCGGGGTCGGATGCGGAGTGTCGGCGGGCCCTCGTCGCCTGTAAGGTGCAAGGGCGGTGCAGCTACGCCGACGGGCGCTGCGTCGAATGAACCATGGATGAGGCTTTCCTCACACGCGAAACCGTTCACGCTCCCGAGCTCTCGGGCGCGCTCGCTTGGCTGAACGTCGACGCCCCATTGAGTCTCAACGCCCTTCGCGGTCATGTGGTGTTGATCGACTTCTGGACGTACTGCTGCATCAACTGCATGCACGTCCAGCCCACCCTGCAGGAGCTCTCGCGGCGTTTCGCCGACGAGCCCTTCATGGTGGTGGGGGTACACAGCGGCAAGTTCAGCGCCGAGCGTGACCCCGAGCGTATCGCCGAGGCGATCGGGCGCTATGGCATGCGTCACCCCGTGGCCGTCGACGACGACATGCGGATCTGGAGTCGGTACGCCATTCGCTCCTGGCCTACCGTGGTCGTCGTTCGTGCCGACGGCACCATTGCCGCTACCGCCCCCGGCGAGCCCGACCTCGAGCGACTCTCCGCGTTCATTCGCGCGGAGCTCGACCGCGCGCGAGCGGCGGGGACCCTCGCGCCCGAGCGCATGGACGTGACGCCGTCGGCCCCCACGCACGAGGGGCCGCTGCGATATCCTGGCAAGGTCACCTTTCTCCCCGATGGGCGGGTGGCGATTAGCGACAGCGGACACCACCGCGTGTTGCTGTGCGGACCCACGGGCCGGGTCGAGTGGGCCTGTGGGAGTGGCCGACGCGGCCTGCTCGACGGTCCGGCGGCGGATGCGGCTTTCGACGACCCGCAAGGCCTGTGCTGGTTCGACGACGCGCTCTTCGTGGCCGATACCCGCAACCACGTCATCCGTCGTGTGGACGGGGCGACCGGCGACGTCACGACCGTGGCCGGAACCGGCGAGCTCGGACCCCTTCACGCGGAGCATGCGCTCGCGCAGGCCAAGGAGGTCGGGCTGCGCTCTCCCTGGGATCTCTGCGTCGTCGAAGACGCGATCTTCATCGCCATGGCCGGGAGCCACCAGATCTGGCGATTGCTGCCCCGGACGGGCGAGATCGAGCTCTTCGCCGGCACGGGTGTCGAAGCGCTGCTCGATGGGCGCAGAGCGGGTAGCGCCTGGGCCCAGCCCTCCGGCCTCACGCTGCTGGGCGAGGACATGCGCGATGGCCGCCTGGTGGTGGCTGACAGCGAAAGCAGCGCGGTGCGTTCGATCGTGCTCGCCACCGGCGAGGTGGAAACCCACATGGGGCAGGGCCTGTTCGATTTTGGCGACGCCGATGGGGACCTCGATGCCGCCGCCCTACAGCACCCGCTGGGTGTCGCCGCCGAAGGCAGCGACGTGCTGGTCGCCGATACCTACAACGGCAAGATCAAGCGCCTCTGTTTCGGTGAGACGCCGACTGTGCAGACAGTGCTCGAAGGCTTCTCGGAGCCGGCCGACATCGCGGTCAGTCCCGACGGCTTGTGGTTGGTGGCCGACACCAATGCGCATCGCATTTGCGGCGTTCGCGACAACGTGGTGTCGACCTTCTCCGTGCGCGGTGCGCCACCGGTACAGACGGGGGTGCTCACCCGTGCTCGGCCAGCATCGGTGCCACCGCCCCAGGGCTGGTTCGACCAACGTCTCGACCCCGGTCCGAATGGCTTGCGCCCAGGACCGGCCGAATTGCAGCTGCGCCTCGAGCCGCCAGCAGGGACCTACCTCGAGCCCGGGAGCCCTTGGCGCGTTGCGGTAGAGGTGTCGCGGCGCTCGGATCTGCTGACCCTCCCCGAGGGCGGCGCCATCGATGGGGCTGTGGGCGAAGATGGCATGAAGGTCACCGTACCGCTCTTCGTCGGCTCGCTCACCGCGTCGCAGGTCGAAGCCGAGATGGTGCTCACGGTCGACCACGTGGTGTGCTGCCGAGGTGAGCAAGCGCGTTGCGTCATGTCGCGGCTCCACCTGCGCGTACCCCTGCGGCTTCAGCGCGACGATGGTGTCGAGGCTCTCTCCGTCGCCGCGATGACCAACCGCGTCGACGAGCCGTGAGGCGGTGCGGTCGTCGGCCGCCATTCAAGGGATTCAGGAAAAGGCCGTTGGCGGGAGCCTATGCGTAGGTTCTCCGCCTTCTTGCTCCTCGCCGCGTGCAACCCCGAGGTCACGTCCTACTCTGCTGCTCTCTGTTGGGTCGATGGCCCGACGATCGTCTCGCCGGCGGATGGCTCCGTGCTCTACGAAGCCACCGACGTGAGCGACAGCCGTGGACATCAGTCCAACGTCGAGGTGCGCGCTGCGCTGCCCCCGGGGGCTGAGCTCAGTCTCAGCTTCATCACCAACGCGGGGGTGCTTCTCCCGTGGCCGCAGCAGGCGCTGGTCGATGCAGAGGGCACGGCGACATTCGAGGCGGTGAGCTTTCCCGAAGGCACGTCCCAGCTGCGGGTGCACCATGCGTCCGACTGTGGTCTTTCTACCGATGCGGTCGACGTCGAGGTGCTGCCCGCACTCACGTGCGACCTCGCGTTCTCGCCGAAGGGGGTCTACCGACCGGCCTATCGGCCACGCACCACCTTCAACGCCGCGGACGACAACGCGCCTCTTTCTCCAGGCATGCAGCTGCGTGTCGAAGTGGAGACGCTGCCCGGGGCGAAGGTGGTCCTTTGGGACCTCAACCCCGAGCAGGGTGAGCCTCGCCCATTGTTGGAGGGGGTCGCGGACGCTGGGGGTGACTTGACGGAGCTCGTCGACCTCGACGACGGAGACCGCGACCTCGAGGCGCGATGTTCGGTGCCCCAACCCGAGCGGCACACCACCTCGGCGCTCGCCCAGCTGTTCGTCGATACGGTCCCCCCCGAATGCCACATCCTGACCCTGGTCGAGGGCCAGGTCATCACCAAGGCCGAGGACTTCGACGCGACGCTCGACGGAACGCAGGTCGAGGTCGAAGCGGTGGTGACGGGGGGCGATGTGTCGTACGCGCCCATCCAGTTCGAAGTCCGCGCCGGCCTGGCCCACTTCGGGGTCACGGGTTCAGCCCTGCACGACGAACGCAGCGCCGCGACCGTGATGTTTTGGGACCCAGGGCCGAACCGGGTCATCGTGACGGCCTCGGACCGCGCGGGGAACGCGTGCTGGGCCGACGCCGGCGTCATGTACGGCACCCCCTGAACGCGTCAAACCACCGGCGGCCGTCAACGCTCCGACGGCCCTTGGAGGTGTCATCTGTGGTGATTTCGAACGCTTAGGTCGCGGCACGCGCGGTGCATCGATGGCCTGCGCATGTCTCTACCCGTTCGCCGCCCTCCGTCCGCCGCCACGGTCCCGGCCCGGTCGGACCTTCTGTCCAGCATTCGCTTTCACCGTGACCGCGCGCCCGACGCGACCGCCTGTCGTCTCTACGTCGACGGCGCCTGGGCGTCCCTGACACGCGCCGAGTTCTGGGCCCGCATCGAGCACTGGTCCGGCATCTTTGCGGCCGAGCTCGGCGAGCCCACCATGGTGCTGTTCAGCAAGCGGTTGGATGTCGACCTGCTCGCCGCATACCTCGGCGCCATGGCCGCCGGCCACACGCCGGCACAGATCTCCTACCCCTCCGGCAAGCTCAGCCCTGCCGAGTTCACACGCAAGGTCGACCACGTGCGTGCCATCTGCGACGTGGGCGCCGTCTTCATCGACGCCGACAACGCCGCTGCGCTCCGAGAGGGTGGTCCCCGGGTCTTCACCCCCACCACCACATCACCGGGGGCCACCCCTCGCTTCGCGCCAAGGGAGGACGCGCTCGTGCAGTTCTCGTCGGGGTCGACCGGGCTGCAGAAGGGGGTTCACCTCACCCACACGGGGGTGGTCGCACACATGGAGGCCTATGCGGCGCATCTCGATCTGCGCGCCGACGATGCCGTATTGAGCTGGCTGCCGCTCTATCACGACATGGGCCTCATTGCGGCCTATCTCATGCCGCTCATGACCGGGATCCCCTTCTTCCAGATGGACCCGTTTCAGTGGTTGCTTCAATCGGACCGGTGGCTCTCGGCCGTCGAAGCCCTCGGAGCCACCATCGCCTACCAGCCGAACTTCGCCTACCACGTGCTCGCCCGTCGTGTGCCCCAGCAGCGGCCCGATCTGTCGAGCGTGCGCATGTGGGTCAATTGCTCCGAGCCGGCCCGCTCCGAGAGCCACGAGCTCTTCATGCGTACCTTCCCGTCCGTTCGTCCGGAGGCCATGCAGGTCTGCTACGCACTCGCCGAGAACACCTTCGCGGTGTCTCACACGAGGGGCGACGAAGTCGGACGCAAGCAGGCCGGGGCGCTCTCCTGTGGTTCCCTCTTGCCAGGGTCGGAGGTGCGCATTCTCTCGCCCGACGCTTCGGGCCACGGCGAGATCGGTATTCGCTCTGCGTATCGCTTCGACCGATTCACCGGCGGTCGAGCCTGGGAAGACGTCGACGGCTTCTATCCCACCGGCGACCTCGGCTTCTTCGGCCCCTCGGGAGACCTCTACATCGCGGGCCGAAAGAAGGACGTCATCATCTGCCACGGCAAGAACGTCTATCCACAAGACGTCGAGTTCGTCGCGGCGGAGGTGGATGGCGCCTACCCGGGACGTGCGGTCGCCTTTGGGCTCGACAACGCCATGAGCGGCAGCGAGGAGCTCTACGTGGTGGTCGAGCGGATCGCCGGCGCGGACCCCACCCGCCTCAAGCTCGCCGTGCAGCGAGCGGTCGAGGGCGAGATCGGCGTCGTGCCGCGTCGGGTCGAAGTGGCCGAGCACATGACGCTCGTGAAGACGAGCAGCGGGAAGATCAGTCGCGCCCGCAACAAGGAACTCTATCGGGCCCAGGCCCTGGAGGTGATTCGATGATCGTCGCCGGAAACAGCAACGTCGCTTGTTTGGATCAGATGGGCGCCCGCCTCGAGGTCGAAGGCCAGCCGGCCGAGGTCTGCTGGGTGGGGGCGCTTCGTTTCTCCCACTTCTTCGACGGCCATCCCGCCGGAAAACGTGTCCGGGCCCGGTTTGCTGCCTCGCCGGGGCCACGATTGCTCGCCATCGGTACCCACGACGTCTTCGACGTGTGTGATGCCGCCGGTCGGGGAACGGTCGACGCGCAGATAAGTCAGCTCATGGACCACGCCGAGCACCTCTTCGCGGAGCTTGGGCGCTTGGGCTCGGTAGCCTGGCTCGTATTTCCCCAGCCGCAGCATGCCGTTCGCTACGCTCACCTCGGTCCGGGCGACGTGCACGTCGTCGCCACCAAGGTCAACGCGCATCTGGCCGAGGTCGCCGCGCGTCACGGCGTGGCCGTCATCGACCCATTCGGTCAGCTTCGAGGCGAAGACGTCGACCCGACGTTCATCCAGCGCGATGGGCAGCACCTCAATCCCGAAGGTGCAGCGCGCCTAGCCGCGGCCATCGGGCGGACGTTTGCCGTGCGCGCCGAGCTCGCCCGAACCCGCAATGGCGACTTCGAGCCCGAGGACGAGCTGGCTTCGTTCTGCGGCATGCTCCTGCAGGCGATAGGTGTGCGGGGAGATGCCGCGGGAGGTCTCCAGGCTACGCTGCTGAGCGCAGTCGCCGGGCGGCTCGAAGAGAAGGGGCTGCCGCTCGAGGTCACGCCCGAGCTCGAGCTCGTCGATGCAGGGCTCCTGGATTCACTCGACCTCGTCGACGTCTATGCCCACGCGACACGCGCGGCGGGGCTCGACATCCCGTTCGACGTATCGCTCAGGGAGCTGAACACGGTGGCCAAGATGGAGGCCTTCATCCGGGGCCACCTCCCGCCGACGAGCATTCCGTCACGCGCCGACTTCGAGAGGTCGATGGCTGCCGCGCGGGGGCAGATCCCGGTCGACGCTGCCGACCAAGCGCTTCAGAACATCGCAGGCATGAGCGAACCATTGGCCAAGGCCATCGTGGACCAGCTCGACGTGACGCTGCACGGCCATCGCTGCCCCTATGGTGTGGTGTTGCTGTGGTTGGGGCTCTTCACGCTCGCTCAGGGCGACGTGCAGGGGGCGGCGCACCTGGTCGAGTCATCGGGCGCCGTCGCTCACCCCGTGCGCCGAGAGCTCGTGCTGCGGGTGATGGACGCGGTCGAGGCCGCGACCTTGGCCGCGGCCTCTTGAAGGTAGACGGTCAGTCGGCGCGCGCGACCACGTAGAACGTGGTCTCGTTCGCGCCGGGGACACCGATCCAGATCCGGTCCTGGTCGTCGGCCACGAGATTGACCTGCGGCTTCGGGTCCCCCGATAGGGTGAGGATGGCCGCGCCCACACCATCGGCCGTGATCACACCTCCCGCGTCGTCGAAGCGATGCGCTTCGACGTCGCCGGGGATGGCGTTGAACATGGCGTCGAAGGTGACCGGCTGAAGAAAAACCCAGCCATTGTCGTCGCTCGTGGTCGCCAGGGCCGCGATGTTGGTACCCGAGCCGGTGTAGGTCGCGAGGGTGACGCCCAGGGCCGGCGTGCCCGCACCAGGGGCGACGGAGGCCGCGTCGAAGCCGCGAAGCTCGGTCGTGCCAGCACTGGCATCGAACTGCGTGGCGAAGGCGTTGCCGCGGCTGTCGAAGCCAACCGCACCATTGAACTCGCCCCATGCTTCGACCAGCGACGCGGCGGGGGTGGTGCAGACGGCCAGCCCATTGCAGAACTCGGCCTGGTAGAGGCCACTGTTGGCATTGCCGACGAGCCCGTCTCCGAGCGGGGTCGAGCCCGTGTGCAGAAGCCGGGTGCCTTCGTTGCTCGCAATGGTGGCCCCGATGAAGAAGCCGACCATCGGGATCCCCGTGACGGGGGTGGTGCCGTCGAAGATCCAGACCTCGCCGGTGGTATCGAACCCCGAGTACGACAACAGCGTGCCGTTGGTGCCCGGCACGTCGAGCACCTGCGCACCCAGGAACTGCATCGTGGTGTCGATGTCGAGGTCGTAGGTTTCGGCGCTCACCGCGAGCGCACCGGTCGTGCTCGCGGGCGGGGTTAGGCGGACCACTTCCGCGTCCGAGAGGGTGCCGCCCGTGTCGGGCACGGTGCGGGTGAACATCGGGCCCCCGTGTCGACCCCAGGTGAGGTCGGTGGCCTGCTCGGCGCTGGTGTACTTGGCCACCACACAGAGGGTGGGGTCGGCGATGGTGAAGACGCCGTCGTGTTCGGTGGCGGAGAGACAGCTGCTGGTGCTGCCACCGCTGCCGCCGGTTCCACCCGTGCCGCCCATGCCGCTGCTCGAGCTGCTCGAGCCGCCTGCGCTCGAGCTGCTGCTGGTGGTCGTGCTCGTGGGGTCGACCGGGTCGTCGTCGCCACAGGCGACGATGGTCATGCTCAAAGTGAGGCACAGGCCGATCGCCTGCGCGCCCAGGGAAAGGTGCTCGTTCATGTGTCCTCGTCTGGCGCCCTCCGCGCCTCGTGATGCGAAACGAGGCACGTGACGAGGCCGCGTCTCAGAGCTGAGACGCGTTCCCGGTCGATGCACCCCGCATCGCGGTTCGATGAGCGACACAGCAGGTCTCCTGACTCGTCGGTTCTTCCTCGGGCGCGCCTTCCCAGACCGATGGTGGTGCCAGTGGCTCGTTGGGTCGCCTTCGTCCCCGATCACAGTGGCGGGGGCCGTGCCGGCTTCACACCGGCTTCCCTCTTGCCCGCCCCCGAAGGGGCGACTGTGTCGCTTCAAGTTGTCAGGCCCGAAGCACTAGACCCGGCTCGGTCACCGCGTCAAATCGCGCCGGCGCGGCGCAAGAAACATCAAGCCGCAGACCTCACCGATCGCCTAGGGTTGGGCCATGCCGGACGCGAGGGAGGTGTTGCTCGTTCTCGACGACATCTGCCGTCGGTTGGACGAAGATGCGTCGCTCGAGGCGCTGGCCCAGCGCTCGGGCTGGTCGGCGCATCACCTGCAACGGGCGGTGAAGCGCGTGGCGGGCGAGACGCCCAAGCAGTACGTGCTCAGACTTCGTCTCGAGCGGGCCGCGGCAGCCCTGCTCGCGACCGACGAGCAGGTGCTCACCATCGCGCTCGACAGCGGTTTCGCGAGCCACGAGGTCTTCTGCCGGGCCTTCCGACGTCGGTTCGACTGCGCGCCGAGCGAGTATCGCGCCCGACACGCGTCGGTCCCCGACGTCGAGCATCATCGTGAGGTGGTGCGAGCCGCGGGGCCGTGTCTCCGTCTTCATCGTCAACCCCTTCACCCCCAACGAGTCGAGTCCATGAACACGCCCGAGATCACCATCCGCACCCTGAACGAGCAGCCCATCCTCTACATCGAGAAGAAAGCGGCCATGGCCGAGATCGCCCAGGTGCTCGCCGAGATCCTCCCTCGTGTCTTTGCACACTGTCAGGAGCGCGGGCTCTCCTTGGCGGGGCCTCCGCTCGTCAACTACGGGCCCATGACGCCCGGGCACATCACCTTGCAGGGGGCGATGCCTCTCGCGGAGCCGGCGGACGGGGAGGGTGACATCGAAGCTGGCACACTTCCCGCGGGGCCGGCGGCGGTCGCCATTCACACCGGACCCTACGAGAACCTGCCCGGCACACATGCCGCGCTCGAGCGGTGGCTCGAGGCCGAGGGCCACGAGGCGCGCGGACCCCGTTGGGAGGTCTACCTGACCGACCCCGCCACGACGCCCAACCCCAAAGACTGGCGGACCGAGGTCGTGGCGCCCATCGGGTCGAGCACGTCCTAGCCGATCGGGGAGGAACCGACGACGGCGGTCGCAGCGGCTGCGTCGGAGAGCTATGACCTCGCCATGTCTGATGCGAACGCCTATGAGCCGCCGGAGGTCTGGACCTGGGACAAGGAGAGCGGGGGGCGTTTCGCCAGCATCAACCGCCCCATCGCCGGGCCCACCCACGACAAGGTATTGCCCGTCGGTGAGCACCCCTTCCAGCTCTATTCGCTCGCGACGCCCAACGGGGTGAAGGTCACCGTCATGCTCGAAGAGCTGCTCGAGGCGGGACACTCGGGCGCAGAGTACGACGCATGGCTCATCAACATCGGCGAGGGCGACCAGTTCGGCAGTGGCTTCGTCGACATCAACCCCAACTCGAAGATCCCGGCCCTGCTCGATCGTAGCCAGGACCCGCCGCAGCGCATCTTCGAGTCGGGGGCGATCTTGTTGTACCTCGCCCAGAAGTTCGGGGCCTTCCTTCCCGAGAACCCGCGCGAGCGTACCGAAGCCCTCTCTTGGCTCTTCTGGCAGATGGGATCGGCGCCCTACCTCGGCGGCGGCTTCGGGCACTTCTACAGCTATGCCCCCGTGAAGCTCGAGTACCCCATCGACCGCTTTGCGATGGAGACCAAGCGCCAGCTCGACGTGCTCAATCGCCGCCTTTCCGACAACACCTACCTCGCCGGCGATAGCTACAGCATCGCCGACATCGCGGTCTGGCCCTGGTACGGCGCGCTCGTGAAGGGCAAGGTCTACGATGCCGCCAAGTTCCTGAGCGTGCACGAGTACGAGCACGTCCTGCGCTGGACCGATGCCATCGCGGAACGACCGGCGGCCAAACGAGGCCGGCTGGTCAACCGCAGCTGGGGCGAGGTGCAGCTGCCCGAACGCCACAGCGCAGCCGACTTCGACGGCCTCGTCTGAAACGTTCGTGGATCGCCACGAAGGCGCACGTCGGCGCGTAGCTAGACGCGTGGGTCGGCGCAAGCCCGGTTGAACCGGTGAGCTCGTCGCGAGGGGCCGACAAAATGAGAAACGCCGTCCGATGGCTGGGGGGGGATTGCCATCGGACGGCTTGTACACGCCCCGGCAAGGGGGGGATTCGCCGGTGCGCGTACCCCATCCATAGAGCAAGTTGAGTACCAACCTCGGCGCGCCTGTGTTTGAGGACTTGGCTGCCGATCTGGCGGACGGCGTTGCATCCGTGAAAACGAAGGTCTCAGCTTTGAAAGCCCCTTGCGAAGTCCCCAGGGGGACCCCCAAGCGCTGAGCATCGAGCGCTCAGGGGTCCGACGAGGTCAGCACGACCCACGGGGCGGGAAGCGCGAGCACATAGCTGTCCCCGTCGGTGACGATGGTGTCGGCACCCAGTAGCTTGCGGAGCCGTCGAATGACCGTCGAGACGCGACTGCGGTGGTCGAGTCGGTGGTAGTCGAGCTCGAGGACCTCGCGCCCGATGACTTCGGCCGTGATCGGTCGTCCGGGCTCTGAGGCCAAGCGTGAAAGGGCCGAAAGCAGGACGGGCCGGTCGCCGATCGAGATCGGCTCGCCTCCAACGATGACGCACGGTGTGACGAGGTCCACGCGTGCTGCGACCTCGGGCCAGGCTCGAGCTTGAGCCGAGGTGAGCCGGACCGGAGAGCCACTGCTGCTCACGGCGAGCACGGGACGCGGGTCGAGCAGGCCGTAGCGCGATGAGCTCCAGACGAAGCGACGCGGACCACATGTGGAGGGTCCAGTAGCCGTGACGCTGCGCCGCGGCATCGGCCTCTTCATTCAGGCGCTCCGCTCGGTCGAGCTCTCCGAGCACGGTCCAGGCTTGCACCTCACAGAGGCGCGCCGTGACCCGGCCAAAGGTGTGGGTGGCGATCTAGCTTGCGTGAGCGGGAGGCCGAGCCGGTCCGCCGATCTCGGGTATCATCGGGTATCACCGCGCCTCGTGTCGGCACGACCAAACCGGTGCCCGCCCGGTGGCGCTACGTGATCAGATTGGGATCGCGCGGAGAATGGCGTCGACGGCCGTCTCGTCGGCGCCCATCTCGGCCACCACGTCGGGGGACTCCGGAACGTCGTAGCGCGTCCCGACCCCCGGAAGGTGAGCGACGTCGCCGTCGTCGGATGCTTCGTAGAGGCCTTTGGCGTCGCGCTCGGCGCAGACCTCGACGGGGGTTGCGACGTAGACCTCCAGGTAGCGCGGGGCTAGCTCGCGGGCCGTGTCGCGGTACACGCGCCGGTGGGCGGTGGCCGGTACCAGCACGACCTGGCCCTGAGCGGCGAGCAACGCGGCGAGGCCGGCCAGGGTGCGGTAGAAGTGCAGCCGCGATGCGTCGTCGTAGCCGGGCGAGGGCGACAGCGCGGCGCGTACCTCGTCGCCGTCGAGCAGGCTCACGGGGATGTCTTGCGCGCGCAGCCTCGTGGCCACGCGCGCGGCGAGGGTGGACTTGCCCGAAGAGGGAAGGCCCGTGAGCCAGACCACACAGCCGCTCACGGTGCCTCCGCCATCATCGCCGTCACCATGTCGGGGTCGAAGGTGTCGGCGGCGAGCACGTCTTCCGCGAGCTTCAGCATGCGCTCCCGGGCGGCCGGATCGATGTCCGGGTACCAGACGGGGCTCGCGACCACCAACGTACGCCAGGCCCAGAATGGGGCCACGACCTCGAACAGCCCCTGGCCCCCGCCTCGCCCGCTGGCCGCGTAGCCGCGCCAGAAGGAGCTCCACAGCGGGCCGAACCCTCGCTCCCAGGTTCCCGGGTGCATCAGGGCGAAGAAGGGGTAGTTGATGCTGAGGGCCGTCACGTCGTCGGCCGCATCTCCGAGGCAGCCGCGGCTCGCGTCGAGCACGCGCAGCTCGTGGGCATCGTCGAAGAGGATGTTGAAGGGGTGGAAGTCACCGTGCGTTCGAACGAGCCTGTCACCTCGGCGCTTGAGTCGATGTCGCCAGCGAAGGGCGGCCTGCTCGATGCCTGCGAGTCGCTCGTCGTACGCGGGGGGGTAGCCGTCGGCGATCCCGGCCAGGCCCTCTCCACTTCCGACGAGGTCGCGAATGGCCCGCCGGTAGAGCGCCGGTCGGTCATCCGGGGCGATGTCGTCGGGCACGACGTGCAGCGCCGCGAGGTAGCCGGCGAGCTTCCCGGCACGCATCACGTCGGTGGCCGTCGCCTCCCCCGTCTCTCCGATGCGGCGCAGCTCCTCGGCGTAGGGGTGGCCCGGGGCGTACTCGGTGAGGACGTACATCTCGCCCACGTCTCGGAGCGAGACCAGCTCTCCGTGGTGGCCGAGGCCGCCCACGTCGATGGCGCGCACGTGCCCGGGGATGTCGTTGAACGTGTCGTAGGCCAGGAGCATCTCTGCCGCGCGATCGGCGCGAAAGTCGTGGCCGTAGGGGTTGGGCGTGGCCGTGTGCAACACGTAACGATGGGCCGAACCGTCCGGCTCGCGGGCGACCACCAGAAGCGGTTGGCCGTATCCCATCGCCTTCACCGTCGTCTCGCCTGCCTCGGCGTCGTCGATGGAAAAGGGCGTGACCTTCTCGACCACGGCCTCTGGCACCAGGGAACGGATGGCGACCTCGAGGCCGCGAAGCAGGCCCGCCTCGGTGGGGTTGTCGCTCGATGACGTCATGGCGTTCTCGGAATAACCGGGCCGCGTTGGCCGCGCCAGCGCAGCCAGTGGTCGGCGAGCACGATGGCCACCATCGCCTCGGCCATGGGGACGAAGCGCGGCAAGAGGCATGGGTCGTGGCGTCCCTTGGTCGCGATGGTGGTGGCCACCCCGCGGCGATCGACCGTGGCCTGCTCGCGCGGGAGGCTGCTCGTGGGTTTGACCGCCGCGCGCAGCACGATCGGCATACCGGTGGAGATCCCCCCGAGCATGCCACCGTGTCGGTTGGTGCTGGTGACCGGGCCACCCTCGGAGGGGACGAAGAGGTCGTTGTGCTGACTGCCGCGCATCCTGGCGGCCGCGAAGCCGCTGCCGTACTCGACCCCGACGACGGCGGGCAGGCTGAAGAGGGCCTTTCCGAGGTCGGCCTTGAGCTTGTCGAACACCGGCTCGCCGAGGCCGGCCGGGATCGAGCGCGCGACCACCTCTGCCATGCCGCCGATCGAGTCGCGGTCTTTGCGCACCTCCTCGATGCGCTCGATCATGGCGCGTGCGACGTCGTGGTCGGGACAGCGCACGGGGTTGGGCTCGTCCGGTCCAAAGGCTTCCACGGCTTCGGCCTTCACCTGCGTGGGGTCGACGCTGGCCTGCACGTCGCCCACGGCGACCACGTAGCCGACCACCTGGCCCCCGAAGGCGGCGTGGATGAGCTTCTTGGCCACGACCCCTGCCGCCACGCGGCTCACCGTTTCGCGCGCGCTCGCCCGGCCCCCGCCGCGGTAGTCGCGGCGGCCGTACTTGGCGTCGTAGGACTGGTCGGCGTGACCCGGCCGGTACTTGTCTCTGATGTCGGCGTAGTCGCGGCTCCGCTGGTCGCGGTTGCGCACGAGGATCGCGATGCTGGTCCCGGTGGTCTCACCCTCGAAGACGCCGCTCAGGATCTCGGGTTCGTCGGGCTCGCGTCGCTGGGTCACGATGCGGCTCTGACCCGGTCGGCGACGGTTGAGGTCGCGCTGCAGGTCTTCGACGCTGAGCGGGATGCCGGGCGGGCATCCGTCGATGATGACGACGTTGCCTGGCCCGTGGGACTCGCCCGCGCTCGTGACCACGAAGGCCTGTCCGAAGCTGTTGCCGGCCATGACCTACACATGGCCGACCTGAGCGGCAGCAGCAATCCGTCGGTCACGTCGGCGTCTTTGGGGGCCACGCACGGGCGGTGTTAGCGTCGGCCCGCTCGTCGCGTTGTCGCTACGGACAAAGCCGCGCACGACGCCGGCTCAATGGAGACCCATGAAACGCCTCGCCTGTATTTTTGCCATCATCTCGACGCTTTCCGCCTGCGACCACGCTGACCGAAGCCGTTTCCCCACCGCCGCCTCGCCCCTCGGACTGAGCCGTGTCGTGCTCTATCGCAATGGGGTCGGCTACTTCGAGCGCCAGGGGGAGATCGACGGGAACCTGCTCAAGATCCGGGTTCGCAAGGACCAGATCAACGACCTGCTCAAGAGCCTCACCATCGTCGACCGCAAGACCGGTCAGGCCGTGAGCGTCTCGATGCCGCTCGACCCCGACACCTGGGCGCGGGCCGCGCTCGGAACCCTCGGGCCGGGCAATGGCAGCCTCGCCGAGCTGCTCGACCGCCTTCGTGGTACCGAGGTCGAGCTCGACACCGTGCTCGGCGAGATGGAGGGCCGCGTGGTCATCGTGGAGGCCATCCAGGAAGAGCCGGACCCGACCATGGCCGCCCCGCGGGGCAACGCCAAGGGCAGCGGCGCCGTGCTCGGCTACGACCACAAGGTCACCATCATGAGCGGCCAGGAGATGAGCGTCGTCCGACTCTCGAAGATCAAGTCGGTCAAGCTCAAGGACGGTGACCTCGCCATGCAGTTCCACCGTCGCCTCGACGCGACGGCGGGAGAGGGCATGTTCCAGCAGGTGGAGATCGCCATCCGACTCGACAATGCGGCCAGCCACGACCTCGTCGTGAGCTACGTGGTCGAGGCGCCGATCTGGAAGCCCACCTACCGCGTCGTACTTCCGAAGGACGGCAAAGGAGAGGCCCTTCTCCAGGCTTGGGCCGTGGTCGACAACACCAGCGGCGAGGATTGGCGCGAGGTTCAGCTCTCGCTCACGGCCGGTGAGCCCCTCGCCTTCCGCTACGACCTGCACACCCCGCGCGAGGTGTACCGTCAGGACCTCACGAGCATGGGCACCCAGCGCCGCGGCCGCGTGGCGATGGGGGAGACGACCTTCGACGAGGCCGACGAAGACGTCCCGGCCGACGAGCCGGAATCAGAGCTCGCAGATGCCAAAGAGATGGAACGAGGTGGTCTCGGCAAGTCCGGCTACGGTCGCGGTGGCGGAGCCTTTCCGAGCAGCGCCGCCGCGCCATCGCCCAAGCCGGCTCCACCGGGTCGCTACAAGGCCGAGAAGAAGAAGGACGCCTACGGGCGGACGGCGTCCACGCGCGATGCACGCAACTACGGCGTGTACGGCGGCGACGATGGCGACGCGTCTCTGCGCGAGCAGCAGATGACCCTCGACAACCTCCGTCGGAGCACCCGCGCCCGCACCCGTGCCGCCACCGCGGCTGGGCTCACGCGGTTCGACCTTCAGAACCCGGTGACGGTGCCCGATGGCAACAGCACCATGGTCGCGATCGTCAACCAGAGCGTGAAGGGAGAGCAGGCCTTCCTCTTCAACCCGGGGGGGAGCGGCACGGGATTCGAGCAGAACCCCTACCGCGCGGTGCGCTTCTCGAACACGACGCCCTTCGTGCTCGAACCGGGACCGATCAGCATCTACTCCGGCGGCAGCTTCGTCGGCGAGGGGCTGAGCGACCGGGTGGGGACGAAGACCAGCGTCACCGTGCCCTTCGCCGTCGAGCCCGGGATCATGGTCACCCGAAAGCAGTCGCGTATGCCGCACGAGCTCAAGCTCGTGAAGATCGTACGTGGCATTCTCCAGGTCGACCGCTTCACCCGGGTGAAGACGACGTGGGAGGTGCAATCACAGACCATGAACGAGGGCTACAAGGTCCTCATCAAGCACCCGCACTACGGCACCGACTTCAAGCTCAAGGACCGCCCCAACGACACCGAAGACCTGCCGAACGCCTACCTCGTGCCCGTCAGCGTGCCACCGGGCCAGAAGAAGGCCTCCATCGAGCTCGTCGAGCAGTCTCCCATTCGCACACAGGTGGCGATCATGGACCGCGAGACCTTGCCCATGCTCGAGCGCGCCATGATCGCGGGCAACCTCGATGCGGCCGACAAGGCCAAGCTCGAGCCCATCATCGCCAAGCGTCAGGAAGCGGCGAAGCTCATCGAGGCGATCAGCGCCAAACGGCGCCTCCAACGGCAACTCAACGTCCAGATGGAGGAGGCGCGTAAGAATCTCGCCGTGCTCAAGGAGATGAAGGACGCCAACGCCAAGCGCATGGCTGCGGAGCGGGCCCGAAAGCTCGAAGACTGGACCAAGGAGCACGACACCCTCGGGCGCGAGATCATCGACATGGAGCCCAAGGTGACCCAGATTCAGATCGAGCTCTCCGACATGCTGCAGAACCTCACCATCGAGTAGGCTCTGCGGGTGCGACTCGCACTCATCGGAGACGTTCACCTCCAGTTCGACGCCGTCGACGTGCGTCGACTCGACGAAGGGGACTACGACGCGGTCCTCTTCGTCGGCGACCTCGCGGGCTATCGCGATGCCGGCCTCGAGGTCGCGCGGGTCATGGCCCGCCTTCGCACCCCGGCCTTCTTCATGCCCGGCAACCACGACGGGGTGCATCTGCTGCACCTCGGGGCCGAGACCATCGAAGGGGCCTATGGGTCGCACGTGCTGCAGCGCCTGTTCGCGCCGACCCAGGCGCCGCGCTGCGATGCGCTCGCGGCGGCGCTGTCGCCCATCGTGATGGTAGGCTACTCCCACCACGAGGTCGGCGATGGCGCGCGACGGGTGAGCCTCATCGGCGCCCGACCTCACTCTCAGGGAGGCGGAGGGATCCACTTTCGGCACCACCTCGCGACCCGCTTCGGCGTTCGAAGCGAAGAAGACTCGATCGCGCGGCTGAAGCAGCTCGTAGACGACGCGCCGAACGAGGAGCTCGTCTTTCTCGCCCACAATGGCCCCAAGGGCCTCGGGGCGCGCCGACACGACATCTTCGGCTGCGACTTCCGTGCCGCTGAAGGCGACTGGGGAGACGCCGACCTCGCGGCCGCGATCGCCCACGCGCAAGACCGAGGGCACAGGGTGCGAGCGGTGGTCGCGGGCCACATGCATCACCGCCTCCGAGGTGGGGGGCAGCGGATCTGGCAGGTGCGCAAGAACGGGGTGCTGTACGTCAATGCGGCGAGGGTTCCTCGCATCGAGCGGCGGGACGGTGAGGTTCGTCGTCACCACGTCGAATTGCGGCTCGACCTACCCGAGCCGAGCGCAGCGTCGGTCTCGACGCGAGACTGAAGTACACTCGAGGTGTGTAGCGGGCTCGGCGCAGCCGCTCTACGGCGCACTCGAGATCTCCGAGAATGCGACGGGGACCTACATCAATGGTTTCTCCATCACGAACCCTGCCGCCTTCGGCGTGACGGTAAGTGGTGTGCAGAACGTGCAGCTCGAGAACCTATGGGTTCACGACACGCTTCATGCGGGGGTTGCGACCGACAATCAGCTCGGCACGACCTCGGTGTCGCTGCGGCGTCTCCTCTTTCAGCGCGTGCAAGGCAGCGCGATCGTGGCGCGTGGAGGAACCCTCGACATCGACGGTATCGAGGTTCGCGACGCCATCGCAGACGTCGCGGGTGCGGGGGTGGGCCTCTCCCTCATCGGTTTCAATGGTCAGCCGAGCTTGGGCACGGTGACCCGTGCCTTCATTCACGGCACGGTCGGAGCAGGGATCGGCTTGCAGGGGGCGTCCCTCTCGCTCACGGCCAGCATCATTCGTGACGTCTCCTCCATCGAGGGAAGTCTCGAAGACGGCATGGGGGTCGCCGTGCTCGAAGGTGTCTCTCCCGAGCTCACCCTCGACGGCGTCGTCATCGAGCACGTTCGCGATGCAGGCGTCTTCCTCACCAACGCCAGCGCCGTGACCCGCAACACCACCGTACGCGACGTGCAGCCACAGGAAGCGGATGGCCGAGGCGGGGTGGGGCTGGCCATCACGACGGATGGATTCGTGCCGCCGCCGGCGCTGCTTCGTGTCGAAGACTGCCTGCTCGAGCGGGCGACCGGTTTCGGCGTCTACGCGGTCGATGCCGAAACGCGGGTCTCGCGAACCTGGATCCGCCACAGCTCGCCGCTCGCGGACAACGACCTCTTCGGGGACGGGGTGATCGTGCTCGCGTTCAATCGTGAGGCTTCGGGTACGGTGGAGCAGGTCGCGATCGAGGACAATGCGAGGGCCGGCCTCTCGAACTTCGGGGCCCACGTGACCGTGCAGGGAAGCCGCCTCACCTGCAATGCCTTCGACCTCAATGGTGAAGGTACCGACCGAGGAGAGTTCGCCTACGACGACCTCGGTGGGAACTACTGTGGCTGCGGCGAGCTGACGCTTTGCCGCGTCGCCACCTCGAACCTCGAGCTACCGAGCCTTCCCTGACCGGTCAGTCGGCACGAGAGCTCGGGACGGCGATCGAGCGCAGCGCGTCGCGTCGCATGCCCCAGGCCGCGATCAGCATGCCGATCGACGTGACCCCTCCGAAGATCTCGAAATGAAACCGCGGCAAGAACCACGCGGCCACGGTGACCGCCACGTGGCTGATCGGGACGGCCAGCCACGAGCGCCCGAAGTGCAGGACCAGCGTGGCCCAGAAGGCGCCATTGATGAGCGCCATCGCCATGGTGGTCTGGGGCATGTCGAGCCCGAAGCTACCGAGTAGTGGCCATTCGACACTTCCGGCTGCGAAGACGAGCACGCTGGTGAGGGTCACCGTGCGATTGGTGAGGTTGGCGAGGAGCGTACGTCGGCCGGCGTAGATCGAGGCGAAGCTCACGAGGAGGAAACCCAGGCCGTAGATGGCGAGGTGTCGATGCTGGATGACGAAGATGCCGGACCGGGTCACGTAGCCTGCGACGAAGCAGGTCGTCGCCCAGCTCGCGACGCCGAGGTAGACGCGCCTCGAACGTTCCTTGAGGCCGAAGGTGAGGTCGTCGTCGCGTTCGAGGGCCTCGAGGTGCTCAACCGCCTGCTCGACGCGGGTCGCGAGGGTAGGGGGCACGTCGTCGTGCTGCCGTAGCAGGCTCTTGGCTGCGCGCGCGGCGCCACGGTGCAGCTCGAAGCGGACCATGCGCTCGAGAAGGCGGCGCCGCCCCTTCTTCGCGCGTTCGTTGTCGACCCAGCTGCGCAAGGCTTGGTCGAACGCGAAGCGTGCCTCGTGGAAGAGCCGCTCGACGTCGGCTTCCTCGGCACTGCCGGCAACGGTCACGAGCTCTGTCGTGCGTCGCTCACCCTCGAGGCAGAGCTCGTTGGAGCTGAAATGGAGGAGAAAGGCGTCGATCGCCTCCGCGAGCTCGGCCGCACTGCCGAAACGGTCCTCCGGCATGCGCGCCATGGCCTTCTGCAGCACCTGCGCGAGCTCGGGGGGGACCTCATCGGGGTAGCTCGGTGTCGGCGATGTGAACGCATGCTCGAGCACGTCGCGAATGTCGTCCGCATCGTGGGGCGCCTTGCCCATCAACACCTGATGGAGGGTGGCGCCGAGGAGGTAGACGTCGGATGCGACCCCGAGCAGCTCGCCCGCGCCCGCGGCCATCTCGGGGGCCATGTAGACGGGCGTGCCTTCGATGTGGCGCACCGATGACGCTCGCGGAACCCCCGCCACGTGCCGGTCGGACGTCGACACGGCGATTCCCCAGTCGACGACGTAGACCTCTCCGAAGGCGCCGATCATCACGTTGTCCGGTTTGACGTCGCGGTGGATGATCCCGGTGGAGTGCGCGAAGTGAAGCGCGCTCGCGACCTGCTGAAGGATGCCGAGGTGCTCTCGCAGGAAGTCGGCGCCGAGGCGCTCCGAGACGGGGATGTTCTCCAAGACCTGGCTCCACGGCGTGCCGTGGATCCGCTTCATCACGATGACCGGTCGTCCCTCGCGATCGGCGCCCATGTTGTGCACGGGCACCACGTTGGGGTGCTCGAGGAGACCGGTGACGCGACCTTCGCGGAGGAGTTGCTGAGCGTCGGTGGGACCGGCCCCTTCGGCGGGCAGCACCTTCACTGCCACGGTGCGGCGCATCACGGTCTGTGTCGCGGCGTAGACCACGCCCATGCCCCCGTGGCCGAGCACCTCGCCCAGCTCCACGGCCGGTGCGCCGTCGCCTTCGGCTTCGAGCAGAGTCGGCAGCCGGTCCGGCTCCTCGGCGGGCACCACAGCGCGCACGGTCTCGTGGTGGGCGAGCCCCGACGGCTCGATGCAACGCTGAGCCCAGGTCTGTGCCAAGGTTTGGTGCAAGATACCCACGGGACCGGCCGATCATGACACGCCTGCGGAGTCGTGGGGGGACTCGAGGTGGACCGCCACCCTCGGCTTCGGCTAGACCCTGCCCATGACCCCGGACGAGGCACTGTGGTTGGGCCGGAGCCGTGACGACGAGAGCGCCGTCACCCTGCCGCGAACGGCCCTCCTTCGTCACATGATGGCCCTCGGGTCGAGCGGCTCGGGCAAGACGGTGCTCAGCAAGGTCGTCGTCGAGGAGTGTCTGCGGAGCGGGGTTCCCGCCATCTGCATCGACCCGCAGGGAGACATCTGCAGCCTGCTCGAGCGTCCCGACCCGGCGGCTCTCGCCGAGCACGGCATCGAGCCGGAGGTGGCCCGGACGCTGCACGAGCGGGTCGACGTGGTGATCTGGACACCTGGCGCCGCGGTGGGGGTTCCGCTGTGTGCCGACCCCGTGAACCTCGACGCGAGCCGCCTCGGGCCCGACGAGCGGTCCCGCGCGCTCTCGCGGATCGCTGCCAACGTGACCTCGCTCCTCGGCTACGAGCTCGGCAGCGACGACGGGGACGGACTCTGCGCGGCGCTCGATCACGCTTGCGCTGCACGCCTCGAGCAGGGAAGGGGACTGTCCTCGTTGCGCGACGTCGCCGATGAGCTGTCGCACCGCGAGAGGGATGGCTTCGTCGAGCTGCAGCGTTTCCTCGGGGCCCGCAAGCTGAAGCAAGCGGTGCAGCGCTTGGCGCGGCTCGACGTCGGAGCACGGCGGAACCTCTTCCACGATGGGCACGGCATCGACGTCGACAAGCTCCTCGGCCGCGATGAGACCGCCGTGCCGGGCAAGACGCGAGTCAGCGTGATCTACCTGAACGCGCTGGAGCAACAGGAGGACAAGGAGCTGGTGGTGGCCATCCTCGCCGACCAGCTCTACCGATGGATGCTCGACCACCCGGCGCAGGCGCTTCAGGCCTTGTTCTACATCGATGAGGTGGCCCCCTTCATCCCCCCCGTGCGCAAGCCGTCCTGCAAGCAGGGACTCTCGCTGCTCTTCAAGCAGGCGCGCAAGTACGGGCTGGGCTGCCTCATGGCGACGCAGAACCCTGGAGACGTGGACTACAAGGCCATGGCCCAGTTCGGAACCTGGGCGGTCGGTCGGCTCACCACGCGACAGGACCGCAAGAAGGTCGAGCCCACCATCGCGTCTTTGGCCGACGCCCGCGCCGACGCCGTCATGGACGAGCTGCCCCGCTTGAAGGCAGGGCAGTTCGTGCTCCTCTCGCCCGACCACCTCGAAGCGCCTGCGCCCCTCGCGTGCCGATGGTTGCTCACGGCCCACGAGACCTTCGACGAGGCGCGGATCCGCGCAGCCGCCGACCGACTTTGGCGCACACGCTTCGCGACCGCCGAGGGGTCGCCGGTCCACCGCGAGGAACCTCCGCCGATGCCCCCGCCCTCGGAGTCGCCAGCTGCGGAAGCCGCCGTGGCGCCGTCCCGCGTGCCGGCGCCGTCCTCGCGGAAAGCGACGTCCGTGGAGCCGGCACCGAGCAGCGTCCCGGAGAGCCTTCCCCCGCTCGATGTGGAGCCCGCGGTCAGGAAGACCGTGCTCTCGGAGCCGGCGGAGGCAGGGTGGCTCGAGCACCTGCGGCAAGCCGGGGCCGTCGACGCCAAACAGTTCGGAGCGCGCATGGACGTCAGTGCGGGCACTGCGCGACGGCGGGCCAAACAACTCGTGGCCCAGGGGCTGGCCGCGACCTTCCAACGGGGACGCAGCACCCTCTTCTGGGCCGTGAGCAGCGGGCTCCGCCCAGACCTGGACCTGCTTCATCCGGTGGCGGTGGCCGCGGGGCCCCTGCAGCAGGGCCAGGTCCAGGGGCTGGCCGAGCGGCACCGCCGCACCCCCATGCTCGGGGTGCTCGGCACGCGAGAGCGGCTCGCGCGGCTGGACCTCCTTCACCTTCCGCTCGTTCACGTGCCCTTCGACGAGCAGGTGGAGCGATCGCTGCTCGAACGCGCGCTCGGTCCGCGCCACGACCAGCTGCACGGCAGCGTTTACCTGCATCCGCGCGACCTGCGTTATCTCGTGCTCGACCCTAGCCGTGGGGTGTCATTTGCTACGCGACCTGCAGACTACGCGAGTCGCGTGCAAGACCTCGACGGCGCGGTCAACTGGCAGCAGCTCGCCCCCGCGTCGCTGCAGCTCGACGAGGCCCTCTGGTCGTCCCGCCGACCGCTCGAGGAGGCGACGGCCAGGGTCCGCCAAGACTACCCCACCACGCGGCTGGGCGCGGCGAGCTACGTCTTCATGCCCTATTGGCATCTGGTCTTCGAGCAAGACGGGGGAAGCAACTACCGCGTGCTCGACCTCGACCCCGTCATCGGGCAGCCCTTCGAGGTCTAGAACGACGAGCGGTGTCACGCTACGCCGTCGATGGGTGCGATGGTCGCTGCGTGGGGGCGCAGTGCGCGCGAGAGCGCGTCGCCCAGCTCGCCTGGCTCGAGGGGCTTGATGAGCACGGCCGTGGCTTCACTCAGTGCTGCCCGCTCGGGCACGTGGCCACTGACCACGACGACGGGGAGGTCGGGGAAGGAGGTTCGTAGCGTCGAGAGCACCTCTTCCCCGCTGAGACGCGGCATCGAGAGATCCAGAACCAATGCGTCGGGGGTGGGCCCCGACCGAAGCCGCTCCAAACATTGAACGCCGTCGCAGGCCTCTTCGACCTCGATCGACAGGCGCTTCAGTTGGCGGCGCATGGCCCGGCGCACGAGGTGGTCGTCGTCGACGACGAGAATCGAGTGACCAGCGAGCTGGAGCCCCACGCTCGAGGGGGGCGGTATCGACGCGACGGCCGGCAGGCTGATGGTCGGGACCGCCATCGTGAAGCGGGTTCCGGCGCCGACGGCCGATTCGCAGCGGAGCGTGCCGTCGA
>JAUHZF010000491.1 GCA_030426145.1 Polyangia bacterium
CCCAGACCAAGTAGCGTCCCACCATGGCCGTAGATCGAGAGACGCTGGTGTCCGAACTGCTCCAGCTGGGCGTCAGACCCGGCGGCCTTCTCATGGTGCACGCCAGCCTTCGGGCCGTGGGGCCAGTGGATGGAGGCGCGGTCGGGCTGTTGCACGCGCTCCGAGCGGCGCAGGGAGAGGCAGGCACCCTGGTGATGGTGCTTGGCGCGGACGCGGACGAGCCCTTCGACGCGGCCGAGACGGAGGTCGACGTGCAAGACATGGGGTGGCTCGCGGAGGTCTTCCGAACCCAGGCCGAGGTGCTGGTGAGCGACCATGCCGCCGCCCGCTGGGGGGCCTGGGGACCCCTGGCGCCAGAGCTCGTCGCGGAGCCGCCGTTGCACGACTACCACGGGCCGGAGGGGACCCTGCAGCGGCTCGTCGACCACGACGGCCAGGTCCTGCGGTTGGGCGCGGATCCAGACACCCTCACGCTGACTCACCTGGCCGAGTACCTCGCCGACCTTCCGAACAAGCGGCGTGTCCGTCGGCGCTACGTCCGCGCCGATATCGGTGAACAGTGGATCGAGTCCCTCGACGACGACGACGGCATCGTGGCCGAGCCCGACTACTTCGCAGCCGTTCTAGCGTCCTTTCTCGCGGCGGGCCGCGCGCGCGTCGGCACCGTCGGTGCCAGTCGGGCTGAGCTGCTCGACGCTCGAGGATTCATAGCCTTCGCCGTTCCCTGGCTGGAGCGCCACCTTCCCGGCGCGAAGTGACGCGTCGTTCTACTCGCGGCGGACAAAACGAGACGAGGCCGGAGACGATCGTCTCCAGCCTCGGGTTCCCCGCCGAAAGGGGACTACCAGCGGTAGTGGGCGAAGGCGCGGTTGGCGTCCGCCATCTTGTGGGTGTCTTCGCGCTTCTTCACCGCGGAGCCGCGGTTGTTGGAGGCGTCGACGAGCTCGGCCGCGATGCGCTCACGCATGGTCTTCTCACCACGGGCGCGGGCGTAGCTGACGAGCCAGCGCATCGCGAGGGCGACGCGGCGCTCGGGGCGAACCTCCATGGGCACCTGGTAGGTGGCGCCACCGACGCGGCGGCTCTTGACCTCGAGCTTGGGCTTCACGTTGTCGAGGGCCTTGCGGAAGACCTCGATCGGCTCCTGCTTGAAGCGGTCGCTGATGATGTCGAAGGCGCCGTAAAGGGCCTTCTCCGCGGTCGCCTTCTTGCCATCGAGCATGATGGTGTTGATGAACTTGGCGACCAGCTTGTCGTTGTGGATGGGGTCCGGAAGAATCGGACGCTTCGGTACTTCGCGACGGCGGCTCATGACCTACTCCCTCACTTCTTCGGGCGCTTGACGCCGTACTTGCTGCGCTTGCGGTTGCGCTCTTTCTTGTTGGTGGAGCTCGGACCCGCGGCGCCGGAGGCGTCGAGGGTGCCGCGCACGACGTGGTAACGCACGCCGGGAAGGTCCTTCACACGACCGCCGCGGATCAGCACCACGCTGTGCTCCTGGAGGTTGTGGCCCTCACCGGGGATGTAGGAGGTGACCTCCATCCCGTTGGTGAGCCGAACGCGGCAGACCTTGCGGAGGGCCGAGTTGGGCTTCTTGGGGGTCGTGGTGTAGACGCGCACGCAGACGCCGCGCCGCTGCGGGCAGGCTTTCAGCGCCGGCGAGGCGGTCTTGTAAACTTTGTCTTTCCGCCCGTGGCGGATGAGCTGGCTGATGGTCGGCATGGGAATCTCGCCCCGTGGGAGCATCTCCTACAAACGCAGGTCTCCCGGAGGGGACGCGGAGGATAGTCCTAGGCGACTCAAAGTCAAGCCTGCTTTGCGCGTCGCATGGAAGGACGATGAGAGGGGCACAGCGATGCAACCGCCGCGAAGGCTCTGCGGTGCGACGAAACGCGCGGCTGGAGTCTCTCCTCGTCGACCCTCCTCCAGCGAGTCGAGGGGTGGGCGCATCTTTGGGACCGAACGGTGTGAGCGTCAGAAGTCGAGGAGCACGCTTGCCCAGGACAGGCCGGCCCCAACGACGACGCTGGCGACGGGGGTGCCGGCTGCAATGTCGTCCCAATGCTGTGAAATCACGATGGGCGAGCCCGCGCCACCCTGGTTGCCGAAGCGGTCGATGTTGAACCAGTGCTCGGCGGGCTGAACCCGTTTGGCCACGCTTTTGAGCATCGTCAGGTTGGCCTGGTGACCGACGTAGACGACCTGCTCCGGGCGGTCGCACTGTTCGCGCGTCTCCCTGAAGAGCTCGGTCATGCGCTTGATGGCGAACTTGTGCACCTTCTTGCCGTCTTGGGTGAAGAAACCCAGCCGTGGGATCACCACGTCCATGGCGCCCTGGGGTGAGCCTCCTACGGTGGTACGGCTGATCGTGGCCCGACCTCTAATCCGAGGCGACACGACGGCGGCTGCACAGCCATCTCCCCAGAGCACCGAGCCCGAGCGGTCGCTGTAGTCGATGCAGCGCGTGTTGTTCTCGACCTGGACCAGCAGCACGTGGTCGGGCAGGCCGTCCCCCATCTGGCTCGCGACGTGGACCTGGGTGCCGAAGGTGGAGCACGCGGCGTGCACGTCGAAGCAGGGGACCCCGTCGAGCCCGAGCTCCATGGCCACCGCGGCGGCTTCGGCGGGGGCCACCCATTGGGGGGAGCAGCCACCGCAGATCACCATGCCGATGTCCTCTTTGGTGATGCCGGCGCGAGCGATCGCCATCTCGGCCGCGCGGGCCCCCGAGGCGGGGTTGGAGATGGTGGCGGCCTCCTGGGCGGCTCGCGGATCCGCGTTCTTGGTCGCCCGGATGTAGTCCTGAGGCAGCACGCTTCGCCGCTCGTGGATCCCGACCCGGGAGAGGATCCACTCTTCGTTGGTCCCGATGTCGAGGGACTCGAAGAAAGCGTTGTCGAGGACGTTCTCGGGGTGGAAATGCCCCATGCCGAGGAGGTGGAGGCCCATGGTCAGTGGCCGTAGCACAGGCCGGCGTTGACGTGACGCCCTCGCGCATGGACGCGGCTCGCCCCGTGCGGTACCTGCCGGCCATGCCCCTCGAAGCCATGCGCGGAGACGCACTCCTGACTCGCCTCGCCGAGGCTCGCCGAGATGGCGACGCGGTGGCCACCGACGGTGACAACACCCTGTGGCGCGGTGACATCGGCCAGTCGATGTTCGACCGGGCGCTCGCAAAGAAGGCCCTGCGCCCCGAGGTCGCAGCAGACCTGGTGGCCGAGGCCGGCAAACACGGGGTGCTGCTGGCGGGTGTCGATAGGTCGGATCCCCACGCGGTCGGCGCTGCCCTCAACGACGCGCTCGTCGCCGGCACCTACTCGGGCCGCTGGGCCTACGCGATGATGGCGTGGTGCTTCGCGGGCTACACGCCGGATGAAATGCGTGCCTTCTGCGAGGCGTCGCTCGACGACTTCGGTTTCGCCGACGCCGTCTTTCCTCACGTGCCGAAGCTCATCGCCTTCTGCCGTGCGCACGGCCACGCCTTCTGGCTCGTCAGTGCTTCTCCTGGGCCCCTCGTGCGGGTCGCGGCCCAGCGTCTGGGGGTCCCCGAGAGCCAGGCCGTGGGCATGGAGCCCGAGGTGAAGGACGGACGGCTGCAGCCGCGGCTCGAGAGCGAGCCCACCTACGCCGAGGGCAAGGTGCGGCGCCTGCGCCTGCATACCGACGCTCCCCTGCTCGCGGGGTGCGGCGACAGCCTCTACGACGCCGCGCTCATCGCAGAGGCCCGCGTGCAGGTCGGTGTGGGGCCCTCGGACGAACTTCGGGCCGAGCTCGAAACGATGCCGGCCGCCGTCGCCGTGGAGGTCTGACGTGGCCACGGTCGAGCTGGCCGGACTCTCCAAGCGGTACGGCGGCGAAGCGCGCCCGGCCCTGGATGCGCTCGATCTGTCGGTGGCCGACGGGGAGCTGCTGGTGCTCGTGGGACCGAGTGGTTGCGGCAAGTCGACCGCGCTTCGTCTCATCGCTGGGCTCGAGGAGCCCTCGGCCGGCACCATCGAGCTCGGGGGCAAGTCGCTTCGTGGGGTGCCGCCGCAGAAGCGCGACGTCGCAATGGTCTTTCAGGGCTACGCCCTCTACCCGCACCTGTCGGTGTTCGACAACATGGCCTTCCCCCTCAAGATGCGGGGCGTGTCCGAGGGGAAGCGGCGAGCCAAGGTCGGCCAGATCGCCGAGATGGTCGGCCTGAGCGACAAGCTCCAACGACTGCCGAGCGAGCTGTCGGGGGGGGAGCGCCAGCGCGTCGCCATGGGTCGCGCCGTGGTGCGCGAGCCGCAGCTCTTCCTCTTCGACGAGCCGCTCAGCAACCTCGACGCCAAGCTCCGCGCCGACCTGCGCGTCGAGCTCGCCGCGCTGGTGCGGGAGCTTTCGACCACCGCCCTCTACGTGACCCACGACCAGGCGGAGGCCATGACGATGGGGGATCGCGTGGCGGTGCTGAAGGGCGGCCTGCTCCAGCAGGTGGCGCCACCGCGGGAGGTCTACGAGCGTCCGGCCAACGCCTTCGTCGCGAGCTTCGTGGGCACCCCCGAGATGAACCTCTGCGACCTGGAGGTGGAGGACGGAGAAGGGCGCGCGGACGGGATGGTGATCTCGGTGCCCGACGCGGCTAATGCGCGGGGACAGGTCACCCTCGGGGTCCGACCGGAGCACTTGCGGCTCGACGGGCAGGGCGACGGGCGCATCGAGGCCAAGGTGACCGCGCTGGAGCCGCTGGGCCCCGAGACCCTGGTCTACCTGAAGGCGGGGTCGCAGCAGCTGCGGGCGCGCGTGCCCGGGTTCGGGGGCCCCGAGGTCGGGGCCGAGATCACGTTGTCGGTGCAGACGGCACACTGGTTCGACGTCGAGGACGGAGCCCGGATCACACCATGACGCGGCTCTCGCGCCGTCATCTCTTGGCTGCCCTGGCCGCAGCCGGCTGCGGGTCGCGCGAGCTGTCTCCGGGGGAGATGTCGCTGTGGTTCACCTACGGCGGACGCAACCGCAAGGTGTTGCTCGACCTGGTCGGTCGGTTCCACGCTGCGCAGTCGAAAGTGAGGGTGCTCCCGACCTTCCAGGGCGACTACTTCGAAGGTTTGGTGAAGCTGCGCACCGGCCTCTTCGTAGGTTCGACGCCAACCGTGACCCACGTGATCGGGGAGGTGGTGCCTTATCTCGCCGAGGCGGGGGTGCTGTCACCGTTGAACGAGCTCGCGGCCGAGGTGAAGGCCGACATCGATCCGGCCCTCGGGCAGGCGGGCTCATTTGTCGGTGGTGACGAGCGGCCGCTCTACGCCTTGCCGTTCAATCGTTCCACGCCGGTGGCTTACTACAACAAGAGCGTGTTCCGAGAGGCGGGGCTGAAGCCACCGACCACGTGGACCGAAATGCGCGAGGTGGCGCGCGCGCTCACCAGACGAAGCGGCGATCGCACCGAGCGATGGGGCTTCGAGTGTCCCATCGCGTGGTGGTTCTGGATCGCGATGCTCGGTCAGGCCGGCGGCCAGGTCATCGAAGCCGACGGGCGCGTGAGCCTCGGCGACGAGGCCGGGGTCGAGGCGCTCGCACACTGGCAGCAGATGATGCACCGCGACCAGAGCATGAAGCCGCCCCCGGGTCGTGACTTCAACGCTTGGGAGGCGACCAACAGCGATTTCCTCGCGGGTCGGGTGGCGATGATCTGGACGTCGACAGCCTTCCTGTCCTACCTGACCGACAACGCATCCTTCGAGCTCGGGGTAGCGCCACTGCCCAAGCGGGCGCGCTTCAGCGTTCCCACCGGCGGCACCTTCTTCGTCATGCCGGCGGGCGTGAAAGGAGCCGAACGAGAGGCCGGGCTCGCGTTCCTGCGGTTCATGATGTCGCCGTCTTCGGCCAACCACTGGTCGACGAACACGGGCTACATGCCCGTGTCGCTGAAGGGCCGGCAGCAGCTGCGGGAGGGAGGCTTCTTCGAAGCCCATCCCAACTTCGCGGTGACCCTCGACCAGCTGGCCTACGCACAGCCTTGGCCTTGGGCACCGGAGCTCTTCCGCGTTCAGCGCGAAGCCGTGCAGCCGAGGCTCGAGCAGGCGGTGCTGCAGCAGAAGGACGGCGCGGCGATGC
>JAUHZF010000492.1 GCA_030426145.1 Polyangia bacterium
TCGGCGAGGTCGAAGCGCGCATTCTCCGCATCAAGGGGATCCTCGCCATTGCCGGCGTACCGACCCGCGTCATCGTGCAGGGCGTGGGCGAATCCATCGAGGTAAAGGTCGGCGCCCCATGGGCTGAGAACCCCCGCCGAAGCCGCCTCGTCGTGCTCGGGCTGGGCCTCGAGCCCGAGCACCTCCACGAGGGCTTCGCGCGCTGCGCCGCCACCCTCTGACCGAATCGAGCGATTCAGTGAGGCGTGAGAGGCAGCAGCAGCTCGGCGCGCGTGCCCTCGCCGAGTGTGCTCTCGAGTGTGACCTTGCCCCCGTGGACTTCGGCGATGCGCCGCACCAGGGCGAGACCGAGGCCGTGACCTCCCGTCGACCGCGTGCGTGAGGGGTCGGCGCGGTAGAAGGGGGTAAAGGCCTGGGCGAGCTCCTCTTCGCTCATGCCCTGTCCGTGGTCGCTCACCTCCACCACCAGCTCGTCTCCGCGTACGATCGCGAGCAGCTCGATGCTCCCGGTGTCCGGGGGACTGTACTTCGCAGCATTGTCGAGGAGGTTGTCGACGGCGCGCTTGAGCAACATGGGATCGCCCTCGAGCTCCGGGAGGTCGGTCCCGAGGAGGGGCTCGAGCTCGTGGTCGGGATGGAGGGAGGCGAAGCGCCGCATCGACTTGCTGAGCATCTCCTCGACGTCCACGACCCCGCGCTCGATCGGCAATCCGTCGTGGCTCGCTCGCTCGAGCCGGCTTGCGGTGAGCACGTTGGTGACCAAGGTCTCGAGCTCGAGCAGGTCGTCGGTGATGTCGGCCAGCGACGCCTGAGCCACGGCCACATCGCCTTCGCGCGCGATGTCGAGCGCGACCCTGATCCGAGCCAATGGCGTGCGGAGCTCGTGCGAGACGTTGGCCACCAACTCGCGTTCCGAAGCCACGAGCGACGCGATCTCACGCGCCATGTCGTCGAAGGCCCTCCCGAGGCGACCCAGCTCATCGTCTCCGGCGAGCCCCGAGCGAGCTTCGAGATCGCCGCCACCCAGGTTCTCGGCCGTCTTGGATAGACGCTCCAGGGGACGGGCGATCGAGCGCGCGAGCAGAACGGACGTCACCCCGACGACCACCACCATGATGATCAGAACCGACAAGGTGAAAGGCGACAGGGGGAGCTCGACTCCAGGCCGAAACTCGATGAGGCCCTCGCGGCCGTCGGGAAAACGCACATGCACGATGCGGCAGAGCGGCCCCGAAAGCTCCCGGCGGATACCCGGCGGTGGGCCTCTGGGAGGATGGATGTCGGGCGGTCCCCGGTCTGCAGCCGTGTTTTGGCGGTCATGACGCACCGGTGGACCGAGGGCAGGGTGTGGGCAAGGAGCCAGCCCAGGCTCCGCGGTGGTTGCGAGCACCTTCTG
Organism: Polyangia bacterium; assembly: GCA_030426145.1. Taxonomy (GTDB): domain Bacteria; phylum Myxococcota_A; class Polyangia; order Polyangiales; family Polyangiaceae; genus JAPYTK01. Next base: position 1,397 of record JAUHZF010000492.1, read on the forward strand.
CTCAGGGCTGAAGACCGTGGTCGAGGCTTGCACCCGCTTCTCGGTGGCATCGAGCTTGCGCTGCAATGCACCAGGGTCGTCGAGGAGGGGCCGTAGCTCGTCGACCAAGGCATCCTCGCGCTCGGGCTGTCCTCGCAGAGCACGACGATTGATCTCGCGCACGGCGAGAAAGCCGAGCGCGATGATGAGCACTTGCACCATGCCGACCGCGTAGATTCGCCAGACGAGACGGCCGCGCCATCGCGCGATGAGCGCGCGGAAGTTCATCGCGAAGGGGGCGCGAGCATGTAGCCAACACCGCGCACCGTCTTGAGGAGTCGCGGCTTGCGCGGGTCGTCGCCGAGCTTGCGCCGGAGGTGAGAGATGTGAACATCGATCGATCGGTCGAAGACCTCGTCGGCACTCCCGCGCACGAGGTCGACCAGCTGCTCGCGACTGAGCACACGTCCCGCGCGCTCGACGAAAACGCGAAGCAGGTCGAACTCGTAGGTGGTGAGGGCGAGCAACTGACCGTCGAGATGCGCGCTGCGAGCGCCAGGGTCGAGCACGATCGGACCCGCCGAGCACTCGGCCGAGGCAGGGCCCGTCTTGCCTCGCGCTCGGCGAGCGTGAGCGCGTACCCGGGCCAGCAGCTCACGGGAGGAGAAGGGCTTCGGCACGTAGTCGTCGGCGCCGCCCTCGAGTCCCATCACCCGGTCGGCCTCCTCGCCTCGAGCGGTGACCATGATGATGGGGGTGTCGATGCGTTCGCGCAGCTCGCGACAGACCGCGTGACCATCCATTCCGGGGAGCATGAGGTCCAGGAGCACCACGTCCGGCCGTTCTCGAAGCACCGCCGCGATGCCCGCGCGCGGCTCCTGCACCAGGGTGACGAGGATGTCGTGGCTCTCGAGGTAGCTCTGGGTGAGCCGACCCAGCTTGGCATCGTCTTCGATGTACACGACGTGGATGTGGCGTTCGGTGGTCATGGCGGACGGCGAAGACATTCTACCGCGGCCTACCTCGAGACCAAGCTGACGCGCATCGTTCATGCATCCAACATGGGTCGCAGCCGTGAAGACGGGGCGAACCGATTGTGAGCGATTGTTGAGCTGGTGTGCCGGCTCGGGCGACGCAGCTCGAGGGGCCAACTCGACGGGTCGACGCACGTACTCCCCGGCCTGCGCACCGTGGTGGGAGCCCTGAGCTCGAAACCGTCGACCGGCCTCAGCTGGCCGCCGCGAAAGGCCCGGAGGGCGATCAGAAGGTCGCCGCCATCTGCAAAGCGTCGCGAGGGGTCCTTCTCGAGACATCGCATCACCAGCGCGTCGAGCTCTGGGTCGAGGCCATCGCGTCGCCGCAAGGATGGAGGCACCGGGGGCTGCGTGAGGTGCGCACGAAGCAGCCGCGAACGCTCGCTCTCCTGTTCTTCGAAAAGATGCTCCCCCGTGAGCAGGGCGTAGGCAATGGTGCCAAAGGCGTAGACGTCGGTCTCTTTCGTGGCGGGCCGCCCTTCGATGACCTCGGGGGCCATGAAGAGCGGCGTCCCGACCAACTTGCCGTCGTCGTCGTCGTCTTCCGTCGTCGTCGCGAGGCCGAAGTCGAGCAGCTTTACGAGGTCCGGATAGCCTTCACGCTGCTCGACCATCACGTTGCTCGGCTTGAGGTCGCGATGGATCACGCCTCGTGCGTGGGTGTGGGCCAATCCCGCAGCCAGCTGCTCGAGAATGTGAAGCGCGCGTTGGCTCGAGAGGGGCGCAGCGAGAGCGATCACCTCCGCCAGCGAGAGGCCATCCACCAATTCCATGGCGACGTAGCCACGGCCATCCGGCATGACACCGTGCTCGTGAAAGGTCACCACGTTGGGATGGTCGAGTCGCGACGCCACGTCGGCCTCACGGGCAAACCGAGCCTGCAAGTCGCTCGGGTGCTTCCCGGGCCGGACGACCTTCAGGGCGACCTTGCGGGCGAGGTGGCGATGCTTCGCCTCGTAGACCGTACCCATTCCCCCCTGGCCGAGGCGACGCCCCACGATGTAGGTGCCGCGACGGAGATCCATCCAGGTACGCCATTGTCGCACCACCCATCGCATCAGCTTCTGAAGGGCTCTCAGGACCATGACAGAATCCTGCGCCCCCACCGTTGGCGATGCGTTCGCACTGTGTGAGCGAATGTTAGCGAGGGCTTGGGTAGCTCAGCTCGCGAGGGCCTCGGAGGGTTTCGCGCGACGTGGGAACCGCACGATGAAGCGAGCGCCCCGTCCTGGCGGCGACGAGACGTCGACCGTGCCCGCATGCGCTTCCGCGATCTTGCGGACCACGCTGAGGCCCAGGCCGGTCCCCGCTTCTCCCTTGGTGGTGAAGAAGGGGCTGAACACCTGAGCGATGACGTGCGACGGGATGCCGGGCCCATCGTCACTCACGCGGAGCTCGACGTGCTCGGGCGTCGCTTTCACTTCGACCACGATCGAGCCCCCGTCTGCTTTGACGGCATCGCGGGCGTTGACGACGAGGTTGAGCAGGATCTGCTGCAGCCCCGAAGGGCGAATACGCACCACGACGGCGGCATTCGGACCGCGGTAGTCGAGGTCTACGTGACGGGGCAGGGTGCGCTCCACGAGCCGGACCAAGTGCTCGGTGCTGCGAGCAACATCCACGTCTTCCGGGGGCTCCTGCGATGTCGGACGCGCGAGACGAAGCAAGCCTTTCGTGAGCTCGGTGGCCATGTCGAACGCCTGCTCGAGCGTTTCGAAGGTCTCCGCTCGACTCTTCGGATCGTCGTCGGCCATCTGCAACAGGTCCATGTGGCACCTGAGCACGGTGAGCAGATTGTTGAGGTCGTGCCCCGTGCCCGCAGCGAGCTCACCGATGAGGGCCAGTCGTTGCGCCTGGGCGAGCTCTTCACGCTCCTGATCGCGGCGCAGCTCGGCCTCTACCTCGTCGGTTCGATCTTCGAGGATCACGAGCACGCCTTTGCTGTCGTCACCGCGCGACCAGCTCGAGACCGACCAGTCCCACCAACCACCGTCATCGCTTCGAACCGCCACACGGCGCTGCGCCCCCTCCCCCGCCAGGCATTCCGACACGCCGGTGGCGAGGCCTTCGGGCGCGGCCGCCAGCACCTCGATCAGCGCCTTGCCGACTTCGGTCTTGGGGTGACGCTTCGACCAGTGGTCGCTGACGCGCAGGAGCCGTCCGTCCTGGTCGAGCACGGCGACCGACGCCGGTGTTTCTTTGATGAGGCTGGCGACCTGCTTCTGTTGCTGCCGCGAGCGACGCTCGTGTCCCAGCTCGGTCAGCTGAAGCAGGAGGATGGCCCACACGAAAGGAAGGCCTCCCGCCAGCAAGTCACTCACCGCGTCGGCCCATCCAACACCGAGAAGCTCTGCGATGTCGGTCACGTGCTGAAGCAAGAGGATGGTGAGCAGCGCCGCCACAGACCAACGAAGCCCCTGCGGCACTTCGAGCTTGCGCCGCAAGAGCAGGGCCAACCCGGCGAGGATCGCCGCCGCGCCCACCACTTCGAGCGCGAGAACCGTCATGGCACCGGGCCGTCCGCTTCGGGCGCGGGTCGAGGCAGCTTCAGCAGCCAACCCACCAACAGGAGGGACTGCGCGGCGTAGGCCGCGTGCTCGATGACGTTGAGAGCCTGGGCGTAGAAGATGTGTTCGAGCACGGTCGCGGTCCAAGCGACCAGAAGGCAGCCCCCCGCCCCGAGGAGGTAGCCTACGCTCGGCAGCTCCGACAGCGATCGGCGACGAGCGAGCGTAACGATGGCCACGACGACGCCCAGCGCGAGCGTCGCCACTTCCCTCTCCTCCATTAGGCGTGATGCTAACACGCCCGAACGGCGCCTCTAGAACGACAAACGGTTTGACGTCGTCGTGATTCCTTTGATTCTCGCGTCCAGCGGATGTGGCGCGGACCGGAGGACGACGCAGGCGTAGTGAGCTACGTCGAGGAGGCCGGAGGGAGCACGCATTCGTTGGGCGTGGAAGGCGAAGGGTTTCACAGGCTTCAAACCGTTTGTCGTTCTAGTGGCAGGTGAGCTCGACGACACCGAGACCGTCGGCCGTCGCCCACCACACGTTGTCGCCCGAGACGGCCAAGGCGTGGGGTTCGCCCTCGAATAGACGCGACCATTGGGTACCGTCACCCACGAACAGCCCCTGATCCGCAACCGTTACCACCCAGTAGCCATTGCCCCCTCCGATGGCGGTGACCGGTCCTGGCGCCTCGAGGTCGACCCGGCGACCGTCGGGGAGGATGAGGAGCAGATCCTCTTCGGTGAGGGCGAGTACCCGGTGGCCGTCGGAGGCGAGCTGGCTCGCTTCGACGTCGAGCGCCCGCCACGACTCGAGGTCGGTCGACAGGAACATCCCGTGGCCTTGCACGTTGACCACCGCACCGCCGTCCATGCCGGCCAAGGCCGTCACCGGTGCGTAGCCGCCTGAAACACGGGGGAGCCCCATGCGGGCCGAGCGCCACGACTGGCCACCGTCATCGGATCGGAAGACCCCTGCCCCGGGTCGTGCTTCGCCCGGCTGGAGAATGATGCCCCGGGGCGACGCGACCAAGAGCGCGTCCCCCGCACGGGTGAGGCCTTCGTATCGAAGGCGGTCGGTCGACGGTGGTGTGACCTCGAACCACGTCGCACCGCCATCCGTGCTCCGCACGAGCGCCGAGGTGTAGAGCTCGTCACGAAT
>JAUHZF010000493.1 GCA_030426145.1 Polyangia bacterium
CTTGGATTCGTGCGCCTTGCGCAACCCGAGACACGCCTGGGCCGTGACCCGGAGGGCGAGGTCGGGCGAGATGGGGCCGACCCGCTTGAGCATGCGCTGGAGGTCTTCGCCCTCCAAGTACTCCATCGCCATGAACGGCAGGTTGCTGTCGCGGTCGAGACCGGCGTCGAGCACCTGCGTGATGTACTGGGTGTCGATGGCACCAGCGGCGCGGGCCTCTCGCTCGAAGCGGCTGAGGATCTGCTGGTCTTTGGTGAGGTCACCGGAGTTGATGACCTTGACGGCCACGCGACGGCCTGTGGCCGCGTGCTCGGCCTCGTAAACCGAGCCCATGCCGCCCTGGCCAATGACGTTCTTGACCAGGTACTTTCCGTCGATGGTGGAACCGATCACAGCGACCCGAGCCTCACTCTAGGGGATAGGCATGACCGCATCAATCCGCCTCGACGTCTGGGTCGGACCCGGCGTCGGTGGGGGACGCGATGGCGAGCCCTGACAGGTGGCGCACCAGGCGGTCGACGAAGGGCCGCTGGTCGGGGTGGAGCTTGTCGCGCGCGGCCTCGACGGGCACGAACTCGGCGCGGTCGACCTCCCACGACGCACAGGTCGGCTCGGCCCCCTCGGGGGCGGCACCGCCGAAGGCGAAGATGCGCTTCCGGCTCTTGGTGTAGTCGATGAAGCCGAGGGGAACGAGGTCACCGGCGATGACCCCCGTCTCTTCTTCGGTCTCTCGGCGCGCCGCGGCCTCCCGTGACTCCCCCTCGTCGGGCAGTCCCTTCGGGATGCTCCACGGCGCGCGTCGGTTGTAGTTGCCGGACGCGTGCACGATGAGCACCTCGAGGCCACCGGGGCCGTCGCGATGCAACAAGGTGCCGGCGGATTGCTTCCGAGCCACCAGCGTCCTGCGGAAAGGGCGTCTCTACCGGTTCAGCGCGCGGCCGAGGCGTGCCTCAGCACCCGTCGACGGTGCAGACGGTCTCGTCGCACTGGAAGGTGGCGAGGCCCGACGCGTCGGGGCTGCGCTTGCTGCAGTCGTTGCCGCAGTCTTCGTAGCAGACGATGCAGGTGGCCTTCACCGTGCCGCCGTTGTCGAACTGCGAGGGCTCGCGGTCCTGGATGTCCTGGCAGATGGCCGTGGCTTCTTCGGTGTCGAGGCCGCCGCCGCAACCGGTGGTCAGAAGAAGGGCCACCAGGCCCGTCATCGAAATGAACCCAGCCGTCACTTTCCGCTGCAACTGAAGCATGGCGGGTGCTGTAGCACGTGCGCCACCAAGTCAGGAAGCGCGAACGATAGGTTAGATGCGCTTGCCGCCATGGAGGCGTCACGGTACCCCCCGCTCAGGAAAGCGCTTCGCGATGGCGGTGAAGCAAACGATTGGGGACTGGGACGTCCTGCGCCGCTTGGGTGAGCGCGGCGAGCGTCGTGCGGGGGTAGCCCCCGCACGCGGTCGGTCCTACCTCGTTCGCCGAAGGGTGGGAGAGGTCGCCGCACGCGAGCTGCATCTCATCGACGCGCGGCCGCGCGACCCCGACGATCTGCTGCGACGTGTGCAGCACTTCGCTCGGCTCCACCACCCGGCGCTGCCCGACATCGTGGAGTCTTTCCTCTACGAACGCCGTGTCGTCGTCGTCATGAGGCACGATGACGGGGTGGGGCTCGACCGGCTCAAGGGCTACCTCGACCGCGACCAAGAGCGGCTCGCGGACCCCGCGATCTGGTACCTCGGTTTCCGCCTCACGTCGGCGCTCACCAAGGCTCATCTCGCCCGCGACGACAATGGTGCGCTGCAGCCTCTCATCCACGGTCACCTGAGCCTGCACGACGTGCTCATCACCTGGGACGGCGACGTTCGTCTCATGGGCCTTTGCCCGGGGCTCCACGTTCTCCCGGTCGACGCGCCACCCCCGTCGCGCGCCTGGATGCCTCCGGAGCTGCGTCGTGGTCAGCCTGCCACCCCCGCCTCGGATGCCTACGCATCGGCGCTCATCCTGCGCTCACTGCTGACGGGCCGACCCCCGCCCACGCCTGGGTCGACCCTTCTCCGTCTCGAGCACGCCCGCGACGATCTCCCCAAGGACGTGGCACGGGCGATCGACAGGGCGCTCGATCCCAACCCCGAAGCCCGCACCACCTGTGGCGAACTCGAGCAGCGCCTCGAGACCCTGGTGCAAGTCACCGCGGGCCAGTCGGCACTGCGTGAGTGCATGGAGCTCTACCAGGCGCTCTGGGGTCTCTGGAGCGTGGCTGCGCCCGACCCCTGGACGACCGAAGAGCCACTCCCGCTGTCGAAGAAGTCCAGCGATTTCGGCCCCGTGATGGCCGAGCTCGAAGAGCTCGACCGCATCGAGTCGAGCCTCCCTCCCGCCCCGTCCCAAGACGGCGAGCCCGACCCCGAGCCCGAGCCCGAGATCGAGCCCGAGATCGAGCCCGAGCCCGAGCCCGAGAGCGACCCCGAGTCCGAGCCCGAGAGCGGTTCCGAGCCCGAGCCCGAGCCCGAGAGCGACCCCGAGACCGAGGACGAGACCGAGAACGAGCCCGAGTCCGAGTCCGAGCCCGAGTCCGAGCCCGAGTCCGAGCCCGAGAACGCCCCCGAGCCCGAAAGCGACCCCGCCCCCGAGTCCGACCCCGAAACCAACCGCGACTCGGAGACCGACTTCGATCCCGCGCCACTGCCCGAACCGCGCGCGGCGTCCTCCGGCTCGCCGTCGCGGGCACGTTCGTCGGCGCCAGCCTCGGAGCCGTCCTCCGGCCCGTCCCCCGCATTGATCGCGGTGGCCGGGATCCTGATCGGCCTCGTGGTGTGGTTGGCCACGCGCGGACGGGGCGAGGAGGACCCGAGCCCAGCGTCGAAGCCCAGCGCGACGAACATCGCCGCAACGGCCCCCGTGGCGCCGGCGCCGACACCCACTCCGAAGAAGACGACGGCCCCCAAGCCGCCACCTCCGCCCGCACCCACGGCCACCGCGACCGCGACCGCTAGCGTGCCCGACGTCGATCCGGCGGTGGCGGCGATGAAGCCTTGGATCCCGAGCTACGAACCCTCGGACGAGGCCAAAGGGCTGCCCTACGACCGGGGTCTGTTGCTCGTCCGTTCCGCCACGGACACGGGCGTGGCCGTGTACGGCAATCTGGTGGGTCGTACCAACAAGCCCGCCTCGGTGCCCTGCCGGCCGTACAACTGGGAGCTGCGGGACGCGAAGGCCATTCACGTCCGCCTTGCCGACGGGCCCATGGATTGGCGTAGTGAAGGGCGCACGGTGGCCGTGAAGTGTCGCGAGCTCACCGTGGTGCGTATCGACGCCGACCCCGCCGAGTGATGACCCACGTGGTCACACTTGGAGGCGCCGCTTGAGCTGCTGCAGCGTCGGTACGACGCGGGTCCCGAGCGGAAAGGCGATGTCCTCGAGGAGCGACGCTGCCTCGAGAACAGAGCGTCGGGCATCGTCGAAGGCCTGGCGTCGCTCCTCCATGAGCGCCCGCCGGCACAAGATCCCCACCAGCTCGGCCCGCGCGTGCTCGCTCTCGAACCTCAGCAGTTGCTCGGCCTGCACCAGGCGCTTCCACGCGTCCTCCTCGCGTCCGAGCAGTTGGAGCGTGAGCCCGGTCGACGCCAGGTAGCGGCTCTCGAGGTCGGCAGCGCCCAGCTCGCGCGCTCGGCCGACCGCCATGGTGAGCTGCGATAGCGCCTGGTCGAGGTCACCGATCTCCAGGGCGCGATCGCCCAGCTCCCCGAGTACCGCCGCTTCGCGATAGCGATCCCCGAGCTCGCGATACCGGGTGAGGGCTTCGCCCAGGGCATCCTCGGCGGCTTCCCGCTGCCCTGCGGCGGTGTAGCAGTGGCCCAACTCTTCGAGCACCTCGGCCAACCGCGCCGTCGCCCCGAGCTCCTCGAGGGCAGCGCGTGACGTCTGGAGCGCCAGCTTCGCCTCGCTCAGCTCGCCCGTCTCTCGTAGCCAACGCGCTCGTAGCAGGTCGGCTTCGGCGGTTCGTGATCGGTCGTTCCGGTCGATGGCGATCTGGCGCGCGACGACGATGGTCTGCATCGCGCGGGCGATCTCGCCCACGTGTCGCGCGAGGGCGGCCTGCAGCATCAAGGCCTCGAACTCCACCACTGCGCGGTCGACGTGCTCGCCGCCGGGCTCCGCCAGGACCTGGCGAAGCCGCCCGAGACCCCGCTCCGCCGCGTCGGCGCGCCCGTCGGCGAGCAGGGCCCACGATTGCGTGAGCAAACAGCGCACGCGGGCCGCTGGTGGCGTCTCGCTCACACTGGCCGGGCCCACCAGTCGTTGGCTGGCGGCGCTGTGCCGACCCATCAGGCGATCGACCGTGGCGAGGGCGAGAGAGCAGGCGGCCGCGACCTCGCCGTCGCGATCGTCGGCGGCTTGGCTCTTGGCGACCCGGAGGTTTTCGACTTCGGCCATGAGGCGCGCGCGCCGTAGGCTTCCTCCACGCCGTTCGAGCGCCTCGATGGCTTCGGTGGCGCCGAGCTGGGCGAAGTAGCGCCCATGCCGCGATCGCAGCGCGCGTCGCTCGTCGGTCGAGAGCCAGGCCGGCCCCTCGTCCTCCTCGCCGAAGGCGCGCTCCCTCACCAGCTCGAGCACCACCGGGTGAAGCGTGAAACGCGGCTCGCCCGTCAACTCACCGCTTCGTTGGAGCAGGCTGCGGCGGGAGAGACGCCGTAGGAGGTTGGCCACCGGGGGGGCATCCTCCCACGCGCTCAGGTCGACGACCTGCTCTGCCGCCGCGGCGGTGAATCCACGATGGAACACGGCTAGCTGTCCGAGCAGCATGCGCTCGTGGGGGACCAGGTTACCGAGCACCCAGTCGATGATCCCGGCGAGCACGGCGTTGGGTTGGATGATCGTGGTGCCGGTCTCGTGAACGAGGGTGTTTCCCAGCGTATCGACCATGGCGATGGGGTCGATGGTCTGCGTTTGACTCGCGAGGAGCTCGATCCCGAGCGCGTTGCCCTGCGCCCGCGCCGCGAGCTGTCCCAGGGCCGGCGCGTAGTTCTGGCTGCCGAGGAGCTGACGATTGAAGGAGATGGCCCGTCGGACGAGCAGCTCGGTGGCCGTCCACCGCTTGGTGTCACTGAGGCTGGCCAGCCCCTGGTCGGGCGGGAAGGGGAGGGATGGGATGCGAATGACCCGTTCGGTCGGCAAGGCCAGCGCCCGTCGAGACGTCACGATGAAGAGCGCCTGGGGCGCGGCCGCCAGCCACTGGGTGAGGGTGTTCGCCAGGTGAGCGCGAACGCCATCCACGTTCTCGATGATCAACACCGCCTTGCCGAGGCCGGCCAGCGCCCGACCGATCCGGGTCGCGGGCTCTCCTTCGCCGAGGTGCACGCCGAGCACGGTTGAGAAGGCGAGCCACATGCCGTCGGCATCGTTCACGTCGGCCAGCGACGTGAGCCACATGCCCCCCGGGTATTGGGTCACGGCCCGACGCCCGTACTCGCGCGCCGTGCGGGCCTTCCCCGTGCCCGCGAAGCCCTGAAGCGTCAGGACCCGGCAGTGGTTGGTGACGGCCTCATCCATCTGCGCCAGCTCCTTGTCCCGCCCGAGGAAGCTCGCTCCGGCGGACTTGGGGGCCCTGCGCAGGGTGCGATCCGTGAGGCTCGGCTCCATCACACCGACCGAGTGGAGCTCATCGGAGGCCTCCACGTCGCTCATCGTGGCCATGGTGAGGCCGAGCTGGTCACGTCGCAGGCCCGTAGCCGTCGTCCCGCTCGCGGGCCCGAGGACCTCCTCGAGCTCGTCGATGAGGGTTCGTACCGATTGGAAACGCTTCTGGATGTCGCGAGACACGGCGCGGCGGAACCACGCGTCGAAGCCTCGTGGCACTTCGGCGCTCTCGGAGGGGATGGGGAGGGCCCCCGCCGCGATCTCGGTGAAGACCTTGGCCAGCGACTTTCCTTTGAAGGGCCGCTCGCCGACGAGGCACTCGTAGGCGATGACGCCCATCGCCCACAGGTCGGTGCGGTGATCGACGTTGGACTGCCCTCGCGCTTGTTCGGGGCTCATGTAGTAGGGGGTGCCGATAGGTCGTCCCAGCTCA
>JAUHZF010000085.1:0-22500 GCA_030426145.1 Polyangia bacterium
CGGGGCAGACCACGCGCTTCGGGGGCTACCTGGACTCGGTGTGCGACCGGATCGCCGACGGCGCGACCTCCCTGGCCGCGGGCATGGTCACCGGGCACGTGCCGCTGATGATGGCCTGCTTCACCGTCGCGGTCACCACCAGCTACGCCAAGGCCCGGGCGGGCATGGAGGTGCCCATCGACAACCAGGCCTGGCCGGACCTGCTGGAGCGGACGGAGCGCGCCCTGCTGGCCCTGCTGGGGCTGCTGCTCTGGGACGCCCTGCCCGAGCGGCGCCTGCTGGGCCAGGATCTCTTCTTCTGGTGGAGGTCCGCGCTGCTGGTGGCCCTGGTGGGGGTGCTGGTCCAGCGGGTTCTCCGAGCGAAGCGCCTCATCGAGGCTCGGCGGGACCCCTGAGGCTCAGCTGCGACGCTCCAAGGCCCAGCGCACGATGAGCTCCAGGCAGTCCGCCCCGGGCAGCCCCGAGACCTCCTCGAGGCAGACCCGGGCGTGCTCCCGCGCCCGCTGCCGCGCCCCCTCAATGCCCAGGGTCGTCGCGGCGGTCACCCGGCCCAGCGCCGCGTCCACCCCCACCGGCTTGCCCAGGGTCGCGCGGTTCATGGCCTTGGGCCGCTCGGCCACCGGAGGCACGTAGCGCCAAAAGAATGCAGCGAGCGATCCCTCCGCCGCAGCGAGCTCGAGGGCCCGCTGGGCATTGTTGATGGTGGAGGTGATCTTGCCCCGGTGGCGGACGATGCCGGCATCCTGGAGCAGCGCTTCGACCTTGGCGTCACCGAAGCGCGCCACCTTCTTCGGGTCGAAGTCGGCGAAGGCGCGACGAAAGTTCTCCCGCTTGCGGAGAATGGTCAGCCAGCTGAGGCCGGACTGAAAACCCTCCAGACAGATCTTCTCGAACAGCCGGTGGTCCTCGACCACCGGGCGTCCCCATTCGTGGTCGTGGTAGCGCTGGTACTCGGGATCGTGACCACACCACCAGCACCGGGCGACACCATCGTCGCCCTCGATGAGGCCGGGCGCATCGGGACGGGTCATCAGCCGCCCATCATCTGGCCCATGGCGAGGGTGGCCCCCGCGAGGGACCAACCGCCATCGACGGGCAGCACCACGCCGCTCACGTAGCGGGCGGCATCGGAGGCGAGGAACAGCGCCACGTCGGCGCAGTCCTCGACCTGCCCGAGGCGTCCGAGAGGCACCGTCTTGGCGAGGGCATCCTTCTTCGACTTGTCGACGAGGAGACGCGCCATGCCCTCGGTCCCGTCGATGGGCCCGGGGACGAGGGAGTTCACACGGACGCCGGCCGGTCCCCACTCCATGGCGAGGGTTTTGGTGAGCATGTCGACACCGGCCTTGGCCGCGCAGACGTGAGCCTGGGCCATCATCGGGATCCACGCCTGAGGTGCGGAGACGTTGATGATGCATGCGCCCGGCTTGGTGAGGTGGTCGAAGGCGTAGCGCAAGACGTGAAAGGTGCCGTTGAGGTCGATCCCGACCACGGTGCCGAAGGCATTGGGCGACATGGCGACGGCGGGGGCGAGGAAGTTGCCGGCGGCACCGCTCACGAGCACGTCGATGGGGCCCTGAGCTTGCACGGCGGCAGCGATGGCGTCCTTCACCTGCTCTGGCTGCCGCACGTCTGCGATGCCACCGTGAGCCTTGGGTCCGGCCTCGCTGAGCGCGGCCACGGCGGCGTCGACCTTCTCCTGCTTCCGGCTGAACACGGAGAGCTTGGCGCCGGCCTTGGCGAAGCCCATGGCGATCCCGAGGTTGATGCCGCTGGTGCCTCCAGCGACGAGCACGTGCTTGTTCTCGAACATGGCCCCCGCTTCGTGGACTGGAGCGCTTGCGGCGGCAAGGACCCCAGATGCAACAGTGTTGCACCTGACTCGTCTGTGGACCATGGTGAAGGCATGACGCTCGACCTCTCCGAGATGGCCCAAGGGACCGCGTGGGACCGCGTGGCGCATGGCTACGCCGACTTCATCTGCGCCCACCTCGAGCGCTATGCCGCCGATGCGCTGCGCATCGCGGCCCTCGCGCCGGGGGATCAGGTGCTCGACGTCGCGACGGGTCCGGGCACGCTGGCTCGGCTTGCGGCACGAACCCATGCGGTGACGGCGCTCGACCACTCCGCGGAGATGATCGCCACCCTGCAAGAGCGTGTGACCGAAGACGAGCTATCGCGCCTGACCCTCACCGTTGGCGACGGCCAATCCCTGCCCTACGAGGACGCGAGCTTCGACGTGGGCTTCTCGATGTTCGGGCTGTTCATGTTCCCCGACCGAGCTCGCGGCTTCGCCGAGCTGCGGCGGGTGATCAAGCCCGGCGGGCGTGCAGTCGTCGCAAGCTGGCAGCCAAGCCAACAGAAGCTACCGGCCTTCCGCATCGTCGGAGAAGAGATGGCGAAGGAAATGGTCGGGAACGGCGGAGATCACGCGATGCCCCTGTCCGACCCAGAAGACTTGCTCGATGAGATGAGCGCCGCCGGCTTCGACGTCGAGGTGACCGGCGTCATGCATTCCCTGCAAGCCCCGTCCACGGCGGCCCTGTGGCAGAACCTCGAGCGGTCCCACGTCGCCCTCGGCATCGCTCAGAGCCAGCTCCCCCCCGAGCGCTACGAGGCCCTCACCGCCCGCATCGCCGCCCGCCTCACCGAAGAGCTCGGCGAGGGGCCGCAGACCGTGCCCATGTCGGCGTGGCTGGCCCACGGTCGCTGACCGAGGTTCGAGGTTCCGGGTTCGAAGTTCGAGGTTCGAGGTTCGAGGTTCGAGGTTCGAGGTTCGAGGTTCGAGGTTCGAGGTTCGAGGTTCGAGGTTCGAGGTTCGAGGTTCGAGGTTCGAGGTTCGAGGTTCGAGGTCCTCGAGCCGGAGCCCGAGGCCGAGACCGAGGCCGAGAACGAGACCGAGAACGAGACCGAGACCGAGACCGAGCACGAGCACGAGCACGAGCCCATGAGTTGACGCCTGTGGCCTGTGCCCTACAGAACCACTTCCTTAATGTCGATCGTGCTCCGCCCTTACCAGCGCGAGGCCATCGCTGCCGTCATTCGCGCGCGCAAAGCGGGGGTGCGTCGGATGGTGGTGTGCCTGCCCACGGGGGCGGGCAAGACGGTGATCTTCTCCGAGCTGTGCCGGCTCGCGCAGCGCCCCGTGCTCGTCTTGGCCCACCGTCGCGAGCTGGTGACGCAGGCTCGCGACAAGATCGGCCGCGCGCTCGGCGACACCGATGTGGTCGCCATCGAACAAGGCGCCGAGACCGCGGACGGCAGCGCCAAAGTGGTCGTGGCCTCGATTCGCTCCTTGCACGATGCACGTCTCACCCGGTTGCTCGCCGAGCGTGACTTCGGCCTCGTGGTCTACGACGAGTGCCACCATGCGGTCGCCGACGACAACCAGCGTGTGCTCGAGGGACTGGGCGCGTTCCGCGCGGAGTGGACCGGTACGCTGCTGGGTGTCACCGCCACCGCGGTTCGTGCCGATCAGAAGGGCCTCGACCGGGTCTTCGAGGAGATCGTCTACCGCAAGAGCGTCTCCGAGATGGTCGACGAGGGCTACCTCGCCCCGCTCCGCGGTTATCGAATCGCCACCGCCGAAGACCTCACCGCCATCCGTGCCGGAGCGGGTGACTTCATCATCGAAGAGCTCGCGGAGAAGGTCGACGTCGAGTCGCGCAACGCGCTCGTCGCCCGCAGCATTCAGGAGCTCGCCCGCGATCGGCGCACCATCGCCTTCTGCGTCACCGTGCAGCACGCGCGACACCTCGCCCGGGCGCTCAATGCCATCGGAGTCCCCACCGGCATCGTGCACGGCGCGATGAAGGCGGACCGGCGCGCGGAGACCCTCGCCGACTTTCGTGCCGGACGCCTCGCCGCGGTCACCAACGTGGGCGTGCTCACCGAAGGCTTCGACGACCCTGGGGTCTCGTGCATCGCCATGGCCCGTCCCACGCGCTCAGACGGGCTCTACGCCCAGTGCGTCGGTCGCGGCACGCGACTCGCGCCCGGCAAGAAGGACTGCCTCGTGCTCGACTTCGTCGACCTGTCCGACCTGTCGCTGGTCACCCTCCCGACCCTGGCTGGGCTGCCGCCCGACGTGGACCTCGAAGGCGCCTCCGTCGACGAGGCCGAGCGCACGATGGCGCAGATCTGGGACGACCACCCGGGCTTCGAGGTCGAGCCCGGAACCATCACCCTCGGCGAGATCCAACGACGGGCCCAGGCCTTCGACCCCCTCGCCCTCTCCGTCAACGATGAGGTGATGGCCATCAGCGGCTTTCGCTGGGAGAGCCTCGGTGCCCGTGGTCTCGCCCTCCACGTGCACTGGGGCAGCAAGGGCCTCACCGAGATCCTCGTGCTCGACAACCAGAAGCGCGGCAAGCGGTGGCGCGTGATGATCGGCGCCAAGGAGATGGCTCGCTTCTCACGTCTCGAAGAAGCCGTCGAAGCCGTCGACTACGAGATCGAACGACGGGGTCGAAAAGCGGTCGCCTCCGCCAGACCCGACGCCCGCTGGCGACACGAGCCGGTGCCGCCGGCGGTCGCCGACAAGCTCGCTGCGGCTACCGAGAAACGCGCCGCGACCCATGGCGAAGCGCTTCGCCTGCTCGCCTACGCCCGCCACGGCCCAAAACGCGGTCGTTGACCTACGCTGGAGGAGGCCGCCAGGACAGGGAAGCTCGCTCCGTGTCGTGGTCCTCTTCGGGAGGGAGGTCGCCCTCGCGATGGGCGAGGCGGTAGAGTACCGGCAGCACGAGCAGCGTGAGCAACGTGGACGAGACGATGCCGCCGATCACCACCGTGGCGAGCGGCCGCTGAACATCGGCCCCGGTGCCCGTCGCGAGGGCCATGGGAAGAAAGCCGAGCGATGCCACCAGCGCCGTCATGAGCACCGGCCGCAAGCGCCGCACGGAACCGAATTGCACCGCGCGCTCGAGCTTCATGCCATTGCGACGAAGGTTTTCGATGAAGGTGACCATCACCAACCCATTGAGGACGGCTACCCCCGACAGGGCGATGAAGCCCACGGCGGCCGCAATGGTGAACGGCAGATCCCGGAGCCACAGGGCCGCGACGCCCCCCGTGAGCGCCAGCGGCACCCCGGTAGAGATGAGCAGCGCGTTTCTTAGGCTGCCGAAGGAGGCGAACAACAGCGCCATGATGAGCAGCAGTGCCACCGGCACCACGACCGCGAGCCGTCGCCTCGCTTGAATGAGATTCTCGAACTGCCCTCCCCAGGCGAGCCAATATCCGGGCGGCAGGTCCACCTCAGTGGCCGCACGCCGCTGTGCCTCGGCCACGAAGCTACCCAGGTCTCTGCCACGCACGTTGCATTGAACGACCACGCGACGCTTGCCGTCCTCGCGACTGATGCGATTCGGCCCCTCTTCGATCCGAATCTCGGCCACCGATGCCAAAGGTACGTAGGCCTTGGCCGTCGCTCCTTCGGCGGCTCCTTTCGGGAGGGGAATGGGCAGAGTGCGAATGGCCTCCACGTCACGCCGCACGGCCTCGGGCAATCGCACCACGAGGCCAAAGCGCTGGTCACCGTGATAAACCTCCCCCGCCTCGAGGCCGCCCATGGCCGATTCGACGACCGTGTGTACGTCTTCGACGTTGAGCCCATATCGACTGATGGCGCGGCGGTCGATGTCGATGGTGAGCACGGGCAAGCCCGACACCTGCTCGACCCTCACGTCTTCGGCCCCCGGCACCCGGCGCAGCACACCCGCGATGTTCTGGGCTTGCGCGAGCATGACCGCGAGGTCGTCCCCGAAGACCTTCACCGCGATCTCGCTTCGCACCCCGCTGATGAGCTCGTTGAAGCGGAGCTCGATTGGCTGCGAGAACTCGTAGCGCTGACCGATGTGGCTCTCGACCACCTCATCGATGGCCTGGGCGAGCTCCTCCTGGTTCTCGGCCTGCGTCCATCGCTCTCTGGGACGGAGCATGAGGTAGGTGTCGGAGACGTTGGGCCCCATGGGGTCGGTGGCGACCTCGGCCGTCCCCGTGCGCGCAAAGACGGTCTCCACCTCGTCGGGGAAGGCGGCCACGATGCTCCGCTCGAGGCGCTTCTGCATCTCGACGCTCGCCGTGATCCCCGTCGAAGGAATGCGCGCCGGTTGGAGCGCGAGGGCCCCTTCGTTGAGCTTGGGGGCGAACTCACTGCCGAGCGTCGAGGCGAGTACGACCGACGCCCCCACCAAGGTGAGTGCGCCGATGAGCACGAGCTCGCGGCGCCTCAGGGCCCAACGCACGACGCCTTCGTAGCCCTGGCGGGCCCAGCGCAGGACGAAGGCCTCGCGTTCGACGACCCAGCCCCTCATGACGATCGCCACCAAGGCGGGAATGAGTGTCATCGAAAGCACCGTGGCCACGGCGAGCGCGATCACCACCGTCTGGGCCATGGGCCGGAACATCTTTCCCTCGATCCCCGTGAGGGTGAGGATGGGCAGGTAGACGATGGCGATGATCGCCTCGCCGAAGATGGTCGCCTTCCGGACCTCGCGTGACGCGTCGTAGACCATCGAGAGCCGTTCGCGGAAGCTCAGCGCCCGACCGAGGCGCTCTTGCTCCTCCGCGAAGCGGCGCACGCAGTTCTCCACGATGATGATCGAGCCGTCCACGATGAGCCCGAAGTCGAGGGCCCCGAGGCTCATGAGGTTTCCGCTCACCCCGAGCAGGTTCATCCCGCTCACCGTGACGAGCATCGTCACCGGGATCACCAGGGCCGCGATGAGGGCGGCTCGGAGGTTGCCCAGCAGGAGCACGAGCACGAGCACCACGAGCCCGGCCCCCTCGAGGAGATTCTTGGCGACCGTAGCGAGGGTGGCGTTCACGAGGTAAGTGCGGTCGTAGACCGTGCGTGCCTTCACCCCTGGCGGCAGGGATGCGTTGACCTCGGCCATACGCGCCGCGACGCGTTGGGAGACCACGCGACTGTTCTCGCCCTGGAGCATGATGGCGGTGCCGATCACCGCCTCTTCGCCATCCTTCGTAGCCGCCCCCGTTCGCAGAGCCTCTCCCGGTACCACCGCGGCCACGTCCGCCACGCGAATGGGGGTGCCGTCGTGGTAGCCGATGATGATGGCCTCGATGTCCCGCTCGTCTTTGACGAGCCCCTCGGCTCGGATGAGGAGCTGTTCGCCCTGGGGTTCGATGAACCCGCCCCCGGCGTTGGCGTTGTTGCGCACCAGGGCCTCGGCGAGGTCACGAAAGCCGAGGCCGAAGCCCACGAGGGCCGAGACGTCGGGTGCCACCTGATAGATCCGCTCGTAGCCCCCGATGCTGTTGACCTCGTTGACGCCGGCCACGGTTCGGATCTGCGGGCGCACGACCCAATCCTGGAGCGTCCTCAAGTCGGTGAGGTCGTAGGGCTCCCCATCGGGCCTCTTGGCGTCCGGGTCCGCCTCCACCGACCACATGAAGATCTCGCCGAGCCCAGTGGCGATGGGCCCCATCTGGGGCTCTTCGATCCCGCTGGGGAGGCTCTCCTTGGCCGTCGCGAGCCGCTCCGCCACGAGTTGGCGTGCCCAGTAGATGTCGGTCCCGTCCTCGAAGATGAGCGTGACCTGCGAGAGGCCGTAGCGCGACAACGAACGCACCTGCTGCACACGCGGCAGACCTCCCATCGACCACTCGATGGGAAAGGTGACACGCCGTTCCACCTCCTCTGGCGGGAGCGCCCCCGCCGAGGTGTTGACCTGAACCTGGACGTTGGTGATGTCGGGTACGGCGTCGATGGGCAGGCGCGTCAGGTCGTAGGCCCCGAGCCCCACGAGTCCGAGCACCGTGATGAGCACCAGCCACCGGTGGCGCACCGAGCCCGCGAGCAATCGATTGAGGAGCGCGAGCATGTCAGTGCTGGTGCCCCGCCGAAGCCTTCTCGAGCTCGGCCTTGACCAAGAAGCTATTGACGGTGGCCACGCTCACCCCCGCCTCGAGGCCATCTACGATCTCGACCACGCGCTGCCCGTCGACGTGACCGTGACGCCCGACCGTCACCTCCTTCGCGAAGAAGCGCTCCCCCTCGCGCACGAACACGGCCGACCGGCCGTCGTGACGCTGCACGGCGGCTTCCGGCACCACCACGCGCGCCTCGATCTCGTCGACTTCGACCTCGGCCGCCACGAAGAGACCGGGTCGCCAGGCCTCTCCGGGCTCGCTCAGCACGATGCGCGCCTGCGCCGAGCGGGTGATGCGCCCCACGGTCGGGCTCAAGTAGGCGATGCGCGCTTCCTGCGAGGCGTCGATGCCCTCGCCCCGAACCACGGCGCGTTGCCCCTTTCGAACCCGGGCGAGGTCTTTGGCGTAGACGGTGACCTGGACCCAGACCGACGAGAGATCGGCAATGGTGAAGGCCTTGACCTCGGAGCCTAGGACCTCCCCCACCCCGATGTGCCAGTCGACGATGGTCCCATCGATCGGGGCCACCAGCAGGTAGCCTCCAGACGCCCCGCGCCCCCCGGTCTTGGCGCCCAAGGCACGCATGGCGCTCTTCAGAGCCACCTTGGCTTCGGCGTGTGCCTGTTTGGCCGCGATGTAGTCTTTCTGGCTCCCGATCTTCTCGTCGTAGAGCTTCTTCTTGCGGTCGTGCTCGGCCTTGGCGAGAGCGAGCCGCTCGCGCGCCACCATCACGTCGCCCTGCATCTCGGCCACGTCGGCGCTGTCGAGCACCGCGAGCACGTCGCCGGCCTTCACCTCGTCGCCTAGGCGTCGCTCGATCTTGCGCACGGTGCCAGACACCCTTGGCCCCACGTGCGCGAGTGTCTCTTCGTTGAGCGCGATCTCTCCGGGTAGTGACAGGCTCACGACCACCTTGCCCGCGACGGCTTGCCCCACCTTCACCCCAGCTTCTTCGAGCTGGGCGTCGGAGAGGTAGACCTCGCGTGCGCCGTCTTCGCCCTCGTGCTCGTCGTGGCCTTCGTGCTCGTCGTGCCCATCGTGGCGCTCGCGCTCTTCAGCGTGGATCCGATGCTCGACCAGAACCGTCGAGCCGGCCGTGAGGGCGACGAGAATGACGGCCGCCACCGACGTCGCAACCCACGGGCGCCGCTCTGCGCGGGTCGATGCCGGTGAATTCAACGTCGCCCCTCCTGCCCGAGGAGCTCGACCCCGCTGAGCCCCTCGAGCTCGGCGAGGGCGTCGTAGTAGTCCTCGAGCGCAGCCAAGGCCGCGTCCTGGGCCACGAGCAGCCGCGACTGGATCTGCGCCAGCTGAAGGGTATCGATCTCCCCGAGCTCGAAGGCGCGTTGCAACTTCTCTAGGTTCTGAGCGAAGGCGGGAAGCAGCTCGCGGCCGAAGACCTCTGTCCGCGCCTCCGCCGCCTCGACCCGCACCATCGCCTCGGCGAGCCGCGCGTCGAGGGTCGAGGTGAACGCGTACTCCTCTGCTCGGCGTACGCCGCGCTCGGCCCGTGCGCGTGCTCTGCCAGCCTGATTGCGCTGCCAGACCGGAATGGGGATCTGCAAAGTGCCGACGATGACGTGGGCGACCGACTCGGGCTCGGCTTCGCGGCCGTAGCGAACCCCGAGGGTGGGCTCCAGCGTGCCCTCACGGTCTTCGCGCTCGACCCGGGCATCGCTCGCGCGAACCTCGAGTGCGAGCCATCGTCGCGAGGGGTGCGAAGCGAGGGCCTGCTCCCGGAGCGCATCTCGCTTGGGCAAGCGACGTTTGCCCGACAGCTTGCCCTCGACCTCGATGGGGACCGAGGCCGGCCATCCCGAGAGCACCGCGAGGCTGAGCTGCGCCTCGCGGTAGGCGCGGCGCGCTTCGATGGCGAGCTGCGCGGCCTTGGCGAGCTCTGTGCGCGCCGCGAGCGTCTTCAAGGGAGCGTCTTCCCCGGCCTCGATGCGCCGCTCGATGATGTCCCCCACCCGGCCCGCGAAGCGTTCGAGCGCGGTCGCGGCCTCTACACGCTGCCGCCGAACCAACAGCTTGTAGTAGAGCGCGTGCACGCGCACGTGCAGCTCCCACCGGACGACGTCGACCTCCGCCCGTTGCGCATCGCGTCCAGCTTCGGCCGCCTCGAGCCGCGTGCCACGCTCGCCCGCAATCTCGAGGCGCTGCTGGAGCTGCGCCCCCATCTCGAAGCGGGTGACCCCCGCCACCCGTCGCCCCCCACCGATCAGCGTCACGCTGGGGTTGTAGGGCACCAGAACCTCCGCTCCTTCGACGTCGGCCGCGCCGAGCTGCGCCCGTTGCTTCGACACGTACAGCAGGGGCGACCGGGCCTCGGCGTAGCGCAAGAGGTGCGAGAACCGCAGCGGACCACTGGTCTCCGGGTCGGGGATCGGTCGCCCTGACCTTGGCGCCTTGGCGGGGGGCGCGAGTCCCAGCCCGGCGCCCGGCGCGGGTCCACAGCCCAGAGCCGCCAGGCACACGAGGGCCCCGCCCAGCCGACGCCTGCTCAACCGCCCTCCTCTGCGACGTGTGCGAGCGTGTCCTCCACGATCCGCGCGACGTGCTCGTCCTGGAGCGCGTAGATGACCCGTCGCCCCTCACGCCGCGACGAGATGAGGTTCGCCTCCCGCAGCGTGCGCAGCTGGTGAGACATCGCCGTCTGCTCGAGACCCGCGAGCTCCTGCAGCTCTCCCGCCGACATGGGTCCACGCCGGGACAACGCCACCAGGACGACCACACGCGCCCGATGCGCGGCGGCGGCGAAGAGCTGAACGGCGGCATCGACCAGTTCTGGTTCGGGGAGGCTCACCCCCCTTGGCTAGCGCGGGCTAACATATGACGTCAAGATCATATGCCGAGTTACTCATGCTACGAGATGGCAGATGCAACGCGAACGCGCATCACAACTCGGTCATTCGACGGCGTTCATGACTCCGTGGCATCTCGCCATGCCCGCACGAGCGCATCGGCGGCACGCGCAATCTCCTCCGCCGTGGTGTGCCGCCCGAGCGTGAGCCGAACCGACCCGAGCGCTTGCTCCGCCGGCACCCTCATCGCGAGAACCACGGCCGATGCCGAGGTCTGTCCGGCGTGACAGGCAGAGCCCGTCGAGGCGGCCACCTCCGGTGCGCGCGCCAAGACGGCATCGCCGGTGGTGTGGGGGAAGCGCACGTTGAGCGTATTCGGGAGCCGATGCTCTGGGTGGCCATTGAGGCGAAGGCCGTCGACGGCTTGCTTCAGCTGGTCCCAGAGCGCGTCCCGCAGCGACCTCATGCGGGCAGACGTAGCGTCCAGATCTCGTCCCGCCGCCGCGCAAGCCACGCCGAGGCCGACGATGGAGGCGACGTTCTCGGTACCGGGCCGGAGGCCTCGCTCGTGACCCGCCCCGAGCACGAAGGGCGAGAGCGCGGTGCCGCGACGCACGTAGAGGGCCCCGACCCCTTTGGGCGCATAGAGCTTGTGACCGGCGATGCTGAGCAGATCGACGCCGAGCGCATCGACGTCGACCTGCACCTTGCCCAGCGACTGTGCCGCGTCGGTGTGCACCACCGCCCCCACGTCATGGGCCGCGGCGCCGAGGGCCTCGATGGGCTGCAGCACGCCGGTCTCGTTGTTGGCGTGCATCACCGTGACGAGCGCAGTGTCCGCATCCACGGCGTCGTGCGCGCCCGCGACCCGGCCCTGGGCATCGACCCCGAGACGCCGCACTTCGGTCCCGTGGGCCTCGAGCCAAGCGCAGGGGCGCTCGGTCGCCGGGTGCTCGACG
Organism: Polyangia bacterium; assembly: GCA_030426145.1. GTDB lineage: Bacteria > Myxococcota_A > Polyangia > Polyangiales > Polyangiaceae > JAPYTK01. Next base: position 11,660 of record JAUHZF010000085.1, read on the forward strand.
ACGGAGGTGACGACGCGCCCCGACCGCCCATCCATCACACCGCGAATCGCGAGGTTGTTCGCTTCCGTGCCGCCGGAGGTGAACACGATCTCCTCGGGGTCTGCGCCGATGAGCGTCGCCACCTGAGCCCGCGCCTCCTCGACAGCATCGAGCGCGCGGCGGCCGTAAACGTGGCCGCTCGAAGGGTTGCCGAAGTGGTCCCGAAGAAAGGGGATCATGGCGTCGACCACCTCGGGGAGGACGGGGGTCGTCGCGTTGTGGTCGAGGTAGATCGTCATACCGTGCGCCGCTCCGATGCCGCCCGCTCAGGCTTCGGCGAGGAGCTTCTCGCTGAGGGCCCAGAGGCGTTCGGCCTGCTCGTCGTCGCAGGCGTGCTCGTCGACCCCGACGTAGCGAGCGGTCGGCGTCTCGGGTTCGGTCGGCGCCGCGATGTCGCAGTCTTCACAGTACACCCCGGGCTTGCCCTCGAGCGCCTTGGACGTGGCCGCCCATAGCGTGGTGGAGCACCCCTGCTCCGGCGTCTTGAAGCCCTGCTTGGCCATCTCGCTCGGCTCGCCGTCTTCGGTGATCCAGCCGAGCGCGACCATCTCCTCTTTGGGCAGATGCCGTTGAAGGGGCGTGAAGATCCCGCCGGGGTGCACCGAAAACGCGAGGCCTTCTTTCAGCCGGCGCGACAGGCCATTGGCGAAGAGCGCGTTGGCCGTCTTCGCCTGTCCGTAGGCCTTCCACTTGTTGTAGTCCGTCTCGAACTGCACGTCGTCCCAACGGATGCGGGAGATTTTGTGCCCGGTCGACGACAGCGCCACGACCCGCGCCCCCGCCGTCTTCTCGAGAAGGGGCATGAGCCCCTTCGTGAGGGCGAAGTGTCCCATGTGGTTCACCCCGAACTGCGACTCCCACCCGGGGCCCACGCGCGTCAGCGAGCAGGCCATGATCCCCGCGTTGTTGATGAGAAAGTCGAGCTGCGTGAGCTTGCCCACCATCGCCTCCACGAAGCCCTTCACAGAGCCGAGATCGCCGAGGTTCAGCGGTGCCGTCTCCAGGTCTCCATCGAGCCCCTTCAGGGCTTCTTCGGCCTTCTGGGGCGAACGCACGGGCACGATGACCTTCGCCCCCTTCTGGAGCATGGCCCGCGTGGTCTCGATGCCGATCCCACTGTAGCCGCCGGTTACGATCGCGACCTTGCCCGTCAGGTCGACGCCGGCGAGGACCTCGGCCCCCGTGCTCTTGGCGTGAAAGGGAGACTTCGTGGGAACTTGATCGGAGATGGCCATGGGCGACAACGTAGACGAGGCGCCCCCCAACGTCAGTCTGCGTCGCCTCAGCCGTCGACGAGGGACACCGCGGCGTCGAAACGCATGGTCAGGCCTCGGCGGTGTTGGGGAACCACCCTCGGGTGCGGTTCGCGAAGGCGACCAGCGACAGCATCACCGGCACCTCGATGAGCACCCCCACCACCGTGGCGAGGGCCGCGCCGGAGGCGAGGCCGAAGAGGCTGATCGCGACCGCCACCGCGAGCTCGAAGAAGTTGGAGGTGCCGATCATGGCGGCCGGTGCGGCGACGTCGAAGGGCAGCTTCAAGAGCCGGGCGAGCCCGTAGGCGATGGCGAAGATCCCGTAGCTCTGGATCGCGAGCGGGATGGCGATGAGCAGCACCCTTCCCGGCTGGGCGACGATGGTCTCGGCCTGGAAGCCGAAGAGCAGCACCACGGTGAGGAGGAGGCCGATGATCGAAGTCGGTTTGAGCTTACCCGCAAGCCGCTCGATGGCCTCGGCGCCGCCAGTCTTGGTGAGGCCACGATGGGTCAACATGCCCGCCCCGAGGGGAATGACCACGAAGACGACCACCGAGGCGAGCAGGGTCTCCCAGGGCACCTGGATGTCGGTCATGCCCAGCAGCAGCCCGGCGATGGGCGCGAAGGCGAAGACGAGGATGATGTCGTTCACCGACACCTGCACCAGGGTGTAGTTGGCGTCGCCATTGGTGAGATGGCTCCATACGAAGACCATCGCAGTACACGGCGCGACCCCGAGCAGGATCATGCCCGCGATGTACTGCTGGCCGTCTTCGACCGGCACCAGGCCCGCGAAGACGTGCTTGAAGAAGAGCACCCCCAGCGCGGCCATGGTGAAGGGTTTGATGAGCCAGTTGACCACGAGGGTGAGGGCGAGGCCCTTGGGCTTGCGACCGACGTCCTTCAGGCACGACGGCTCCACCTTGAGCATCATCGGGTAGATCATCAGCCAGATGAGCACCGCGACCACGAGGTTGACGCGAGCCCACTCGAGCTCGGCCACGGCCTCGAAGGCGCTGGGCGCAACGAGCCCGAGCCCTACGCCCACCGCGATGGCGAGCCCGACCCAGAGCGACAAGTAGCGTTCGAAGATCCCCATCGTCGTCCCTTTGGTCAGAGTCGCTCCACGAGGGCTTTGAAGAGCGCAACCACGCCGGGCTCGACGCAGTAACAGACGCGCGGGCCATCGACCTCGCCCCGGATGAGCCCGGCCTCCTTGAGCTGCTTGAGGTGCTGCGACACCGTCGACTGCGCGAGGGGCAGCTCATCGACGATGCTGCCCACCACGCAGCCCTCCCGGCGCACGAGAAGCCGGAGGATGGCGACCCGCGCCGGATGCGCGAGCGCCTTGGCGAGTCGCGCGAGATGGGCGTTGGCCTCGCCCTCGTCGGTGGGAACCGGCGGCATCGGCTCCGCCGGGGGGCAGCACGGCGTGGGGTCCTTCATGAGCGAAAACGTATATCGTCGATATACGATAAGTCGACCTCTAAATCAGGTCAGGTGGACGAGCTGGCCGTGCGCTTCGAGATTGAACCGATTTCGAGGGGTGTGCGTCGGAGACGCTTCACCGTCGCGTTCATCGCATGGCGGAAGACGCGAACGTAGAGCGCCCTGCGCACGCCGGAGAGGTTCGTGCCCCGCGTTCGGTACAGATCGTCCGGGTGGTCGAAAACTCCGAAGTCGTCGGCGATGCCCTCACGCTGGATGAAGGTGGGCTTTCCGCGCCACTCCACCTCCGGTTGCTGCAGGTTGGTGGTCGCCGCGCCGTAGCCGCAGAACCGGGTCGCGTCGGGGAAGCGCCGCTGAAGGGACGCGAGGTAGGGCTGGTCGAGGATGAATCCCTCGAGGGGGAGCCACGCGCCCTCCCACAGGACCTCCACCCAGCTGTGGAGGATCCGCGACGGAGCGATGGGAAACAGCCACCAGGGGATGGCGCCCTTCTGAAGCGCTTTGTCGATGGTGAACCCGTGGAAGCGAGCGGGTACGCCAAGCCGACGCAGCAGCGCCACGAGGAGGTTGCCCTTCGTGTTGCACTGCCCGTAGCCGTCGGCGAGCACCTCGCTCGCGGAGAGATCGTCGGCTCGGTTGTAGCCGAACGGGATCTCGTCTTTCACGAACGCATAAGCGGCACCGATGCGGTCGTAGGGTGACAGGTCCGACCAACCACGTGCGCGCACGAGAGCGCGGATCGTGGGGTGGTCGTGGTTCGCGATGGGGGTGGTTTCTAGCCAAGTCGTCATGTCGTCTCCGTGGGACGGAGCCATTCGGCGGCTCCGCGTCACGTGATCAACTTGGCGGCTGGGCCCTCATCACGATTGAACAAAGTGGCTGTTGTTGACGAAGGCCGAGGGGGTCACGCCGAAGAGCGCCTTGAACTGCCTCGAGAGGTGTGCCGAGTCGGCGTAACCAGCCGCGTGGGCGGCCGCGGTGAGATCGGCATCCTGGCTGGCGAGGGTCATGGCGACGAGCGCACGTCGCCACACGAGGTAAGTCCGCCACGGCGAGCCGACCTCGGCCGAGAACAGGTGGAGAAACCGGCTCCGCGACAGATGGGCGATGGCTAGCGCCCCCTCGAGCGACACGGAGGTCCACCGCCGCCCTCGCTCCATCTCGTCGAGCCAGTCGAGAACCGCCCGCACGCGAGCGTCGCGAACCGCGGGCGCTTCACCCCCGAGGAGCAGCGAACCTCGAATCTCCTGGAGCGTTCCGTCCCATCCCTCGAGCGCGTCGAAAGCAGCGGCGCCGCGACCGTGCAAGTGGAGACCTCGAAGCCGCTCGGCCACCGCAGGTGCAGCGTCGACGAGGGCGATGAGCCCATTCTCCAGGGAGAGCGCGTGCGAGACCCCGCCATCGACCACGACCACCCGACCCCGGAATGAGCGGTCGTTCGTCCGCAGGTCGACCATCGTATCCGGCGCCGCCCACGAGACCTGGAGCGCATGATGCGCGTGCATTCCGTTGTCGAGCACGCGGCCTTCGATCCACACGATGCCGCCTTCACGCTCGACGTGAAGCCGAGCAGAACAAGCGTGGTTTCCTTCGGTCGCGTGCTCCATCGGGGCGTGCCGAGAGAACGCTACACGCCCGTTACCTGCACGTCAGGCCGCCACGACGTTTCATGGCCTCGGGGCTGCGGCGCATGGCTCCGTCGCAACCTGAGTAGCTGAGCACGGGTTCGCTTCAAATCGTCGCGAAGCCACGCCGTTTGGGGAGGGACCCCTCGCGCAGCGAGGGGAGGGGCTTTCAGATGCTTCTCGTTCTCGGCCTCGTGGGCGTTCTCGTTCTCGGCCTCGTGAGCGTTCTCGTCCTCGGCCTCGTGAGCGTTCTCGTTCTCGGCCTCGTACCGTTCTCGTTCGCTCACGGCCCGGTCTTCTCGCTACCGCTGCCATCAGTGACGGCCGCCCCCTGCTCGTTCCGCTCGAGTCGCCGCCGCGCCTTCGCCTCGCGGCGGACTTGCTGCTTGCGCGCTCGTACGCGGACCAGCTCTTCGAGCGACAGAACCTTCTCCGGGCGAGGGCGACCGAAGCGCTTCTCGTAGAGTGACTCGATGAACTCGGGAAGCGGGGCCTTCCACGGCTCCTGGTCGTGGTTGTCGAGCTTGCCGAGCTTGCTGGGGTTCAACCCCAACTCGCGCGCCATCTGCACGTGTGCATGCGACAAGTGATGTCGCTTTCGTGCGGCAATCCACGCCTCGATTTTGGGGTCTCTCTTCTTCTTCTTGGCCATGGTCGGACTCGGGCACGCGTCAGCTCGTTGAGCGCTGTTGACTTTGGAGGGACTTCAGTTCCTCGAGCCCTTGGCGCTAGCGGTTCTTCTTCCGCGCCTTGCGGGCGGACTTGCGTTTGCCCTTCTTGGCCTTGGCGGTCTTCTTCGACGCTGGTGGACGCGTGCCCGGCAGGGGGATCGATGGTGGCAGAGGCTTTCCCTGAATGGATTGCATCCACGCCTCGATGCCTTCCTTGGACTCCATGTCGAAGCCAGCGTCGGCGCCCGCCATGAACAGCGACTTGGCCATGCCGAAGTTGCTCGCGTCGGAGAGCGCCGCCTCGAGCTTCTTCCCTGCGTTGGGTCCCAGCACCCGCAAGCAGGCGTCGGCTTTCTTCAGGCCGAACTCGCGCTTCAGAAAGCGGTACAAGGCACGCATCTCGTCGACGATGAAGCCCGCCTCCGAGGCGCCGATGCTGACCTTGCGCGGGATGAGCTCGAAGAGCAGTTGGCGCAGATCCTTGGGACCGAGGGTGGCGATGGTGTGACCGTAGTAGTTGGCGCCGAAGTCCATCACCAACCCGCAGGCGTGGACCTCGTCGAGGTCTTTCGCCTCGGGCGAAGTTGCGAAGCGCCGCAGCAGCTCGTCTTCGAGCGCATGGCGGGCGTCGCCGTCCATCTCGCCGTCGTCCCGTGAGAGCGCGGCCAGGTCTGCGAGGATGTCGTGCGACGGATCGAACACCACCGGCGCTCGCGTGTAGGGCGCGCGGAGCGTGACCTCGACCTCGCCTGCGTGGGTGGTCACCGACAGCGTACGCGAGATCGGCTCGCCACCATCCCAAGCCCTTTGCAGGGCCTTCTTCTCGGCCGCCACGCTGGTGAGGGCCAGGGCGATCGCCTCGGCCATGGTGACTTCGGCGGCGGTGGGAAGCCGGGCGACGAGCTCCTCTTCCACCGCCACCAGCCACGGATAGGCGTTCGCGCCCGCGACCTCCCAGTGGTGCTCGGAGATCTCCTTGCGGAGCTCAGGCGCAAGGTCCGCCCCGCGATCGAAGTTGAGCACGAAGTGGGGCGGTATCTCGGGCTCTTCGCCCCGCTCCCTTGCGCCGGCGGCCTCGACATAGGCTTCGACATCGTCGAGGCCCGAGAACAGGATCAGTCCCAAGCTCTGCCCCATCTGGCCGATCACCGACAAGGCCGCGTCGCGCAGCCCGAACGGCTCGATGGTGACCGACAGCAGACTCTGGTCGTCCGGCACCAGCTTCCAGGGCTCGGCCCGGAACAGGGCCGCAGCTGCCTTGAAGAAGGCGGCCATGGCCTCCGGGGTGATCTCCGGCGACAGGTAAGACGGCTCCAGCGCACCATCCTCGGCCATCTGCTCGAACATCAGCGCCAACATTTCGTCCAGCTCGGGCGTCGGCGCGCACACGACATCGATCCCCGGGTGCCCCGCGCGCAAGGCGTCGGCCAGCTCAGCCGACGCCACCCGTACCCGTGTCGGACGGTGCGGACGCCCGACCATCGGCTCGTCGATGGCGCTCTGAAGGCTCTCGCTCGCCATCGGCAGAAGCTCGCCGGGCATGCCCACCGTCGAGCCGACGACTGCGCCATCGGCGCCCATCCAGAACATCACCTCGGGCCGGTAGGGCTCGCCCTCGTCGGCAACGTAGGCGGGCATCGAGACGGTGCCGCCGATCCATTCGATCTCCCTGGTCTTCTTGCCGCCCGCGCGGCCGCGGGTGGTCTTCTTACGCGCTGCCATGATTTGTTGCGCTCCGTTCTCGTGGGGACTCAGACGCGTTGTCTTCTAAACGAGGCGCCTGGTCTCGGCTAGGACGCGGCCGCCGCTCCCGATGGGGTTTGGGCCATCACTTCAGGCCGAGGTCACGGCCCAGGACGCGGGTGACGAAGCGTTCGCCAAAGGTCTCGCGGGAGACCATGTCTCGAATCCTCGCCTGCGTCTCGCGAGCGAGCCCGGCATGCTCTGCGGCTTTCATGGTGTGCGTGTACGCCGCGCGCACGTGGGCGCTGGTGATCTGGTAACCGTAGCCCTCGACTAGCCAGTGAAGCGCAGCCATGCCCGCCTCGAGAGCAAAGGTGGGGTTCTTCTCCTCGAAGTCCCGCGCTGCGTGCGTCAGGGTCTGGGGCGAGCAAGGCGTGCGCTTCGCGAGCGCGATGGCATCATCGTAAAGCTTCGCCGACTTGGCCGCAGCGAACCACTTGCCCTCGTCGCCGGGGGTGTACGCCACCAGATCGGCGAGCACCTCGGCCTTCGACTTGTGAGGGTACTTCTTCGCCAGCGCACGGAACCACGCGAGGTAGGTCCCGGCCTGGTTGGCGACGAATCCGTACCGATCGTAAGCCTCCTCGGCCAGCCCCGAAGAGAGCAGCACCTCTTCGCAGGCCCGCGCGATGGGCACGGGGCTGTCGCTCAGTCCCCTTCTCTCCTCAACGTAGCGGATGGCTTCGGCCTTGCGGCCCATCGCCACGAGGGCCTTCATGCCGTACTTGCGGAAGCCCCACATGTCGTAGGGCGCCATTTCGAGGAGCTCGAGCGTCTCCTCGTGGCGTCCGGCGACGAGCATGGCGCTCAGACAGTTGGTGATGCCCTTGAAGTACCCTTGCTGCGCAGGGTCGGGACTCCACGCCTTCTTGCACGCCGGGATGAGCTCGTCGGCCCAATGGGACGCGACCTGTGGACTGGCGCAGAGCTCGCCCCAGTGGTCGCCGAGCGATTCGAGGTAGGGGACGTCATCATCCTCGTAGGCCACCCACATTCGCTCGAGCCACTTCGCCCGCGTGTCGTCGTCAGCCGGCGCTGCGGCGATGATTTTGACGAGCGCGGTGATGGCATTGTCCACCGCCGTGCCGATGGCGCCCGACGAGCTGTCGACGCGCTCGATCGCGGGCGACACCTTCTCGAGAAAAAGCACCGCCCCCTCGGCAGCGCGAAGGGGCTCCTTGCGCGCCACCTTCTTGATCTCGGACACGGCTTCTTTGACCCGCTTGATCGCCGGCTGCGACTGCCACCCGAAGGCCTGCCGCCGGAAGCTCGCGCGGAATGTCCACTCGTGTGCAGGGGCTTTGGGCATCAAGTCCTCTGGGTCTCGCACAGCAGCGCTTCGACTTGGTCGACCTCGTCCGTAGGACGACGAGGCGGCGGAAAAAGAAGAGGGCCCCGCCGGTCATCCCGATGAGGCCCTCTGTCTATCTCGCGCCCAGGTAGCCCTGGGACCTTCTCTGCTCCCCTCGCGGGACGCAACCCGCATCCTGCGGAACATCCCCGACGCGCTGCTGCCCGAGAGCCTCGAGCGCCTGAGCCGCCAGCCGCTCTCCACCGAGGTCCGCACGGAGGACTCCTTCGCCGCGGTCGGGAACACGCAGGACACGGCGACCCGCGCCGAGGCGGCGACGTCGGCGATGCCGTCGATCGCCGACACCACGACCCGGATGAACGAGTTCGCGCAGCTCGAGGCCAACCTGCAGCGCTTCGCCAACGACCGCGCCACCGCGAGGGGCCAGGCGCCGCCGTTCCAGATCAACGTCCAGGTGGACGGCGAGACCGTCGCCCGCGCCACCCACAACGCCAACCAGGACAACGCGAGCCGGGCCTTCACGCCCGTGCCCGCGTACTGACGAGGAGCGCCGGATGACCTTCGACACCCGCCCGCCGCGCTGCTCCCTGGTCAACGTCGTGACCGGCGAGTCCATCGAGTGCCTGTTCAACCCGACGCAGCTCGTCGAGAAGGTGCAGGTCAACTGGAACCGCCTCGCCGTGCCCGGGCTCTCGCACCAGGTGCTGCAGTACCAAAGCACCGGCAACCGCGAGCTCAGCGCGGTGGAGTTCTACCTCGACCGCACCTTCGCCGCCGAGCAGCCGGGCGACGTCGACATCATGGACTTCCGCGCCTTCCTGCGGGCGCTGACCGTCCCGCCGGAGGCCACCGAGGGGGTCGCCGCGACGGCGCCCCCGCGCACGCTCTTCATCTGGCCGGGCGTGCTCACGGTCGAGGCGGTGCTCACCGGCGTCGAGTTCCAGTACCGCCAGTTCGGCAACGACGGCCGGGCCCTCGTCTACGCCGCCAACGTCAACTTCGAGGAGATCCTCGACGTGCGGGTCACCTCCGAGGCCCTGCGGGAGGAGGTCTGACCATGCCCCCGAAGTCCGGCTCCCGGCACAGCTTCACCTTCGGCACCCGCGACGAGGCGGGTCGCCTCTTCCTGAGCGAGCGCGAGCCCTACGGCTACCGCGAGCTCGCCGACACCCGGCGACACACCGTCGTGCAGGGCGACTCCCTGTGGGGGCTCGCCGGGCGCTACTTCGCGCCGCTGCCCCGAGCCTGCGGCTTCTGGTGGGTCATCGCCGACTTCCAGCCCGATCCCATCGTCGACCCGACGCTGGTGCTCTTCGTCCCTTCGGTGCGGGTGCTCACCGACGTCATCCTCTCCGAGCAGCGGCGGAGGGCGGCATGAACCCCATCCTCGACCGCAGCACCCCCGGCGTGCGCATCACGCTGCTCCCCGACGAGCAGGCCGAGGGCGGCGAGCCCCTCGACCTGGGCGACCGCATCATCGCGTTCACCTTCGAGGACGCCGAGCGCAAGGCGGACCAGGTCTCCATCCAGCTCGACAACTTCGACCTCTCGCTCTTCGATCGCGAGGACATCGCGGGCGGGGCCGTGCTCGAGGTGAGCTGGGGCTACCCGGGCAACATGGCGCCGCCGCGCCGCGTGGTCGTCCGAAAGCTCAAGGGCTTCACGACGCTCACCCTGGAGGGCCGCGCCACCAGCGTGCTCATGGACCGGGAGTCGAAGACCCGGGTCTTCGAGAACATGAGCCGCGCCGACGTCGCCAGAGCCGTCGCAGAAGAACACGGGTACGAGGGCACCCTGGTCGACGTCGAGGACACCGGGGAGGTGCTCGAGGTCATCAACCAGACCGGCGAGACCGACGCCCGCTTCCTGCGGCGCCTTGCGAGCCGCGAAGAGTTCGAGTTCTACGTCGACGACGGCGGCTTCCACTTCCACGAGCGCCGGCAGAGCGCCGCGCCCACCCACGTGTTCACCTGGTACGCCGATCCGGGGCGTGGCGACGTGCTCTCGGTTAACGTCGAGAGCGACCTCGGGCGCCGGGCGGGCCGGGTCACCGTGCGCGGCCGGGACCCGCTCACGCGCAGCACCATCGAGGAGACGGTCAATAACGACTCCGCCGAGCGCGAGACCCTCGCCGAGGTCGTCGAGGTGGTGGACCCCGAGACCGGGGCGACCATGCTGGAGACCCGCAACGCGACGGCCACCGTCGCGCCGACGTCGGCCCCCACGAGCGAGCGCGCCGGCCGGGAGGCGCAGGCTCGCTTCCGCCGCTCCGAGCGGGGGACGGTGAAGCTGTCGATGCGCGTGGTGGGCGACCCGACCCTGCACGCGAAGAGCATCGTCGAGGTGCGCGGCATCTCCGGGCTGCTCTCGGGCAAGTACTACGTCACCGACGTCAAGCACGTCGTCTCGTCCTCGGGCTACGTCTGCGAGCTCAAGCTCACCCGCGACGGGAGCGGCCGCCGCGCCCGCCAGGTCGCCCAGGAGCAGCGCGGCGAGCGGAACCGGAGCGAGCCCAGCGCCGGCGGCTCGATGACCGAGGTGGAGGTGGTGGAGCCCGACACGGGCGCCACCCGCGTCGAGTACCGCCGCGACGGGCAGCCGATCGGCGCCGAGGACCCCGAGGCCCAGATGAGCGTGCCGTTCGACGCGGGAGGGAGCTGACCATGTTCTCGACCTTCGACGACGACATCCGCCGCCACGACACCCGCCTGCTGGGGATGTACGTCGGCTACGTCACGCACCGGCG
>JAUHZF010000494.1 GCA_030426145.1 Polyangia bacterium
GGAGAGGCGTCGGCCGGCTCGTCGGGCGAGCTCGTCGGCTGCTCGTCGGCGGCACCGTCGGTGGTCTGCGCCGCGGGCGTCGCTTGGGGCTCGGTGTGGCTCCCGGTGAGCGAGATGACGACCCCCACCGCGAGGGCGAGACCGAGCGCGACACCGCCCACGATGGCACCCACGCGAGCGCGCTTGGGTTCGGCCCGGCGGCTCGCTGAGGAACCGGTGAGCGTGCCAGACCCCGCGATGCGAACGCCGGGGGCGTCGACCGACTGCGCCTCCTCGAGGTTGTCGGCGTCGAGGAACTCGGTGTCGTCGAGGGAGGAGCCGAGGAGCTCGGTCTGGTCGATCGACGAGCTCGTGATCGGAACCGTGTGGTCGAGGTTCCCGAGCCGGTTCTTGGGCCCGAGGTTGGGGTCGGGGATGATGCTCAGGAGCGCGGTGACGCTCGATTCTTCGTCCTCACCGATCTGCTGGCGGTGTGCGACCAGGCGCAAGAAGGACTGCGACATCTCGCGCGCGCTCTGAAAGCGGTCCGCCGGGTCGTGTGCGAGGGCCCGAAGGAACCATGCGTCCATGCCGGGCGGGAGGTCGGGGCGCAGCTCGCTCGCGGGTTGGAACTTGCCGTCGAGCAGTTTGACGCAGAGGGTGCCGAGGGCCTCGGCAAAGAACGGGAGGTGGCCCGTGAGCATTTGGTAGGCGGTCACCGCCAAGGCCCAGAGGTCGGCCCGGAAGTCGACGTCCTTGGCGCTCAGGACCTGCTCCGGACTCATGTACTCGGGGGTACCCACCATCACGCCTGCGTTGGTGAGGCCCATCTTGGGGAGCTTGGTCTGCTTCGCGATGCCGAAGTCGAGCACCTTGCAGAAGAGCCCGTCGTCGTGTGCATGCACGAAGATGTTGTCGGGCTTGATGTCGCGATGCACCACGCCCTGCTCGTGGGCTTTGCGCAGCGCTCGTGCCACGTGGACCATCACCGTGGAGGCCTCCTGCACGCTGAGGCGACCGCGGCGCTCGAGCCACTCCATCAGGCTCTCGCCCTCGAGCAGCTCCATCACCATGTAGGGGGTGCCGTCACCCATCACGCCTTGGTCGAAGATCTGGACCACGTGGGGGCTGCGGATCTGGGCCGCGATCGCGGCTTCTTGCACGAAGCGGGCGAGCACCTCGCCGCCATCGCTCGCGAGCTCCGCCGAGATGAACTTGACCGCGACCTGACTACGCAGCGTGAGATGGTCGGCAACCCACACGCACCCCATCGCTCCCTCGCCGAGCGGGCGAGTGAGGCGCACGTTGTTCGTCACCATCAGGCCGGGGGACAGTTCCACGGTAACGGGGATCTTAACAGCAGCCGGCGGGCGGCTACCACGTAACTGTAGGCGGTAGGTCGGAGCGTGCATGGACGGGCCTCGGAAAGACACAACGTCACATTCTGAGAACCCTTGAGCTTTCAATGGCTTCGACTGATTTCGAGACGGCGGAGCCGGCCTTCGTCAGCGGGCGCCACGGCCCTTGCGCGTCACCCTCGGGAGCCGAGTGAAGGTCGCGGGGCCGAGCGTGAGGTCATCGCGGTGGCCGGTCGCGAGCCGCCGTGCGCCCGCGTAGGCGATCATGGCCGCGTTGTCGGTACACGATGCCAGGGGGGGGACGAAGAGACGCACCCCACGCTTCTCGCCGGCAGCGGCCATGCGGGCCCGCAGCTCGCGGTTGGCGGCCACTCCGCCAGCCACCACGACCTGCGACACGCTCTCCTGCTTGGCTGCGGCCATGGTCTTCTTCACGAGGGTGGTGGTGACGGTGCGTTGAAACGCAGCGCAGAGGTGAGGGACGTCGGCGTCCGTGGGGGGCGCATGTTCCACGAGGCGTGCGACCGCGCTCTTGATCCCCGAGAAGCTGAACTCGAGAGATGGGCGCCGTGCCATGGGCTTGGGGAGCTCGGCGCGGTCTGGATCGCCGGTGGCCGCGAGTCGATCGATCACCGGTCCGCCTGGGTATCCGAGGCCGAGGAGCTTGGCGACCTTGTCGTAGGCCTCGCCGACGGCATCGTCGCGTGTCGCGCCCAGCTCGCGGATCTCGGCCTCGCCGTCACAGCGGTAGAGGGCCGTGTGCCCGCCGGAGACGAGCAGGGCCACGAAAGGATAGGTGGGCACGGCGACGAAGGACGCGTCGCGCTGCAGGAAGACCGAGAGCAGGTGCCCGACCAAGTGGTCGACGCCGACGATGGGCTTGTCTGCGGCCCACGCCAGTCCCTTGGCCGCCTGCACGCCCACCAACAACGCCCCCACGAGACCCGGGCGATGGGTGACGGCGATGGCGTCGATGTCGCTCAGCGTCGCGTCGGCTTGGCGGAGGGCTTCGGTCACCACGGGGGCGATGGCGCGAATGTGGTCGCGGGCTGCGATCTCCGGGACCACGCCCCCGAAGGGTGCGTGGCTCGCGATCTGGCTACGCACCACGTCGGACCAGACGCGGCCGGTGTCGTCGACGACGGCCGCGGCGGTCTCGTCGCAGCTGCTCTCGAGGCCGAGGATGCGCATGGGTCGGGTCAATAGCCGCAGTCGCCGTCTTGTCGGGTGAGGGTGAAGAGCCCGAAGATCGGGGCTTGGCCCCGAGCCGGCTCGTCCTCATCGGCGCGACCGGGGCGAATGAGCCGTACCTCGATCGCGTCGTCGCTGCGCAGAGAAATGAAGGCCATCAGCGACTCCGCCTCCGTCTCGCTGGGGCTCACGGCGTAGACGAAGGTGCGGTCACGTCCGTCGCCGAGATCGAGTTGGGACAGGGCGTCCCCCGCGAGGGGGGCGATGGGCCGCAGCGGGGCGTTCTCGAGCAGGCGCTGTAGGTCTTCCTCTTGCCCGGCGTCGAAGGTGCTCAGCGAGCCGGGGACCTCGCCGAGGTCGACCCGCTCGACGTCCCACCGCAAGCGCATCTGCACGCGTGGCGAGAGCCCCTGACGGGTGGTGCTCCCGAGGGTGATCTGTCCGCAGAAGGACTCGTCGTCGCCGAGCTCGAACTGCCCCAGCCGGTCGCAACCCCAGAGCAGCGGACAGAGCAAGAGGCACCCGAGCTGGGCTCCCCTCACGGGCGCTTGCCCTCGAGGCCGCCGAGGAGCTTGTTGGCGAGCTCTCGCAGGCGCGGCTCTGCATCGCCTTGGGCGACTTGGCTCAGGATGGGCCGGGCGTAGTCGGGCCCGCGCGCAGCCACACTGCGCAGCGCCGCCTCTCGGACGAGGGCGTATTCGTCTTCTTTTGCCGACGTGGCGAGGGCCTGCTCGGCGGCGGTCTTCTGGCTGCCGTCGAGGCCCACGCGGGCCAGAGCTTCGGCTGCGTGGCGCCGGAGCGACCAGCTGTCGCTGCCGCGAAGGAGTTTGATCACGGCGCTCACGGCCCCGTCCGCATTCGTCTCGAGGTTGGCGAGGGCCGTCTTGCAGACGTCGGTGTCGCGCGGGTCGAGGGCCGTGACGAGCGCCTTTTGGGCCGCGGGCTCAGGGCGGCTCGCGAGGAAGGCCACGGCCTGCTTGCGCACGTCGAGCGAGGGGTGTCGCGCGAGGGCGACGAAACCGTCGACGCTGGCCGCGGCGACCTGCTCGCGGGTGGTCACCATCGTCGCCTTGGCCGCGGGCGAGACGTCGCCGCTGCCGTCCAGCAGCGGGAGCAGGTCGGTCGCGGTGAGCTCGGCCACCACCCGCGCGCGCCCGGGCGACGTCGTGACGGCGGCGCGGGCTGCTTCGACCAACGAGCTGCGGAGGGCGGTGAGCGCCTTGGCCTGCTCGTCTTTGGTGTAGCCGTCGGGGGCGAGGCGCCGCAGCACCTCGCTCGAGGCGACGGGCCCATCCGGGACGGGGAGCGCTTCTCCGCGGCGGTAGTCGCCCGTCACCATGGCGGTCGCGGCCGCGAGCGCCACGCCGCGCATGTCGGTGTCTTCACCGAGCACCGCGCGGGCCACGATGCCGCCGAGCTGCTCGTCACGGGACTTCGGGTTGAGCTGCGCGAGGGCGAGGACGGCGGCCCGACGGACGGGGGCGTCGGAGGCGTCGGTGAGCGCGAGGAGCAGCGGCCCCTGACTCTTCTCGCCGAGCTCGCCGAGCGCGTGCACGGCCGCGGCGCGGGCAGTGGGGCCGGCCTCGGGGGAGCGTGCGAGGGTGGCGAGCTCGGGGGCGTACTTCTTGTTGCCCGAGAGGCCGAGCCCGAGCGCCGCCAGGGCACGCACGTCCGGCGAGGGAGACGCCATCAGTTGCGACAGCAGGCCCTCGGCCTGGCGCGAGCGCATGCGGGCCACCCCCCACACGGCGGCGATGGCCACCGCGTCTCCGGGAGCGGGACCGTCGCCCCCGTCGGGTCGCAAGAGCTGGGTGTAACGATCGAGCAAGCTCGGGTCGTTGAGGGCGCCGCACGCGACCATCGCCCGGATCCGAAGCTCACGGTCGGCCTGGCTGGTGGCGTAGTTGAAGAGGGCCGGGCCGGCGCCCTTGTTCTGCACGTAGGCGAGGACCTCGATGGCGATGCGCTGCTGGGAGATCTTCGGATCGGACAGCGCATCGAGGAGCGGCTTGACCGCGCGGGCTCCGATGGTGGCGAGCTGCTGACGCGCCTGGGTCGACGTGGCACCCCGGCCGAGCCGCGCGGCGTTCACGAGGGGGAAGGTCATGGCCCCGTAGAGCTCGACGAGGAGTCGGCGGTAGATCTCCTTCTGCGGGTTGCCGAGGGCCACCGGCAGCAGCTCGCGCTCGAGCGATTCGAGGGTGCCGCGCCCGAGGTTGATCTGCATCGACTGCCGCGCGGCGCGCATCACGTACTGCTCATCGCGCGAGCTACGCACGATGCGGCGGTAGAGGCGGTCGGCCTCTTCGACCTTGTCGTTGCTCACCAAGAGCTCAGCGAGCGCGAAGTAGGCGGGGAAGAGACGGTCGTTTTTGGCGATCGCCTTGCGGAACTCGATCATCGCCCGCTCGGTGTTCTGCCGGCGGCGGTACATCTCGCCCAGCTTGAAGTGGCCCTGGGCGTCGTTGGGCGACAGCTCGACGGCCTTGGCCGCATACTTGATGGCGTCGTCGTCTCGGTAGAGCTCGGCCGCGTATTGGGCCATGCGCTGGTAGTACTGGCGGGCGCGCTTCGGGTTCACCTCCACGAGCTTCTTCAAGACCTCGATAGCCTCGGGCAGGTTGCGCTGGAGCACGAGCACGCGCTCGAGGGCGAGCAGCGCCGACTCGTCACCCGGGTCGAGCTTCACGAGTGCGCGGAGCGTCTTCTCGGCGTCCTTGTGCTTTCGCAGTCGGCGTTGCACCTCGGCGAGCAGGCGACCGGCCGAGAGCACGGGTGGGTTGGCTTCGAACTGTTGTTTGAGGGGACCGACCTGCTCTTCGAGCCGCTTCGTCACCGCCCAGAGGCTCACGATGTGCGTGCGACATTCTCGGGCGAGGAGCTGGTCGTCGCCCGCTTCGCCGAGGAGCTCGTGCCAGATCTTGAGGGCCTCCGTGTATCGGTAGCGCGACGTGCCGTAGGTGGCGGTGGCCGTGCGCTCGAGCGCGATGGCGAGCTGCTTCTTGTAGCGCCGCCGCGTGGGCGCGAGCTTCACCGCCTCGCGAAAGGCCTCGAGGGCCTCGTCGGGCATGTCGTGGTCGAGATAGGTCTCACCGAGGATGGCGCTCGCCCGCGCTCGGTTGGGCACGATGCTGCGAATGCGCGCCCAGGTGGCGACGGCCTTCTTCTTGTCGCCTTCTTGGTAGTAACGGTCCCCGAGGTCGACGAGGTACTGCGGGTCGCCCTGCGGCAGCTTGGCCAGACGCTCGAGCACCTTGATGGCCCGCTTGGGCTCTTCGATGCGCTCGTAGAAGTCGGCCACGGCCGCGAGGATGTCGCCTTCGCTCTTGGTGCGACGCTCGAGGTCTTCGACCAGCTTGAGGGCCTTGTCGCGTTCGCCGCGCTGGATGAGCGTCTCGGCGAGCTCGAAGACGAAGTCGGCGTTGTGAGGGGCCGCCTTGATGAGCGCCTCGTACTCGGTGATCGCCGCTTCGAGCTGTCCCGCCGTTTGCAGCAGGTGCACCAACTTCA
>JAUHZF010000495.1 GCA_030426145.1 Polyangia bacterium
CGAGGAACTCGGTCATGGCCGGACAACCCTCGCAAGGGCAGGGAGCTTACGCAAGGGGCACGACGTCGGCGGTATGGACGGTGAATGCCGATTGAGGAAGGCTCGTCTGTCTGAACGTCATGCGAGACTGGAAAGCCGCACTTCTCGCCGGGCTGCTCCTGGCCACCACGCCCGCTTGTGTCAGCGCCTACGACCGTGCGCTCGACCGCGGCCACGCGCTGGTCGCACAGAAGAAGTATCGCGATGCCTACGCCGCCTACCGCCAGGCGGCGAAGCACGACCCCGATGAGGCCGAGGTTCAACGTCTGCTCGCGCAGATTCGGCCCTACGCCATCGAGGAAGCGACCGAGGACGCCCGCGCCTCGGTCTCTGCCGGGGCCTACGAGGCAGCGGCCAAGCACGCCGACTTCGTGGCTGGCCTCGACGCGCAGCAAGGGGCGGAGCTTCACGGCGAGGTGCGACGCTGGATGCGGGCTGCATTGCAGAGCCTCGTGCAGCACGGCCAGATGGCGGAGGCCTACCCGCTCGCCATTCGTTCCCATCGCCTCTATCCGAAGATGGAGGGCCTGCTCGCCACCTTCGACCGGCTCCGAAAGCACTTCCTCGCCCAGAGTGACGCTGCACTCGCCAAGCAGGACTACCGAGGCGCGATCGAGAACCTCGACATCATCGCCAAGTACGAGCCCAACCTCGAGCGAACGATGCTCGCCGAGCGGCGCACACGGGTGAAGAACGCCTGGGCCGACCACGTCGTGACCCTGGCGCAGAAAGCGGAGGCAGATCAGCACCTCGGGGCGGCAACCGCACTCTACGCGCGCGCCTTCGAGGTCGCGGGCCGTCCGGCGGACCGTCAGGCGATGACGGATCGGCTGCGCATCCTCGCCGAAGAAGGGCGCTTCACCGTGCTTCTACACGAGGAGAGTGGAACGGCCCGCTCGCCCTTGGGCCCAGCCGTGGCGGCCGACCTGAGGTCGCTCAACGGGGTTCGGGTCTCGACCGAGGCCGAAGAGGGAACGCTGCTGCTCACGCTCACTTCTGCGCCCTACATCTGCAGTCAGAGCCACACCACGAGCACCGCGAGCCAGACCTACCAGTCTGGGACCCGGCGGGTGAGCAACCCCGCCTACACGAGCATCGTGTCGAACATCGCGACCGTGCAGGGTCGCCTCGCTTCGGTGGAGGCCGACATCACGAGGCTCCGCCCCGAGATGCGACGGCATGGCCGTGACCATCGACGGTGCCTCGCCGACGACCTCGCGCCGAAAGAGGCCGCGCAGCGCGCCGCGCAGGCGACCTTCGATGCCGCGAAGGCCGATGTCGCGGCTCAGCAAGTGGTGGTCGACAACCTGCGCCGTCGCTGGCAGCAAGCCCAAGGGGCCCAGAAGGACGAGCTCAGGCGGCAGCTCGACGATGCGGAGGCCGAGCTGGCCCGCCGCAAGAGCCAACGCGATGCGGCCCGGCGTGCGCTGAACACCGCCGAGAGCGACGTCTCGAGCGCCCGAAGCCGATGTGCCAGCCATGAGCGATCGCTCACGCGCGTTCAGGGCGACCTGCAGCGCCATCAGGGTTCACGGGCCGACATCGTGGCCGAGCTCGCGCAGCTCGAGGCCGATCGCGCGGCGACTCCATCGGAGATCGACGAGCCGGTCTACAGCGAGCTCAGCTATCCCGTGGAGCACCATGCGCGCCGCTGCGATGGTCCCGTCACCGTCGACCTCGAGCCGGCCTGGACGAAGCCGACCCGGCGCCACCTGAAGCCGGCCGGCATCACCGAAGACGATAGCCACGGTGCTTATCCCGTCGCTGGCGTTCAGGCCGACCCGTTGGCCTTTCCCGTCGGCGACCACCAGCTACGCCAAGATGCCGACCAGGCCGCGACCACGGCCGTGAAGAGCATCGTCGCGACCCTGGTGAAAGACTTCTACGCCGACATGAGCGCCCGCGCGGTGGAGCTATCGGCCACGTCGCCGCACGAGGCGACCGACATGATGCTTTCCATCTACGTGGCTGCGCCGTACCAATTCACCAAAGAGGATCGCAGTCGCATCGCCAAGCACCTTCGTGACCAATACGGTCTCGAGAAGATCGACGTGCTGTTGAAGTAGTCCTCGGCGGCGGCCCGGCTCGAAGGGGGAGTTTCAGCTTCCGTCCACGCTGCCGTTCCACAGGGTAGCAACCCCTGCTGCGTTCGGAGTATGGCTACCCGTCATGAAGACTGAGGTTCCCGCAGGGGGGGCCGATCGGATGCGCGTCGGCCTCGTGCGCTCGCTGCTCCGGGCCGCTGTCCTGTTCTGCCTCGCCAACGTGGCGGTTGCGGTCTGGGCGAGGTCACCGCTCGGCGCCGCGTTGCCCGCCGCCTCTCTGTTGGTGGTCGCTGTCGGTTTTCGTGTGCTCGCTCAGGGCCACGTTCGGCTGGCGATGCAGCTCGTCATCTACATGAGCATTGGCCTGTCCAGTGCCTCCAACCTGCTGGAGGTCAACCACCACACGTCGGCTGTGGGCCAGATGATCCTGGCGATTCTCACCTTCGCGATCACCGTGCTCGAAGGAAGGAGGGTCGGCGCACCCGTGGCGCTCCTCTCTGCCCTGTCGTCCATTGGCGTGACGACCTACATCAACCTGTTTGGGCCGCATCCCGTCACCGAGGACCCGAGGAACGTCGCAGGGCTCGTCGTCTTGCAGGTGATCCTCATCGTCGCCGCCTGGTACACGGCCGGCTATGCGTGGGCCATCAACCAAAGCGCGGTCGAGGGCTTACAGGTGAACATCGCGGCCATGGAGCGGGTCGTGGCCGAGAGCGAATGCATCGCCGAAGGTGACCTCTCGCGCAGCCTCGAGGGCGACGACCGAGGCACGCGCATCGTGGCTGCGCTCCAGGCGGGCCTGCGTACGCTCGTCGCGCGGGCACAAGAGAGCGCCACCACCCTCACCGCCACGACGGCGGAGCTCAGCGCCTCGTCCAATCAGCAGCAGGCGGGCGCGGTGAAGCAGGCGGCGGCGGTCACCGAGGTGAAGGAGATGTTGGTGCATCTCGCGGACGCGTCGCGCAGCATCGCTGCCGCGTCGCGCGACGTGTTGCAGAACGCCGAGTCGACCCTGGGGACCAATCACGAGGTCGCCCTCCGTTTCGACGCCTGGTCGAGCCAAGCGGAACGCGTCACCGCGCTACTCGCGTCCATTCGTACAGTGGCGCAGAAGAGCGAGCTCATCGCGCTCAATGCAGGCCTGGAGGGAGTGCGCGCCGGCGAGGCGGGACGTGGTTTCGCCCTCATCTCGGCCGAGATGCAGCGGCTCGCGACGCAGGTGGCCGACACCGCACGGCACGTCGACGAGCTGGTCGGCGCGATGGGGACCTCGAAGGACGAGGCGCTCGTCGCCGTCGCCTCGGCGACGACACTGGCCGAAGCGACCGCCGACGCTGCTCGCACCATTGCGCAGACGACCGAGACCCAGCGACGCACGGCAGAAGAGGTGACCGCGACCGTAGAAGACGTGGAGCAGGTCACCCGAGAGGTCGCGATCGGCAGCGGCGAGACGCGCCAATCCGTGGAAGACCTCAGCGCGATGGGAAAGCAGCTCACAGACGCGGTGAACGCATTCCGGCTTTGAGCCGTTCGTTCTCGACCTCGACCTCGTTCTCGACCTCGTTCTCGACCTCGTTCTCGACCTCGACCTCGACCTCGACCTCGACCTCGACCTCGAACCTCGAACCTCGAACCTCGAACCTCGAACCTCGAACCTCGAACCTCGAACCTCGAACCTGGGGCGCTATAGCTACTCAGGGAAGAGAGCGTCGGCCTCGGCGACCTCTTCGGCGGGCCCCATGAGCTCGTTGGGGACGTGCCAGGTGAGCTCGCCGATGTAATGGCCGCGTCGCTCACGCAGACGGATGAGGGTCGCCGTGCAGTTGCCCCATCGAATCATGTTGAGGCGAGGGACGGGGTCGCAGAGCAGCGCCTTGGTGAAGTGGAAGTTGAATCCGCCGTGGGCCACCAAGAGCACCCGCTCTTCGCGCTCCTTGTGCGACGCGAGGAGCCGGTCGACGGTGCGACGTACGCGCGCCATGACGTCGTCGTGGCTCTCGCCGCCATAGGCACTGAAGTCGCCGAGCGACGCGAGCCTCCGGCCGAGGAAGGCGGGGTGAGCGGCCACGATCTCCTCGATGGCCATGTCCTCGAGGGAGCCGACGTGGATCTCGCCGGCGGTGTCGAGCACCGTGGGCTCGGGCAAGCCGGCCGTCTGGGTGACGATCTGAGCCGTCTCGCTCGCGCGCATCAAAGGTGAACAGTAGGCGGCATCGATCTGCGCGCCGCGTGCCTTCAGCCAGGCGCCGAGGCGTCGGGCCTGGGCTCGCCCCTGGTCGGTGAGCGGTTTGTCGCACGAGCCTTGAAGACGCTTGTCGCGATTGCCTTCGCTCTCGCCGTGGCGCACCAGCAGGATGTCCATGGTTCGTCTCGGGGAAGAAAAGGGGGAGGTCAGTGTTTGGCCAGCGACTCGGAGCGACCGGGAACCTGAGCCCGCACGTCTTCGGGGCCGCAGCCCGCGTCGGGATGTGCTTCGACGTAGCGCTTCAATGCGCGCCACAAGGCATGCGTGAGGCGAAGGCCCATGTACGTTCCCCCGCGCTCGTTGAAGTGCACGTGGTCGGCCATGCACATGCCCCTTCGGTAGAAGTTGCGCATGCCGCCTTCGCCCCCCATGGCCGCGAAGAGGTCCCAGAGCGCCGCCTGGTTGTCCTTGGCGATCTGTTTGCGCTGCGCGATGGTGTCGAGGGTCTGCTTCAGGATCTTGGTCTTACCGCGGTCGGCCGGCGTGAGGAACAGCACCGGCGCCTCGGGCAAGACGGCGCGGTGATTCGCGATGATGTCCTTCAGGTGCCCGGGGGTCACGTCGAGGGTGAAGCCATCGTTCGCGCCGGTGGCGAACACGATGAGATCGTACCCGCGAGCCCTCAGCATCTCGCGGTTGAGGGCAGGGTCTTCTCGCGCTTGGGACGCCGTGTTCATCGAGCCTACCCCGAAGGAGTCGACCACGAAGCTGGGCTCCCCGCGCTCCATGGCGACACCGAAGACCCGCACCCGGTGCTGTTTGTCCTTGGCCACCACCTCGATGCGATGGGGGCCGTCCGGCAGCTCGAAGCGCGCGTGGCCGAGGCCCACGTCGGGGGCGTTGCCTTCGGCCGTCATGACGACCTTTCCGTCCGCTTCGATGTCGAAGCGACCCCATCGCTTTCCCTTGAGGAAGAAGAGGTCGAACTGGCTGGCGCGCTGACCGATGGGGGCATCGGCGGGGGCCGTCTCGACCCAGCTGCGCGCCTTCAGGGACATGCTCTCGGCCGCGATGCCCGCGATGCCGTAGAGGCGATCCATCACGGGGTCGGTCGAGCAGGCGATGGCTTGCCAGCCCTTCCCCATGTTGTGGCGCACGTCCATGTGCTTGTAGTGGCTCCAGGGGCGCCCGAAGGAGACGAAGCCGTGGCCTGCATCACCGTAGGTCTTTTGCAGGGTGCGCCGCATCTGACCGGTCAGGAAGTCCATGGTCAGGTTCGAGTCGCCGTAGACGGCGATGCGCACGTGGTCTTCCGAACGGCCCCTCAGCACCGCGGCCGCGCGCTCGAAGAAAGCCGCCAGCCGCTTGGGGTCGACGATGTCCGGCACGGCGACGTCCGTCTCGTCGTCCATGGGGACCTCGGGCACCTTCACCTCGAGCGCAGGACAGGCTGGAGCGACGGGCTCGGCCGACGCCACGGGAGCAGGAGCTGGTGCCGCTGGGATTAGCACGACGGGGACCGCGGCCGACACCGGCGGGGTCGGTGACGGTGCCGGCGGGGGCGGCTTGGCGCAGCCGGCCGCGAACACGAGCGCAGCGATCCCCACCTGCCCTGCCCACCTCTCGATGCCCATACCCGGCTGGCATACCACGACCCGCGGTGGCCTTTTCAACCCGTCTGGGGGGTTGCGAAACGGCTGCGACGACGTCATGTTCCCCCGGACTGTCCCACCCTGGACCACACTTTTTCGCCTTCGCCGTCACAGGG